>CALJEX010000094.1 GCA_938074525.1 uncultured Gammaproteobacteria bacterium
TAGATGGCATTACACCAATTGGCATTATAGCGAGTGATCGTTTGCTTGCTCGTCGAATACGCGCAGTCCTTGAAGAGGAAGGCATTAAACCCGCTGATATGGGCGGCTGGACACTATCGACTACCAGCGCTGCTACTTCCATAGAAATATTGTTAGATGCGATAGAACATAACTTCAAAAAAGATTCATTACTAGATTTACTCAGTTCTCCTTTCTTGCCGTTGAATTTCGACAACAATACTGAGTACCAACACCAAATTTTTCATGCGATTAAACTATTAAAAAAGCATCGCAGCACGCCCACAGACAATATTGATACATTTATATCCTTAGTTAACACGCATTTTGAGAGCAAGGAACTGGATTGCACTGACATTGTTGACACTTGCGAATCAACTAAACTTGCTTGTGAAACGCTACAAAGCTACAAGCACCAAGGCGAATATGAGTTATATAAACTATCTAACACGTTACTCACTGTATTAGAGGACATTGGCATTAAGCAGTGTTTGCATAATGATGATGCTGGCCAGCAATTATTAGACACTCTCGACACTAATATTAATAGTACTAGAAACAACAGCATAAAAATTAATTGGAAAGAATGGCGTCAGTGGTTACGCGATTTATTCGAAAATAATTACTTTATCCCAGAAGAAACTGACGCACGAGTTACATTATGTGGCTTTGAACATATTGATAACTTTAATTTCAAGGCAGCGATTATTGCTGGTGTTGAAGAGAATCGTTTAACTAACACAAAAACACATCGCACCTTCTTCAACGAGAAAGTACGTCATGAGTTAGATTTACCTACCAGCCATGAATCAACCGCTGTTAACTTTGTGCGTTTTCGACAATTGCTTGAACAATGCGAACACATACTATTAAGTGCCGAAACAGAAAATCATGGCGAACCTCAGGAACTTTGCTCGTGGGTAAAATTAATCGAATTATTTAGTCAGCAAGCTTATTCATTATCACTACGCAATCACCAGCTCAATCAGTTAATACAATTACGCCAACAGGCTAGGCAAGACATTATGCAGTTTTCTAACTTTGAAACTCTACCACCTAAACCAAGTGCGCCTAGCAATCTTATTCCAAAAAAGGTGTCTGCCACTCAATATCAATCACTCATGGATTGCCCATACCAATATTTTGCAAAATATGTGCTAGCCCTAAGAGAACAGGATAGTCACGATGATTTTGAAGCCTCTGATTTTGGGCAACTGGTTCACCAAAGCCTGCATGAATTTCATTTTAGTGATGAAAATAAACCTGGCAATGCGCCTACCGACAATAATCGCGCGATGTTAATAGCGCAATTAACTGAAGTCAGCAGTAAATTGTTTATGCGCGCCTCCTTCCCTCCAACCGTTAAAGAAGGTTGGTTACAGAGATGGCTAAGTAATGTGCCCGCATATATAGACTGGGCAATTGAGCGCGACAAAGAATGGAAAGCGTTACGTGGAGAAGCAGCGCTAGAAATTAAATTAACTAACGACATAATTTTATACGGAAAAATTGATCGTATCGATTCTGATACTAAAAATTACGCAGTGATTGATTACAAAACCGGTAGCTCCAAACCTTCCAAAAAGAAAGTACTCAATGGCGAAACTGTACAGTTGCCTTTCTATGCCTTACTAGACAAAAGAATTACTCAAGCTGAATACTTAACCTTAGGCACACAGGGTGAAGCAAAGCCTAGTGCGTTAGTGAAAGATGATGAGCTTGAACAATTAAAGTTAGCGCACCAACCAAGAATAGAAAACTTAATCAGCGAACTAAGAAAGCAAGCTCAGTTGCCTGCCAATGGAGAAGATAATGTCTGTCGCGTCTGTGACTACGAAGGTCTATGCCGAAAATCGCACTGGGTCAGCAAGTAACTAACTACCTAAAGCAAAATACAGAACCACTTTCACTGCGATATACACGATCGCTATAAATAACACGGTAATGGCCAAGCCTATAAATATAAACTGCCCTGGCTTACCATGGGTAAAATCTCTTTGACGGGTTGCTTCGTTCTGCACACCAAAAAAACTTGCTAATACGCTTTTGAATACCTGCCAGGTTGTAGGAGTTAAATCCCTCATACTTAAGCCTAATTATCCATTTCAAGTTCAAATTCCAATCACCTACAAAATGTACAGGTAATATCCATGTCGTCTAAGTGAAATACACTATGTATATGACCATTATATCTAATTAACATACTGCCTGCGCTCGTAATTTACCTAAATTAAAGCTGTAAATTAGCTCAAACATAAATAATAAAAACAAAACTGGAGTTTAAAGCTATGGGTATGATGTCTGAGTTTAAAGATTTTGCTATGCGCGGCAATGTTGTCGATATGGCGGTTGGTATCATTATTGGGGCGGCGTTTGGGAAAATTGTTTCGTCATTTGTTTCTGATGTGATCATGCCTCCTATTGGCGTCTTAATTGGCGGAGTTGATTTCACCAATCTGGCAGTGACGATACAAGAAGCTAGCGAAGGTGTTGAAGCGGTCACTATCAAGTACGGCGCATTCCTTCAAACTGTTTTTGATTTTCTTATCGTTGCGTTCGCAATTTTCATGGCGATCAAATTCATGAATAGTTTAAAGAAGCAAGAAGAGGAAGCACCTGAGGCACCACCAGAGCCTAGCACTGAAGAAGCATTACTAACAGAAATAAGGGGTCTTTTGAAAAAATAATTTTCGAGATCACCGTCATTTCCATGAAAATGGAAATCCAACTAGCCTTAAGCAAGAATTATTACCAATCGATTTCAAACTTATCTTTAGCTGGATGCCCACTTTCGTGGGCATGACGTATTAGTTAGTTATACACTTGCTCGCGTGTACTTCTAAACTCGATATTCGACCATTTCTCAGTCGCCATATCCAAGTTAACACGAGAGGATGCCATATAGACCAATTCTCCAGCATGATCCAAAGCCACTCCAGAAGAAGATTTCTGTTTAATCTTTTCTAATGCTTGCGGGTCTTCAGAATACAACCATCTTGCTGTGTACACATTGACAGCTTCGAATTGACAATCAACATTATACTCATCCTTCAGACGATGCTTAACTACATCGAATTGCAACACACCCACTGCACCTAAAATTAAGTCGTTACCTACTAGTGGACGAAATAATTGTGTAGCACCTTCTTCACATAACTGCATCAGACCTTTTAGCAGTGCTTTCATTTTCAATGGATCTTTTAATTGTGCTCGCCTAAACAATTCGGGAGCAAAATTAGGAATACCAGTAAATACCAACTCTTCTTTTTGCGAAAAAGTATCACCGATGCGGATCGTGCCATGATTATGCAATCCAATAATATCGCCAGGATAAGCGCGTTCAACATGGCCTCGCTCAGAAGAAAAGAAAGTTAACGCATCAGAAATTTTAACTTCTCGTTGCAAGCGCACATGGCGTAATTTAATCCCCTTTTCAAAACTCCCAGAGCAAATACGCATAAAAGCAATTCGATCACGATGATTAGGATCCATATTGGCTTGTATTTTAAATACAAAACCAGAGAATGCCTCTTCAGAGGCTGATACCGTTCTTTCTAACGTGTCACGCGGCTGCGGCGCGGGTGCCACTTCAACAAATTTATCTAATAATTCTTGCACACCAAAATTGTTAATCGCAGAACCAAAAAATACTGGTGTTAACTTTCCTGCTAGAAATTCTTCATGATCATATTCATGACTCGCACCCACGACTAATTCTATTTCTTCACGAAATGCATCAGCCGTATCACCTAGAATTTCATCAAGGCGCGGATTATCAAGTCCCTCAATCACCTCACCATCTAATTTTTTACCCCCGTGGGTGGCACCATATAGATGTACCGAATTATTCAACAGATGATAAACACCCTTCAATGATTTACCCATACCAATAGGCCAGGTAATCGGCGCGCACTTAATATTCAGTACGGACTCTACTTCATCAATAAGTTCAATAGGCTCACGACCTTCGCGATCAAGCTTATTAATAAATGTCACAATAGGCGTATCACGTAGACGACACACCTCCATGAGTTTAATCGTCCTTCCCTCAACCCCTTTGGCACAGTCAATCACCATTAACGCAGAATCTACTGCAGTTAATGTGCGATACGTGTCTTCTGAAAAATCTTCGTGTCCAGGTGTGTCAAGCAAATTCACAACACAATCGTTATAGATAAACTGCATCACAGAACTAGTCACGGATATCCCCCGTTCTTGCTCTAATGCCATCCAATCAGAGGTTGCATGACGTGCTGCTTTGCGGCCTTTAACGGTACCTGCTTGCTGGATAGCACCTCCATATAACAACAACTTTTCGGTAATGGTGGTTTTTCCTGCGTCAGGGTGCGAGATGATAGCAAACGTCCTTCTGCGCCCAGTCTCACTCGAATGTAAAGTATCTGCCATTCTTTTAATTGCCTTTCATGTACACACTTATACTAGTGTCTCAACCTATTCCAGATAGATTGCTTGTTAAAAAACAGGCGATGATACCCTATTTTAGCAGCGACGAGGACGATTAATTCTCAATAGTTTGTTCGAGCTTCTCAGGCACGCAACACTTAAAGCGCCGCCAATAAAAATAAAGCAGTTAGTGTTGGATTAAATGTCTTCAAGCCAACACTAATATTTTTGCAAAGAAAATTTTTTAGCTGCCATTCATAATTTGATAGTCATACTGTCTTCACATAACTCATCCAATGTATTGCAACCATTCGAATCAGCTCTACTAATAGAAATCATTATTTAAAATAATATGCGAAAACCTTACAACCTTTTCAAAGTTTGACTTTAGCCTGACTAAACTTCAATTAACTTTAAGCTTGCAAGGTAACTAAACGCCAATTCCCACACATACTTTAGAACTACTTAACGAGTGTTAGCTATTTTTATTAATTATTACGAAAACATTTGAAATAAAAAATAATAAGTCGTAGTATCCTAATAGTTGAAGAACGTAATATTTACGTATTACATTTTATTTATAACGCAAATAAATTATTTCTTTCAGCATTTAAATACAACTCAGATTGTTAAAACAATATAAACATAACCCCATAGAAAGGAGAGGTTTACAAATGTTCATTTTTCAAAAGCAACTATATTTCACCATAGGAGAACACAATGAAAAGACACATCCCGATACTGATGAGCTTTCTGCTGCTATTCACGTTTAGCATAAGTGCGAGCGCAAATCAGTTACAAACCAATGTCAAAAAATACATATCTACATACGCCCTATTTCTAAATCAACTAATTGCCCAGCGAGGTACTTCAGAGAATTTTTTAATTAGCGGTAGTTATAACGATTTAGCAGGGCCCCAACTACAGGCTGCCGCAGAAGTAGCGACTTTAATCGCGCAAGGCGAATTTGATGCCTGCTGCTGGGTGGGGAATACACCTGCTACCTATGCAGAGTTTGCCTCTATTGATGGTGGAGCAATAATCGCAGGAGGCAGCAGTACCACTTACCCCAAACATTCGGGAGGCACGGCCACCTTTACAACGGATCCTACGTTATCTCAAGATTACAATGCCATGAGTGTGCTATTACAAACTGCATCATCTTTGGATAACGCATATCGAGGCGGCGGCTTCGGCGAGGCAGATCACCCTGATCGACTCAAGTGGTTAGAACAACAAATCATTAAAGATCTGGCTCCGCTTTGGGATGAACTCTGGTGGGCATTCAGTTATGCTGATGATTCTCTACTGCCAGACCCAATCCTGACACCGGAATTCCGCAATCACTATGCCTTCGCTTGTGTTGTTTGTTTTGGCGCCGGATTCTACGACACTTCTCGACTGCACATTAAGCGACCCAACGGCAGTTACACTGCAACACAAGAGTACGACAGGATTGTTAATTTGCTCTCTCCTGAGGTGCACAATTGGATGAACATCCAGGCTGGCCAACAGTACTCAAGGAGTATTAACTGGAACGGCAAAGCACCTATCCAGCTCAGCACTGGCCCAACCTGGCAAAGTAGCACTGCTGCAGTCCGAGGCAATCGCTCTGATAGTAAACACATGTACCCTACCCATTGCCACGGCTCGACCGAGCTTTATAAGTCTCTTAGGCCATATGCTATAATACTTGAGCATGGAAGCGCGCTAGATAAAGCGTCGGCTAATGCAGCAATCGAGAATTGGTATAATCCTAGCACCACACCCTTATCAGTCCACACAAGCTGGGCGAGCCATTTGGCACTGCAAACTTCGTTGCCGACATGTTTCCACAATGGGTAGCAGCTGCAGATCCAGGTGGCACTGGTACCTTTAGGCCCGCACTTATCGGCACTATGTTCTACAATGGCGAGAGCAATTATCATGCTCTTTACACTGGCGGATGGACACAGCTGACTCAGTGGGCACGCTTGACCTCACCTGCTGAGGGCACTTACTTTCCACTGCATAACACCAACATCAGCCCTGCGGCACCGGTAGGTGGATGTAACGCCAACTAAAGTAAAATAGTAAAACAACTACGATGAGGGCCACGCTTTGTGGCCCTCATTTTTTTACATTGATGAATTAGTTGAAATTAAAGCCAGGTTAATTTTTTATAGTTCTTTTGCATAGATCACAGCATCTTCCCTGCCGTGATCAGAAGGATAGTATTGTTTACGCTCACCCACTTCATTAAATCCCTCAGACTCATATAAAGCAACGGCATATTTGTTTGATGGACGTACTTCTAGAAATACACAAGTAGCATTATAGTCTTTTGCATTACTTAATACATTGGCAAGCAATTTGCGCCCTAAGCCTC
>CALJEX010000095.1 GCA_938074525.1 uncultured Gammaproteobacteria bacterium
GATTATATAGAATATAGTCAGTTTAACCCAACCATGGATAATTGAGATATTTAATCGTACTTAAGCAGCGCTATTACAGAATGGAAAATAATTACTGGATTTAATATTGCGAACAATACTATCAACTATATAGCTAGCAGTTAGTCATAAAGTTTAAAGAAAAATAGAACACCCCATAAATATACAAGGCGTTCTACGGCTGATAAGTTACTAGAACATTTCTGAAGAATCGACTTCTTTTTTGGCTTTGCCAGCATCTCTGGTTGGAATGTGGTCACCAGTAATCATTTCTTCATAACACATGCCTGGTCCCACCATTGGGTATACACCAGCATCGCGATCAATAATCACTTCTAAGAATGCTGGGCCAGGGTATTCAACAAACTCTTTAATCACTTTTGGTAAGTCGGCCTTATTATCTAAACGCACCGCATATTCAAAGCCATCAGACTCTGCCGATTTAATGAAGTTCTTTTTATGTAGCGACTTATCACTAGCAGACATACGACCTTTAAAAAATAGCTTCTGCCATTGTCTCACCATGCCATCGCCAAAGTTATTTAGTACTACAGTTTTCACTGGCAGCTTATAAGTCGTCACTGTTTCTAGCTCGCCTAAATTCATGCGAATACTGGCATCACCATCAATATTAATCACCATTGAATCTGGTTTAGCAAATTGGGCCCCAATCGCTGCTGGCAAGCCGAATCCCATGGTCCCCATACTTCCTGAAGTCAACCACAAACGCGGTTGTTTAAAGTCAAAGTACTGAGCAGCCCACATTTGATGTTGGCCAACACCCGTACTAATTATTGCGTTGCCCTTAGTATGCTTGTTAATTTCTTCAATGACAGCGTAAGGCTGAATAGCATCAGTATGTTTGTCATAGTTCATTGCATATGTAGATTTGAGATCAGCGATGTGCTCATGCCAAGCAGAATAATCCGCACTAAATTTATAAATTTCTTTGCCGTATTCTAAAAGGTGTTGCAAGCTTTCTGGCAGCAAGCCGATATGATGCCAATTAACGGACTTAACTTTGTCTATTTCAGAAGGATCAATATCAAAGTGGGCAATATATTTTGCATTTGGTGCAAACTTTGCAGGTACGGCTGCAACACGATCATCAAAGCGAGCACCGATAGTGATTAGAAAATCACTGTCATCCGTAGCATAGTTAGCAAACGCTGTTCCATGCATACCTAACATATGTAATGCCCTAGGCTCGGTCGTATCATATGCACCAATTCCCATTAATGTGGTCACCACAGGAATTTTGTATTCATCTGCAAACATTCTAAGTTGCTCAGATGCCTCGCCATTAATGGCGCCACCTCCAGCATAAATTAATGGTCGCTCTGCTTGTGACAACGCATCATAAAACTGCTTTCTTTTATCTGCAGTTAACTCAGAAGCAATGACAGCGTGCATTCGCTCACGATAGCCACGTACCGGTAAACGGCCACGCCCGCGGAAAACACCAACCCAGTTTTGAACATCCTTAGGAATATCAATAACCACCGGACCAGGTCGACCAGTACGCGCAATTTCAAACGCGGTACGTATCGTTGATTCCAGTTTAGTGGGGTCTGTGATTAAGAAAATATGCTTAGCCACCGCACCCATAATGTTAGCGATTGGCGCTTCTTGGAATCCATCACTGCCTATTGCTGCTGTCGGCACCTGTCCACAGATAACCACCATAGGAATTGAATCTGCCATGCTGTCTCTTACTGGCGTGACTGTATTTGTTGCCCCAGGACCTGATGTCACCATGACGACACCGACTTTGCCACTAGCGCGAGCATAACCTGACGCCATGAATCCAGCACCTTGCTCATTGGCAGGGACTATCAATGGCATAGAATCATTGGTTTCTTCGTTGTAGCGGAAAACCGCATCATAAGTAGGAAGAATAGCGCCGCCACTATATCCAAAAATGACATCTGTTTGTTCTTGAGCAAGTACTTGGACAATAATATCCGAACCCGTCATTTCTTGACCGGCAAGTGGATGATCCGAAACCTGTTCTATTTCTAGGGCTTGTTGAGCGGCACTTTGCATAGCTTTGTTAAAATCTTGATTAAAAAGGAGTTATATAAGAACTTACTTATTTATAGCGGGTGAGTCAATGACCAATAAGTAACAACTTCACAGTTGTAAGAGACAGTTAGAAATATCTTCAAACAAAATACCTTAAGATCTATTTTTGTTTGCAAACAACATGTATTAATTTCAAAACTGCCTACCTAGAAGGCAGCGATCAGTTCTTTTTTAGACCTTATAATAAGCGGGCCTGTTTATTTCGGGACAATGCTATTAGTCAAACTTGATCATGCAGCAAATTCAATCAAATTGAACTGTCAATCAGCATCAAACAATTTAATCA
Organism: uncultured Gammaproteobacteria bacterium; assembly: GCA_938074525.1. GTDB lineage: Bacteria > Pseudomonadota > Gammaproteobacteria > UBA4575 > UBA4575 > UBA1858. The sequence continues at coordinate 2,390 of CALJEX010000095.1, forward strand.
CTTGCGCGCAATATTGGAAAACGCTAGTTTGAGACGTAGAGACTTTTACCTATTAAAAATATAGAGATCATGGATTCAGACATCACAGCAAAAAGTTATAAACCAGAAGAATATTTTGTCAAAAACGAACCCTATTACGAGCCGGTAGGCGATGAGATTGAAGTCTACGAGGCAGCCTACAAGAACAAGCTTCCCATACTGCTAAAAGGCCCAACAGGTTGTGGGAAAACTCGTTTTATGGAATATATGGGGTGGCGATTAAAGCGGCCGCTGATCACGGTATCATGCCATGATGACTTGACTGCATCAGACCTAGTTGGGCGTTATTTAGTCACTGGCGGCGAAACAGTATGGGTGGATGGACCATTGGCTAGAGCCGTACGCACTGGCAGCATTTGTTATCTTGATGAGATTGTTGAAGCACGCAAAGACACTACTGTGGTCATCCATCCTCTATGTGATGATCGACGCGTGCTACCAATGGAAAAAATTGGTGAATTACTTGAAGCACCAGAAGAATTTTGTATGGCAATTTCATACAACCCTGGCTACCAAAGTGTATTAAAAGACCTCAAACAGAGTACGCGTCAACGCTTTGTGGCATTAGAGTTTGATTACCCAAGTGCCGCCATTGAACAGAAGATTATTGAGAAAGAAACTTCTGTTGATGCTGATACTGCAAAGCAATTAGTAAAGTTTGCACAGATGACTCGCAACCTTAAGGGCAGTGGACTCGATGAAGGTGCTAGCACTCGCTTATTAGTCCATGCTGGTAAACTTATTCAGACGGGAATCAACCCTGTGACAGCGTGTAAAAGCTCAATTTCGCAGGCGCTGACTGATGATCCAGAAATGCTAGCTGCTGTCAACGAACTGAGCTCTTCTGTATTTTAAATTGTAAATTAATGCGTCAGTTCGATTCCATGGCCCTGTTTGAATTCATCATCAGTCGCATTGCGCACATCAATGACTTCAATAGAAAAATGATTTCTTCACCTGCTAGTGGCTGATTACCGTCTAAAGTTAATATGTCTTTTTCAATTATGAGTCACTCGGAATTCCCGCATCTCACCTTGATCACTTTTAAATTCAGCCTTAGTTTCTGCCTTACATTATAACTGCGGTACGTTATTTACGTTATCGATGAAATCCAGTTCAGGTAAATATTGTCTATAACTTTCTTCATGCATCACCGAGACTTAAAAATGTTTGCCTGGCACATACTCTTTAAACAGCCGTTTAATTTATAGTATGGTGTTTCAGTTTGTTCGAGAATGATCTCATTACTGACTGTTATGCTATAAAAAAATTCAACATATTTATGTTTGGGAGCATTACTTTCATGCATATAGGCACAATGATCTTTATAGGTTAGCGAGCAAACTACTCTATAATGTCGACGCTGATTGACTGAATTAAGCCTAATATGCCGATTGAATTATATAAAACCATGCATGCTCAACAAGACAGCGCACACGCGTTGCTTAGCGATATTCAAAGGTTATTAGAAAACAAGCAACCCAATACGTCTATTCAAGCATTAGACAATAAAATAATAGAGGGACTGATTCAGTTATACGCGATTGGTACCAACATTGAAGAGACTAAAGCTGGAGCCGACATTGACCCAGACGACATCACTCAAATAGGCGAATATGGGTTCAACTTACTCACGGAACTAATGCAATGGACTCAGCTCAATCACTGCCGTGATTTTACCAAAACAGTACATCAATTAATATTATCGCTTTCATTATGGATTACCAAACATCAAGGCGAATTAAGAACATTAGAACCGATTGTTGACTCATTCGCAAAAACCGCAAATAAGACCAATGACAATAATCAACTAAAACAACTGGTCATCATGATGGATCATATTATTCAAGGTTGCTCAGATGTAATTAAGAGTGACACCGAACAAATTAACCCACTACGGCCATGGCGCGTAATACATCTCAACAGAGCAATTACTGCAACCCGCTCTCATGACACAGAAGTAATGCGTCAAGTATTTCAGCAACTCGTTAATACGTTCCCATTGGATGCAGCAAACTTTTTTTCCGAAGGCATGCACCAAATGGATAAGCTCGATTACCCCAAAGATGTAAGACAAGTGTTGCAAGAGTACTTCAATAAATATAGCCGCCCGAAAATGAATTAAAATCGTCATTTAATCAATCATTCTTATACACATAGCACTCGCTACCAATTTCATTTTATTAACAAACATCCATGAACTCTAAATCAGCACTCCTAGAAAAACACGACACTCCAAACTCAATTCCGTTTTGGGATGCATTTAAATTTTGGTTAAAACTCGGCTTTATTAGTTTTGGCGGTCCCGCTGGTCAAATCGCTATCATGCATCAAGAATTAGTCGAAAAACGCCGATGGATATCTGAGCAACGTTTTTTACATGCGCTTAACTTCTGCATGTTATTACCTGGACCAGAAGCTCAGCAGCTAGCCACCTACTTTGGCTGGTTAATGCATCGTGGCTTGGGCGGCATTGTTGCTGGCGTATTATTTGTCGCGCCTTCTCTGTTTATTTTAATCACTCTGTCATGGGTTTATATTTCTTATGGTGACGTACCTGTTGTTGCAGGTGTGTTCTATGGAATCAAACCTGCGATCACCGCTGTCATCATTCATGCGGCTTATCGCATTGGTTCACGTGCGATTAAAAATGGTTTGTTATTTTCCATTTTAGTTGCCGCATTTTTATCTATTTTTATATTTAAAGTACCTTTTCCTATTATTGTTATTTGCGCCGCTGTAATCGGCTTCGTTGGGGGCCGTATATCTCCCGACAAATTCAAAGCAGGCGGAGGACACGCTGCAGAAGATAAATCATTTGGCCCTGCGCTCATTGATGATGACACTCCGGTACCAAACCATGCGAAATTCAGTATCAATAAACTTATTCGCGCCGTGACTATTGGATTTATCTTATGGCTAGTGCCGATGTTTTTGCTAAATCATTTTTACGGTTGGGATCACACACTGACACAGATGGGTTGGTTCTTCACTAAAGCGGCACTGGTTACTTTTGGCGGAGCGTATGCGGTACTTCCTTATGTGTACCAAGGCGCTATTGAAAATTATTCATGGGTAACACCAGCCCAAATGATTGATGGGTTAGCCTTAGGTGAAACAACACCAGGACCACTTATTATGGTGGTAGCGTTTGTGGCGTTTATTGGTGGCTATATTAATAATTTATTTGGCCCAGACCAATTATTCTTAGCCGGCGCAGTAGCCGCTTGTTTAGTTACTTGGTTTACTTTTTTACCCTCTTTTTTATTCATCTTCGCTGGCGGACCGTTTATTGAAACCACTCATGGGAATTTAAAATTTACCGCGCCATTGACTGCAATCACTGCCGCCGTTGTCGGCGTGATTATTAATTTGGCGTTGTTCTTCGGTTACCACGTGCTCTGGCCTCAAGGTTTTTCTGGCACATTTGATTGGGCGTCAGCATTGATCACCATTTCTGCCACCATCGCTTTATTTTACTTCAAGCAAAACTTGCTGCATGTAATTGTTGTGTGCGGCCTATTAGGCTTAGCAATTAAAACTATTGGTTTGTAGACATATTGAATTTTATCCAACCTGCATTGATATTTATCACTTAACTGCTCTGCTTATTTCTTGTACCCTAACTTGGGCTTAGCTTAAAAAGTCAGCATTCATAGCATAACTATAATAATTATAAGGAGTAGAAAATGGATGATACGAGTCGTATTAAGTATTTAAAGATCGCGCTGTTACTAATTGGTATTACATTTACCTTTGTAATCCTACCCCTAACGATATTCTGGCCATCTGGCTGGTCTTGGCATGGTGAAGGGCGTTCATATTATCTAGAAATGATTCTCAGTATTTATGCCACATTAGGAATCTTCTTAATGCTAGCATCTCGAAATCCTCTCGAACATCGCAGCTTAATTTGGTTTACCGTTTGGTCTAGCGTTGCTCATGGTGCCGTCATGTTATGGCAATCATTTGATGGCCATCATAATATGGGCCACTTGTTGGGTGATGTACCTGCATTATTCATCGTCGCCGCGGTACTAGCTTTTCTTACTCCTCGCAAAAACTAAATACTTCAGGCATAAAAAAAGCCAGCTCAATGAGCTGGCTTTTTACTCTTAATTATTTAAGAGTAAGGAGGTATTAAAAAATAGCGATACCGATAGCAAATATTACTGTTAACACGCCAATCAACATCATTGTTTCTGCCGCGGCAGACTTACAAAAGTTTGAGTTTCCAATAATCATATGAATTCTCCTAAAAGGGTTAATAAGTTTATGCTGATAAGTATAGTAGAGAATTATAATATAAGCAATAGATAATATTCTAAAGCAGATATATGGTCACAAATTGTTAACCAACTGTTTATTTTGACGTTCTAGTGTGGTCTATTGAGCGATTGTATCTAGTGAAATAACTAGATTTTTATCCAAATTTGACTAAATTCTTCGCAATAATCCATAAATAAGGTAGGGTATTTTGGTACAAAGCGCTTTCTTTTTCACCATATTAATCGCCGCCAGCTTAGCCTTTTGCGCCATGCTCGCCCCTTTCTTTGAACCGATTCTATGGGCTGTCACACTAGCGATTGTATTTAAGCCCGTACAAAAGAAGCTAACCGCCGCTTTGCCAAACCGAGAAAATCTAGCCTCATTAGCGACACTCTTAATTATCGTATTTGCCGTCATTGTGCCCGCACTGCTTTTATCAATATCGGTAGGACGTGAAGGCATCGCTTTATACCAATCTATTTCCAGCGGAGAAATTGATTTGTCTGGCCCTTTAAGCTGGGCCCAGAATACTTGGCCGTCGTTGATAGATCGCGCAGAAAGTTTAGGCGTCAATATTGAAGAAGCAAAACAAAAACTTTCATCGTCTGCTTTGCAAGGCAGTCAATGGGCAGCCTCACACATCTTTACTTTTGGTCAAAACACAGTGCGCTTTGCAGTGATGTTTTTCTTAATGTTGTATTTATTATTTTTCTTTTTACGTGATGGAAAGAAAATCATCGATATGATTATTCATATCCTTCCTATTGGAGATGAACGCGAGCGTTATTTACTTTCTAAATTTGCTGAAGTATCACGCGCAACTATCAAGGGCACATTAGTCGTGGGAGCTATTCAAGGCACTATTGGCGGAATTATCTTTTCTATACTGGGCATTGAATCAGCCATCTTTTGGGGAGTCGTGATGACTTTACTCTCCATACTGCCAGCAATTGGCTCAGCGTTGGTGTGGGGGCCTGCTGCTATTTACTTGATTACCAACGGCATGTTTATTAAAGGTATTGTACTCATCGCTGTCGGCATATTTATTATTGGCATGGTGGATAATATTTTACGACCAATATTAGTTGGGCGCGATACAAAAATGCCTGATTATTTAATCTTATTAAGCACCTTAGGTGGTATTTCAATGATTGGTATATCAGGATTTGTATTGGGCCCTGTGATTGCCGCATTCTTTCTTACCATCTGGACCATGTTTGCGAATGATTATAATATTACAAAATAAGTTTGTTTATTCTTGCTCTCAACACCGGGACTACTTCCAGTTCAAACCAGGCATTTCTCTTTAACCAAAGTTTATTGCGGGGAGAAGGATGCGGCATTGGCAAATAACGTGGCACATAGTTTCCCCATGACCGTACTGTCTCGGTTAAATTTTTCTTTTTCTCCGCTTGCAAGTAAAACTTTTGCGCATACACACCAATTAACAAAGTGAGCTCTACTTGTGGCATTAATTTCAACAACTGTGGATGCCACATAGGCGCACACTCCGGCCTCGGCGGCAGATCACCAGACTTACCTTTACCGGGATAACAGAATCCCATAGGCATCACTGCAATTTTGTTATCGTCGTAAAAAGTATCACGGTCTACTCCCATCCATTCACGCAGTTTATTTCCACTGGCATCATTCCAGGAAATACTGGTCTCATGCACTTTTGTTCCAGGTGCTTGCCCTGTTATCAATATCTTGGCTTTACGCGAAGGACGAACGATTGGGTTTGGAGTAAATGGAAGTTGCTGTACGCAATGAGTGCAGGCACGAATTTCCTGTGTTAATAATTGCAGTTTGGTGCGGGCCATTATTTTTTCTTATTTCTAGCTCGCCTAACTTGATAAGCAGAAATTTCTTGCATCAACTCGCTATAAGGAAAACTATCAATACTCCTATACTTCTCCAAGGTTAATTGAAACACACCATAAATATCTTGCTCATCCAAACCATCATCTTGAAGTATTTTAACCAAACCTCTAACTGATCCGTTCTGAATTCTTATTTCAGCATTATGTGGAAGTTGTCCATCAATGCTTTTCTGCTGAATAACAAAGCGTGCATTTTCACGCAATGACTCTAATATCGCTGTACAAGTTTTCTGTGCAGCATTTGACTTGCATGACACACCCTCTCTATCAGCCAAATTAAACCGCGCAGATTGCGAGCAATTACATACGCGAGAGTTAATTGCTTTTTCAAATACGCAACGTGTAGGATTTATATCTTTATAAGTAGAGTGATACTCTAGTTCATCCATAGGAATCTATTATTTATTTTTCCCATTCACGCAGAATTGGCGCGTCTCTATTTTGAGTTAACTTAGCTTCAGCCATATCCTCATGATCGGCAAACATAATTTTTATATCACTGACATCCTTTAATTCAAGTTCGGTTCTAAGCTTGCGCGCATATAATTTCGCATCCTTATACTCAGGAAAGCTGTCTTTTAACTCAACCTCTCGTATAGCACCGTTAGTGCCCTTGATTAAATGAAAAACAAAATATGGCATATCATCTGAACCAGTTAGTTGAATTAGGCTATTTAAACACTGTTCTCAAACATTGCAAATAACCTGGTCGGGTAATAAACCTGATAGTTAATGTAAATATCAAGCTTACTGAAGTGTTATTGACAGTAAGGCGATTTTTTTTGATAGTGCTGATATGAAAAAGCTAACAACCTTCGCTGCAAAATTAGACGATGTGGCACCAGGTAAAACCAAAAAAGTCTGCTTTCCCAATCACGGCCCTATATTGTTGGCGAATGTTGGCGGCACTATTTATGCTGTCGATGATACATGCACTCATGAAGATTCTTCTTTAGCCTTAGGCTGCCTGCGTGATGACAAGGTCAAATGCACCCTGCATGGTAGTTGGTTTAGCGTGGTGACTGGTGAACCGACAGATGAACCTGCGGACGAGCCATTACAACGTTACCAAGTTGAAATCAATAACGATGAAATCTGGCTCAATCTGACGCCGATTGAATAAATTAACACTCCTCTAAACACGCTTTCTAGCACCGCTATTAGTTTCACTAATAGCCTATACAACATTCCATTTATGGTTTTCTTTGGTGCCAATTATAATTTGCAATGATAATTATTGCGCTTATCTGTATTTCCTCGGCGTCTGGTATTAAAAACCTCATTATTTTTTCCCATAGTAAGATACTGAATACAGGTAAATTATATATATCAAATACGCTTATTCGTCCTATTTGTTATTTTTTTGGCATTTTTATTGCGTACTAAATAAGTGTAAGAGAAGAAATGACCTAAAAACACAAGGAGGTTTTATGAAGTCATTAATGTTAGCGGCAACTTTATCTGTTTCTATGCTATCGGCAAGTCATGCCTGCGATGAAATGCACACCACTCAAGCAGTGGTCGACTATGTATGTAATTATTCATTGGTAAGTAATACTCAGTGTAGAATTTGGAAAGAGGATATGCGCCAAATGCATTACAACAATCGCGTCATTATTGATTCATTTATTAGTTGGGATAAAGACATGGAAGAAGAAACTAATTATATTGCTGAAACAAATTAGTAGCTTTATCTCATGCAAAAAAATCCCCGC
>CALJEX010000096.1 GCA_938074525.1 uncultured Gammaproteobacteria bacterium
TTATTCGATTCAATCCATATACCGCACGAATCACGCTGGGATTTAAAACTTCCTACGATCGCTGACACTATTAAATACATGCAGCAAGTAAAAGATCGTGTTGTTCATTATTTATCGAATGGTAAACAAGACACTGTCAGAAATTATTTAACTCAATATGCAATTTTCCATGAAGATATGCATTGCGAAGCCTTCATATACACTCGCCAAACCCTGCAATATCCTGAACCAAAAATTTCTTTAGTTTCCAATCCAGCTGATAATGTTGATCAAGCAATAGGAGATGCGTTTATTCCAGGCGGGACTTTTCTATTGGGCGCAGAGTCGAATGATAATTTTATTTTTGATAATGAAAAATGGGCGCATAAAAAAACAGTTTTGCCATTTATGATTTCTAAAACTGCAGTGAGTAATGAAGAGTTTGAACAGTTCGTTAATGCAGGTGGTTATAGACAGCGAGAATACTGGTGTGACCAAGGTTGGTTATGGTTAAGTGAAAAAAATATTAAACATCCTGTCTATTGGAGGTTTGATAAAAAAGCTAACCATTGGCAAGTGCGTTTATTTGATCAATGGAAAAGGCTGCAAGCTAAGTCTGCGGTAGTAAATGTTAATTGGTATGAAGCAAGTGCGTACTGTCAATGGGCCGGGCGTCGCTTGCCAACAGAGCTTGAGTGGGAAGTTGCTGCATCAGCCGTTCCCACAGATGACAATGCTTCATTAACAAGTGAAAAAAGATATTTTCCTTGGGGCGATGATGTACCGAATTCTGAATATGCTAATTTTAACGGTGAAACACTAGGGCCAATCAATGTGAATGCTAAGCCTGCTGGTGATAGTGCATTTGGTTGTCGACAAATGCTAGGTAATGTTTGGGAGTGGACGGATACGATATTTTCTCCCTATCCAGGGTTTACTCCAGATATGTATGAAGATTATTCGCAACCCTTATTTGGTAAGACCCGTGTATTGCGCGGTGGTTGTTGGGCAACTCGTGCTAGGTTAATGCGAAATACTTGGCGGAATTATTACGGAGCAGAGCGTAATGATGTATTTGCAGGGTTTAGAACCTGTGCAATCACTTGAATAAGCAATCATTATGTCTGAGCAAAAAATTCATTTTCATGATATGCATCCTACAGCCAATGACTTGCTGGAGGATGTGATAACCGGGTTGCAAAAAAGTCCTCGTTCTATCCCGCCTAAGTATTTTTATGACGAGAAAGGTTCGCAGTTATTCGATCAAATCACTGAGTTGGAAGATTACTATCCTGCTCGAACTGAAATAAAGATCCTTCAAGAGTGCAAGCAAGATATTGTTGGTTTGTTGAATAAGGGCTGTATGCTAATAGAGCCTGGTGGAGGCAGTTGTTCTAAGGTGCGTATTTTTGTTAATGAATTAAGACCAAAAATGTATGTGCCGATGGATATATCAAAACAGCATATGTTGGATTCGGCAGAGCAAATGTCTAAAGAGATACCGTGGCTGGATATACATGCAGTATGTAATGACTTTACATTCAAGCTAGTGCTTCCAGAAGGATTGCCTGATACTGCTCGAGTTGTATTTTTCCCTGGATCCAGTATTGGTAATTTTCACCCACAGGCAGCGGTCCAGTACTTATCAGATATTGCAAGCTTAGTTGAAGAATCTGGACAGTTGCTAATTGGCGTTGATCTAAAGAAGAATAAAAATATTCTCGAGCGTGCTTACGATGATTCTAAAGGGGTGACAGCAAAATTCAATATGAATATGTTGACGCGTTTAAATAATGAATTATCAGCTGATTTCGATTTGCAAGCATGGAACCATTATTCATTTTACAACTCTGAACAAGGTCGAATAGAAATGCATTTGAAAAGCATGTGCGAGCAAGTGGTATGCATCGATAACCATGAATTTTATTTTGCTGAAAATGAAACAATACATACTGAGAATTCCTATAAGTATACGATTGAAGAATTTCAGTCGTTGGGCGTAGAAGCTGGTTTATGTGCTGAAAAAGTATGGGTGGATGATGATAATCTTTTTAGCGTTCATTTATTTTCAGTGAAATCTAAATAAAAAATAAATATGCAAAGTTCTGGAGCTTCTGTTGTCAAGGATTTGATTCTCGTGGGCGGAGGGCATGCTCATGTCTCAGTATTGCGTAAATTTGGTATGCAGCCCATTCCTGGTTTGCGTATCACGTTAATTACACGTGATATTCATACGCCTTATTCAGGGATGTTGCCTGGGTATATTGCTGGACATTATGAATATGATGAATGCCATATTGATTTAGGTCCGTTGACACGATTTGCTAATGCGCGTTTATATCATGATGAGGTCACTCAGCTAGATCTAGAAAATAAATTAGTACACGTTCAAAATAGGCCGCCAATATCTTATGATTTGATATCAATTAACTCAGGATCGCGTCCACGTGTTATCGATGTGCCTGGCGCAGATGAGTTCGCGTTAGTTGCTAAACCAATTGATGTTTTTTTGCAGCGTTGGGAAAAACTGCAACGACAAGTTGAAGAAAGTAGCGGCGAATTCAAAATAGTTGTTGTTGGTGGTGGTGCAGGTGGAGTAGAGCTTGCATTATCAGCGCAATTGCGATTGCAAACATTACTTTCATCTAATCAAGATAATCCAAAGAGACTCAAATTTAGTTTGCTAACCCAAGGTTCGGGTATTCTGTCTACGCATAATGCCGGTGTGCAAAAACGATTCATGAAAGTGTTAACAGAGCGAAATATTGAATTACTGCTTAACCACTCAGTGACTGAGATAAGTCAAGATTACGTTAGTGTTAATAGCGATAAAAAAGTTAATGCAGACGCGTGTATTTTTGTTACTAATGCCTCTGCGCCTAAATGGCCTAAGCAATCAGGGCTTGATGTTGATGGTGAGGGTTTTATTAGTGTTAATGATTTTCTACAGTCAACCTCACACCCAGAAGTTTTTGCTGTAGGTGATGTTGCTTCGTTACCTGATCCTCGTCCCAAATCTGGTGTGTTTGCGGTGAGGCAAGGACCAGTATTGGCAAAAAACTTGATATTTGCGGCAACCAATCAATCATTAACAAAATACCGTGCACAGAAGAATTTTCTTGGTTTGATTAGTACTGGCGACAAGTATGCTGTTGCTTCTCGTGGTTCATGGTCATGGCAAGGAGAATGGTTATGGAGAGCTAAAGATTGGATCGATCGTGAATTCATGAAGAAGTTTAATGTGCTGCCTGAGATGGATAGTGATGACTCTCCAAATTTTGCTACTGGACTCGCTGATGAAGATGCAATAAAAGAACTATCCACTTTAGCAATGCGTTGTGGTGGCTGTGGTGCAAAAGTTGGTAGTGGAATTCTTGCACGAGTTATGCAGCGTTTACCTGTTCATCAAAGGGATGATGTGCTGATTGGTAGAGATTCTCCAGATGACTCTGCTATGCTAGCAGTACCTGCTGGCAAGGTGATGGTGCAAAGTATAGATTACTTTAGAGCATTTATTGATGATGCATATCTATTTGGTGCCATTGCAGCTAACCATGCGCTAGGTGATCTATATGCAATGGGAGCTGAGCCGCAATCTGTATTGGCGTTAGCAACTGTTCCTTATGGACGCGAAAAAATCGTAGAAGAATCATTGTATGAATTATTGGCTGGTGCTTTGAAAACGCTGGAGCCCACTGGCGCAGTATTGGTTGGTGGTCATTCTGCTGAAGGTGCTGAACTGGCATTTGGCTTAACAGTGAATGGTATCGTCGATCCGGATAAGGTCTGGCGCAAACAGGGCTTGAGGGCAGGCGATAAACTAATACTAACAAAGCCAATTGGAACCGGAACATTATTTGCGGCCGATATGAGGCGCAAAGCAAAAGGTCGCTGGGTCGATAATGCTATTAATGCCATGTTGCATTCAAATCAACAGGCAGCTCATTGTTTGCAAAAATATAATGCTACTTCATGCACCGATGTAACCGGCTTTGGTTTGGTGGGACATCTGGTGGAAATGACAAGAGCATCAAATGTTGATGCTGAAATTTATATTGATGCCGTACCTGTCTTGGATGGAGCAAAGCAAACTGTTGCAGCAGGAATATTATCTTCATTGCAGCCACAAAATTTAAGGTTGCGCCGAGCGATAGAAAACATACAACTTGCCTCACAGCATTTAGATTATCCGTTATTGTTCGATCCGCAAACAGCGGGAGGGTTATTGGCTGGTATACCAGCAGACCATGCACAACAATGCGTTAAAGAGCTGAATGAGATCGGCTATGCAGATGCATGTGTGATTGGCGAGATTAAACAAACCAGTGACGCAGATGCGCCAATTAAAATTATTATTTAACTATGAAAAATCAATCGTTGCTTCTTAATCCGTTAATTTGGTTGCTTGCAAGTTTAACACTTGGACTTGCTCCATTCTCTCCTGAGCCGCATGTGTGGGAAAAAATCCAGTGGGTACTTTCAGGCGCACAAGGAATGAAGCTTATTGATTGGTTTGATTTGCTTTTGCATGGAACGCCCTGGGTAATGCTTGTTATCAGCGTTTTGAATAAATTTAAAAAATAACCAGGTTGATTAGATTATACAAATGAAATTATTTGCAAAGCTGCTTTTTCTATCAATTTTAATATTCATATCAAGCGTATCTGTAGCAGAAAATTTTCCTAAGCCTGTTGGCTTAGAGGATGATGTCAATTTTTGGGTGCGTGTGTATACCGAAATTGATACTAGAAGTGGGTTTATTCACGATTCAAGAAATCTCTCGGTGGTGTATTCCACTATAAGAATTAAAGGTAGTCCGCGCGCAAATAAAAAACATATCAAAAAAGTTAAAGCGAAGTATGTTTCTATCTTAAAGACGTTAGCTAAAGGTAAGCGAACAAATCTGTCGAATGATGAGCGACAAGTGTTAGAAATGTGGGGTGGTGAAAAAGCCTCAAATAAACGTCTAGCCGCTGCTGCAAAAGACATTAGGTTTCAACGCGGACAATCGGATCGCTTTCATAATGGCTTAGAACGTTCTGGAGAGTGGCGTGCTTATATTAATCAAACTTTCTTAGATCTTGATATGCCGGTGGAATTAGCAGTGCTGCCGCATGTTGAATCATCATTTAATCCAAAAGCGTATTCACATGTAGGTGCAGCTGGGTTGTGGCAGTTTATTCGTGCTACTGGTAAACGCTATATGCAAATAGATTATTTGATAGATCAACGCATGGACCCATTTGCTTCAACTAAAGCCGCGGCTAAGCTGCTAGGACATAACTATCAATTAACTAAAAGCTGGCCATTGGCTTTGACTGCATATAACCATGGTGTTTCAAGTATGCGCCGAGCAATTAACAAACTTGGCACTAGAGACATTGAGATAATTGTTAGAAATTACAAAGGCCGTTCATTTGGCTTTGCATCTCGAAATTTCTACGTCGCATTTCTTGCTGCTTTAGAAGTGGATAGTCATCCGCAAAAATATTTCAACTCTATCAACTATGCAAAACCAGTTGAATATGAAACAGTGAAAATGGATAGCTATTTTTACGCTAAAGATCTCGCTAAATACTTGAATATGAATAAATCGCAATTAGAGCGACACAATAGGTCATTGAGAGAGGCTATTTGGAGTGATACCAAACGTATTCCTAGACACTACCCATTACGTATTCCTAAATCATTGCTGAATAAATCAGCTAAACAATTGATTGCCAGTATTCCAGTTGAACATCGTTACAGTGAGCAAACGCCTGATTTATTTCATCACGTCGTTCGCGGCGACACTATTTCAGATATTGCAAAACAGTACGGTTTTCGCGTCAGAGAAGTGATGGCTGCTAACGGAATGAGTAGTGGACACTTTATACGTGCGGGACAAAAACTTCGTTTACCAGTTAAGGATAAATCTGGCGCTATTGTGCTTGCCGCAAAAGAAAATAAGCAAGCAATTGCGCCGAGTCAAACGAAACCTAAAGAAAGAGTAGTTGTTGATCTAGGAAAACAAAAATCTCCAACAGTGGTTGAAGCTGAAAAACCAGTCGCTGTAGAACAAGAACAATCGTTAGCGCCTGTACCTACTGATAATGAGCTGAGTGAATTAGATGTTAGTGTTGTCGCTGAGGCAGATGTTGATGTAGTTGAAGAAGTCTCATTGTTATCTGATCCCGCTGACTATACGGTTAGTGATGATTTGACGATTGAGGTTCAAGCATCAGAGACATTGGGTCACTATGCAGATTGGTTAGATTTGAGAGCCAGTCGACTGCGTGAGATTAATAAGTTGAAATTTGGTAAGCCAGTGGTGGTTGGTAATCGATTACTGTTAGATTTTAATGCTATCACTATTAAAGAATTTGAAAACAGGCGCATTGCCTTCCAAAAGAATCTGCAAGAGGAATTTTTTACTCAATATCGTATTGAATCGACCTATCAACATACCATGAGAACAGGTGAGTCTTTGTGGGTGTTGGCATTGCGTAAGTTTAAGGTCCCTGTGTGGTTGCTGCGTCAGCATAATCCTGATGTTGATTTCAATCGCATTCGTACAGGTGTGGTAATTATTGTGCCAAAATTGATCGAAGTTGAGCGCGACTCAAGCGCCCCCGAAAAAGCCAATTAATCTTAATTAGCCACGACTAAGCGGTATAAAATACCGATAATCGGTCATATTCTTGACCTAGCCCTCAGTCTGCCAAGTAATTCTTGTTCATACTGTGTTCACAGTAAATCAACGCAAGAGTCATCAACGGCTCAATAAAAAAGCAATATGAAATATATCTTTGTAACCATTATTGGATTGCTTCTATGCTCACATGCCATGGCTTGGCAGGGCTATAATTTGGATACTGGAACAGTAATTGTAGTTAATGCCGAAGGTAGAGATGATATCACCATGGGCAATGTGTCGTATTTTGATTATGACACTGGGCTAGAAAAGATAGGTTATTTGAATATGTATGAACAGAACGTGGGCTTGCTGGTTGATCTGGATTCAGGTGAGCTAATGCGTGTAAAAATGGAAAGACGTAAATAGATTTATATAATAATAAAGTACTCGAGAAGCTACACTTGAGCCACTAAATTAATTATAAAACAGTGGCTTTTTTATATCTAGGCATTTAATCGATTAGCAATAATATCTTCTACTGCTGAAGGGTCGGCAAGGGTAGAGGTATCACCAAGTTCTGTGATCTCGTTGGCTGCAACCTTGCGCAAAATTCGACGCATGATTTTGCCAGATCGAGTCTTAGGTAAGCCTGGCGTCCATTGAATAAAGTCTGGCTTGGCAAATGGACCAATTTCTTTTCTGACTAATTCAACCAATTCTTGTTTCAAACTTTCACTAGGTTCTACACCAACCATGGTGGTCACGTAGCAGTATATAGCTTGACCTTTTATATCATGTGAGCACCCCACGACAGCAGCTTCTGCCACTGACTCATGCAACACTAATGCGCTTTCGATTTCAGCGGTGCCTAAGCGGTGACCAGATATGTTTAATACGTCATCGACACGCCCAGTAATCCAATAATAGCCATCTTTATCTCGTCGACAGCCATCTCCACTGAAGTAATAACCCGGAAACTGGGAGAAATATGTTTCGATGAATCGTTTATGGTCTCCATACACTGATCTCATTTGTCCTGGCCAGGGAAATTTCATGGCTAAATTGCCTTGACACTCTCCACTTAGCTCATTTCCTTCGTCATCAAGGATGACCGGTTGCACGCCAAAGAATGGCAAAGTTGCTGAGCCTGGTTTAAGTCCAGTTGCTCCTGGTATTGGTGTAATAAGATGGCCGCCGGTTTCAGTTTGCCACCAAGTATCAACAATAGGGCAGTTGCTGTTGCCGACTTTATGGTAATACCACTCCCATGCTTCTGGGTTGATTGGCTCGCCTACCGTGCCGAGTAGTCGTAAGCTACTGCGGTTGGTTTTTTCTACAAATTCATCACCCAGCGCCATTAATGCACGAATAGCGGTTGGTGCAGTGTAAAAAGTTTTTACTTGATGCTTGTCTATCACTTGCCAGAACCGACTGCCATCTGGGTAGTTTGGTACGCCTTCAAACATCAAAGTTTGTGCGCCATTACATAGTGGTCCGTACAGTATATAAGTATGACCTGTCACCCAGCCCACATCTGCACTACACCAATAGACTTCGTTGTCTTGATAGTCGAATACATATTTATGAGTAATTGCGGCATAGAGCAGGTAACCACCAGTGGTATGCAGTACGCCTTTAGGTTTGCCAGTAGAGCCTGAGGTATAAAGAATAAATAAAGGATCCTCTGCATTCATTGGTTCTGGAGCACACTCGCTGCTTTCAGTAGCAGTCATTTCGTGGTACCAGCAATCTCTGTCTTTGGTCCATGAAGTCTCATTGCCGGTGCGTTTAACCACGACAACGGTGTTAACGTTAGGACATTCTTTTAATGCTTGATCAGTATTTGCTTTTAGTGGAATAGTTTTACCGCCACGGACACCTTGGTCTGCTGTAATGACAACGCGACAATCTGAGTCTAAAATTCTGTCGCGAAGAGCATCTGGTGAAAAGCCACCAAAAACGACTGAATGTACTGCACCAATGCGTGTACATGCGAGCATGGCAATGGCTGCTTCAGGGACCATTGGCATATAGATGCAAATGCGATCACCTTTTTGTACGCCACGTGATTTTAAAGCGTTAGAAAATTTACATACTTCTGCATGCAACTCTGCGTAAGTGATATGTTTATCATCTTTAGGGTCATCACCTTCCCAAATGATAGCGGTTTGATTTGCGCGTGTTTTTAAATGACGATCAATGCAATTATATGACACGTTAAGAGTGGCGCCTTCAAACCAACGAATATGTCCTTGGTGGTAATCCCAATCTAATACCTTGTCCCATTTTGTGAACCAAGTAACAAACTCATCTGCTTGAGCGGCCCAAAAAGTTTCTGGATCAGAAACAGACTGTTGATACATGGATTGGTATTGTGCTGAATCAATATGTGCCGAAGAGCTAAAAGAGGCGGGAACAGGGTACAGTTTATCTTCAGACATGATTCTATTTCTCCACGAGTTTTATAACTTATTGCATGGTTATGTTTACATTGACTATTATACTTAAAATAGCCACAAATTTGTTTTATCTCGATCATAAAATACTGGTTTTACTGGATAATTGAGTAATATTAATGAAGATATATAATGGGCAAAGAGATATTGGCATACGTAGATGAGGGATATCATTTGCGGTGTTAGCACGCACCGCAATCTATTTTGCAAGAAGTGGCGGTAGCAGGATTGAAGCTAAATGACGAGCCACAAAAAGTATATTATTTGAGGTAACTATGCCGAAAATTTGGCTAAGTATACTAATCCCAAATCTGAGGAAAAAATTTGGGATTAGTCGATCCTCACAGAAAAATAACGCTTATAAGCTTTTTACTGCTTCAAGTACCTCTTCAACATGGCCGTCAACTTTGACTTTACGCCACTCGTTTCTTAACACGCCCTTTTGATCAATTAGGAAAGTGCTTCTTTCAATGCCCATGACTTTCTTCCCATACATGTTTTTTTCTTTTATTACATCAAACTGCTGACATAATTTCTCTTCGCTATCTGATAATAAGCCAAAACTGAAATCTAATTTTGATTTAAAATTTTCATGCGATTTTATGCTGTCTCTAGAGACGCCAAGTATGATTGTGTTTAGTCGGGAGAATTTTTTCATCGCGTCACGAAACCCTTCAGACTCTTTTGTGCAACCAGGTGTGTTATCTTTTGGGTAAAAATAAAGAACGATATTTTTCCCTTTAAGTTCAGCTAGACTAATTGTTTTATTGCTAGTAGAGGGAAGTTGAAAATTTTTTACTTTACTTCCAATTTTTGAAGTAGTCAAAATAGCGGGTCTCCTTCATGGGGTTAATTGGTATTTGAGAAATTAATCAGTGAGCTGATTTTTAAAACTGATATTAAATATATTAAGTAATGGGATTACATAAAAGAATAATTATTTTTGTATTTTTGGTTTGTGGCTGTTCTGCGCCTGTTAAAAACTATACAAATAAACTGCATATTAATAGCGTTAGCTATAAATTTATCGATGAGATTTTTAAACTTGATAATGAACAGAAAAATCGTGTGGATATACCCGTTTGGGTGAGTCTTCCTGATCGAGTTAAATTTCAAGCGCCTTATCCTGCTCTAATTTTATTACACAGTTCATGGGGGCTGAGCTCGCAAGAAAGCTATTATTCTACTGTATTTGCTGATATGGGTATCACTACGTATGTGATTGATAGTTTTTCTCCACGCGGAGTAGGGAAGACGTCGTTGGATCAATCATTGGTTTCTAGTGCATCCATGATCCAGGATGCATATCAAGTACTTAATTATTTGCAGGATGTGCCAGAAATAAATAATAAGAAAATTGCTGTAATGGGTTTTTCTAAAGGAGGTATTGCGGCATTCTATTCTGCTTTTGATGAGATAAGGAATGCGCTAAGTGACAATGAAGATGCGACATTTGTGGCGCATGTCGCGTACTATCCCTGGTGCGGTATACGACTGCAAAATATGAAAACTACATCTGTGCCGATTTTGATACAAGGAGGAGGCAAAGACATTATTACTCCCGTGAAAAAGTGCGTTCAATTGGCTGAAGAAGAATTAACTATTCAGGACCAATCACTAGTTATTATTAAAACGCATATGAATGCGAGGCATGCGTTTGATCATCCTGTTCTGTCTAAAATTCCAATTCCTATCTCTTTAAATGCGCAAGTTCCCGGGTTGTGTGAGATCCACCAAGATGAGAGCGGCAATTTTTTAGAAACATATAAGGAAATTAAAGTTACAAGCGATAATATCAAGTCTGTCTTAGAGAATTGCAGTACGTTTAATGGAGTGGCTGGATATAATGATGAGGCAACCCAGTCAGCGCTTGTTATTACGCAACAATTTCTCAGTCATTATCTTTTGCAATAAATTATGAATAATCTTAGAAGCAAAGCAATAATTTTTATTTTCCTCTTTTTTTCTTATTCGTTCGCTTTGGCCCAAAATCCACAAAATGCTAGGAGACATATTGAAAATATTGCTATGGGAAAAATTAATTTTTCCCCAGAAAAAATTTCAGTTTGTTCCCAGTATGGATGTAAAAGAATTATTGAAGTGTCAATTGATGACGTGACTTGGATGAGGGTAACTCAAAGATTTGAGGTGACTGATATAGATCCCGCGTATGAAAGAGCGTTATTAGCTGAGTATATTGCGGATATTGAGAAGTTTGTAGGAAAAAAACCAATACCAACTTTGATGTTGGAGGGACGTTTAATGCATATCTGAACGCAAGTTATGCAAAAAGTGATCAGATGGATTGTATTGATGAATCTACAAATACCTTAAGTTATTTAAAACTACTTAATGCTGAGAACAAGATAAAGTCACATGAAATTGTAGGGTTGGTAACTCGTGGTGGATTGTTGGCGGGGTATCCTCATACTGCAGTATTGCTAGTAGATGTTGTTAATGATGAAAAATATGTGATCGATTCTTGGTTTTATAATAATGGTAGACCTGCTGTAGTGCTTCCATATAAAACTTGGAAGATCGGTTGGAAGCCTGATTAAGGAATTCTTGAGAGAGTATCGCTAAGAATAATGGCTAACTCTGGATCGAATAAGATGCGTTTTCTTTCTTCCATGACTCGAGTAACGTTTCCACAGTGATAACGATTCTTCTGAAATTTTTTAATAAATAATTTTTTTTCATCAGCTGATAGAGAATTGAATTGATCTTCTCCTGACTGATGGTTTTGACTTAGATATTGAATTTCTTTTTCGATTGCTTGTTTGTGTAATAAAGCAGTGTCTTTATCTTGTACTTTATTTAATAGGACACGCAGATTTTTATACTCTTCTGCGAAACTATTGTCACTTTCTAGGAATGACGAAGCAGGCAAGTGTGAAGCACTTGCGAGAAAAACAAGTAAAATACAATGTAAAATTGATTTCTTCATAAATGGCCTACTATCTATACCTGCGTCATTATAAAGATTAGAGTCGTTTGTTTCTAGAGAGTTCAGGATAGGCTGACAGTTTTGTATAATATCTAGAGCTGTTTGAGCCAGTTATGTATGTCTATTTCTGGCTGTGCTTGCCAAGCTTTACTGTTGCTTGATTGAGCCGTGAATCTGGATAACAGTGATAAGTATTCATCACGAGTCATTTCACTGCCGCCCAAAGAGGTTAAATGGGCCGAAGGTAATTGAGTGTCAATGATATCGTATCCCCAAGAATCCAAATATGCAGACAAGTACAGTAATGCAACCTTAGAAGCATTAGTCACTCTGCTAAACATAGATTCACCGAAAAATATTGTTCCAATTGAAATTCCATAGACACCGCCAATTAATTCTCCAGCTTTATTGCAAACCTCTAATGAATGCGCATGATTTAAGTTGTGCAAATTCACATATGCCTCAATCATGTCATTAGTAATCCAAGTGCCACGAGAATTGTTGCGCGGTTCTGCACAAGCTTTCATTACATCCAAAAATGATTTGTCATAAGAGATTTTCCAATGATCTTTTTTGATTGTGCGTAATAAACTTTTATGTGCAATAAAATCTTTCGGATATAAAACACCGCGCGGATTGGGTGACCACCATAATATAGGTTGATCTTCTTCGTACCATGGGAATAATCCTTCATGGTAAGCGCGTAATATCCTTGTCGGTGTTAAGTCTCCTCCTGCAGCAACGAGTCCTTCTGGATCTTTTAATGCGGATTCTGCAGGTGGAAAGGGAGACTCTGGATTGTTAGAGTCTAGCCAAGGTAAGTTTATTTCACTCATGTATCTAATCGATAAGGAGATAAACTTAATAACTCTTTGCATTGCGTGCGCATGGCTTCTTGTTCGCGTTGGCAAAAGGTATAAATTGGTTGTTGGAAGTCGGCATTATTTATCCAGTGAGCAGACCATGTTTTAGTGGGTAAGAAGCCGCGAGTAATTTTATGCTCGCCTTGTGCGCCGGGCTCAAATTTTTGTAATTTGTTTTCAATGCAGTATTCAATACCTTGATAAAAACAAGTTTCAAAATGCAGACTGTTAAATTCTTCTTTGCAGCCCCAAAAGCGTCCGTATAAAATTTCGTTGCCGCGTAAAGTGATGGCGCAGGCAATGGTTTGTTTTTCTAGTAATGCAAACATAAATACCACCTGATGTCCCATGGTACGACAGATTTCTTTAAAGAAATTGACATTCAATGTTGGCACTCCTGATTTTCTATCAAATGTATCTTGATAAAATTGCTGGGCGATTTCTATTTGCTGTTCGCTAGCATCATTGCCATGGATAATATCGATAACGATGTTTTGTTCTTTGACCATGCGTCGTTCACGTTTTACTTTTTTGCGTTTGCGTGAAACAAATGTAGATAAAAAATCATCAAAGTTTGTGTAATCTTGATTCTTCCAATGATACTGGCAACCTAGGCGTAATTGTAAATCATTATGGCTACAGATTTGAGTGTCTTCGACAGTGGTAAATAACCAATGCATGCCGCTCATGTCTAATTTTTTAGCGACGTTGATAATTTGTCTTACCATCATCGATTTGATGCTGGAATCTTTTGATAATAAGCGTGCACCAGTGACAGGGTTATATGGAATGGAACACACCATTTTTGGATAGTACTTTAAGCCAGCTTGTTCATATGCTGAAGCCCATGACCAATCGAAGACAAATTCTCCATAAGAATTTGTCTTGATATATAACGGGCAAAGGCCGACTAATTGTTTATTATCATCTCGAACAGACAGGTGATAAGGGAACCAGCCAAATTGTTCCCCCACGCATTGATTGTTCTCTAATGCAGCTAAAAATTCATAGCGAATGAATGGGTCTGATGTACCAGAGAGTTTATTCCATTCTTGTACCGGAATTTCGGAAATAGAAGTATGGAAGCACAGCTCAAGTGCTTCGCTATTTTCTTCACTCATGTGGCACTAAAGACTTAAACTAATTTGTTTAGTTTAAGTATCCAGTTGGTCTAGATATTTCTCTGCGTCTAACGCAGCCATGCAACCTGTACCGGCAGAAGTAATTGCCTGACGATACACGTGATCCATCACATCGCCGGCAGCAAATACACCTTCAGCGCTAGTGGCAGTGGCATTACCAGTTAAACCGCTGTGTACTTTAAGGTAGCCACCTTCCATCTCAAGTTGGCCTTCAAAGATACTAGTATTAGGTTTGTGCCCAATCGCAATAAATACGCCTTTGAGATCAATGTCTTGGGTGGAGCCATCTTCAGTACTCTTAATGCGCATACCTGTGACACCAGAATCGTCACCTAACACTTCATCAAGATTATGGTTCCAAGCAATGGTTACATTGCCATTTTTCTCGCGTTCAAATAATTTGTCTTGTAAGATTTTTTCAGAACGTAGTGAGTCTCTTCGGTGCACTAATGTGACGCTAGAAGCAATGTTAGATAAATATAAGGCCTCTTCAACCGCAGTATTACCGCCACCGATAACAGCAACATCTTGTTTCTTATAGAAAAATCCATCACATGTAGCGCAGGCAGACACGCCTTTGCCTTTAAATGCTTCTTCAGACTTTAGTCCTAGATACATGGCAGAAGCGCCAGTCGCAATGATTAAGGCATCGCAAGTGTAAGAACCATTGATGTCGCCATTGAGTGTATAAGGCTTCTTGCTGAAATCTACTGATTGAATATGATCGAAAATAACTTGAGTGCCATAGCGCTCAACGTGTGCCAACATACGTTGCATGAGATCTGGGCCTTGCAAGCCTTCTACATCTCCGGGCCAATTATCAACTTCGGTAGTGGTCATTAACTGACCGCCTTGTTCTAAGCCGGTGATGATAACGGGATTTAGGTTGGCGCGAGCAGCGTAAACACCGGCGGTATAACCCGCGGGTCCTGAACCTAATATAATGAGTTTATGGTGTTGGCTGTCGCTCATTGACGTTGAATCTCCATGTTTTGATAGTAATGTATAGATAGACACTAAATAGGCGTCATATCTTACGTAGCTCTTAAAGTGTAGGCAAATATTAGTAAAACCAAGTTATTTTCATGCTAAGTGACTATTTTATAAAGTTGCTTTAAATTTGTACTTGACAAGAAAGAATAAAAAATCAATGATTTAGCTACTATTGTTGACCTATATACTTAGAAAGTGGCCCAAGCAACCGTAAAAAGAGCAAAACGCACGTCAGAGTACCGACTTAATCTAACTCATGGCCTTCGTGAAAGTGCCTTGGTGGTGCTAGTTGCGGTGGGTGTTTACTTGCTGATGGCATTAGTCAGCTTCGATCGCACTGACCCAGGCTGGTCTGTGAGCGGTTCCGGTGGTGAGATTGCTAATATGGGCGGCTCAGCTGGGGCATTTTTTGCTGATTTATTCTTATTCTTGTTTGGCTATTTAGCTTACTTAGCCCCGTTAATGGTGGCCTATAGCGGTTGGCTACTATATCGCGAGGTCAATGAAAAAGGCCAAGTGGATTATCATATTTTAGGCATACGTTGGGGTGGATTTATTCTTACCTTGATTGCGGGCTGTGGGTTGTCATCATTGCATTTTGACCAAGGTTTTCTTCCTTCTGATGCGGGTGGTGTCTTAGGTAACTTAGTTGCTAGCGCATTTGTACTAGCATTTAGTTACATCGGTACTACGTTGTTATTGTTAGCGTTGTTCTTTGCTGGAATTACTATATTCACTAGTTTGTCTTGGCTAAAAGTCATTGATAGTACTGGCAAGATCACTGTGCTGTTTTACGAGTACCTGTCTCGGCAAGTGGGTATTTTGATAGAAACTTATCGGACGCATCGTGCGAATCCCGATGTTGAAGAGCTGTTACGTCCAGTTAAGAAAAAGATTACACCAGTCAAGATTAAGCCACGCAGAAAACCACGAATTGAACCGACTATAGGACAAGCGCCGATTAGTGAGCGCGTTCAGAGAGAGAAACAGATTCCATTATTTGAAGGTAAGTCTTCAGGAGAGTTACCACCATTAGCAATGCTGGATCCTGCGCAAGAACAAACTACAGGCTATTCAGATAAAGCATTAGAAGCATTATCGCGCCAAGTTGAACTGAAGTTACTCGACTTTGGTATTGAAGCAGAAGTGAGTGACGTGCACCCAGGACCAATTGTGACCCGCTTTGAGTTACTGCTTGCCCCAGGTTTGAAAGTTAGCAAAGTGACTGCGTTAGCAAAAGATCTTGCCCGTGCCTTATCAGTAGTCAGTGTGCGTATTGTTGAAGTGATTCCAGGTAAACCTTCGGTAGGATTAGAAATTCCTAACGAACAAAGAGAAATGATTAGCTTAAGTGAGATTTTGCAATCGAGTGAATATGATGAAGCGCAATCTCCATTAACCTTAGGTCTAGGTAAAGATATTAGCGGTAATCCTATTGTTGTGAATTTGGCTGCGATGCCACATTTATTGGTAGCGGGTACTACAGGTTCAGGTAAGTCTGTTGGCGTCAACGCGATGCTGTTAAGTCTTTTATATAAAGCTTCTCCTGCAGATGTTCGAATGATTTTAATCGATCCTAAAATGCTAGAGTTGAGTGTTTACGAAGGTATTCCACACCTGTTAACGCCAGTTGTTACTGACATGAAAGAAGCATCTAACGCATTGCGTTGGTGTGTCGCTGAGATGGAGCGTCGGTATAAACTTATGTCTGCACTAGGTGTGCGAAATCTTGCGGGCTATAACGCCAAGGTTGAAGAAGCCATGAGTAAGGGTGAGCCGATTCTAGATCCTCTATTTAACCCTAATGATCAGTTATCAGAAAATGTCACCGCAGATGAGTTAGGTAAATTGCCTGTGATAGTCATTGTGGTCGATGAGTTTGCTGACATGATGATGGTGGTGGGCAAAAAAGTAGAAGAATTGATTGCGCGTTTAGCGCAAAAAGCACGTGCGGCAGGAATTCATTTAATCCTGGCTACACAACGTCCCTCGGTGGATGTGATTACAGGATTAATCAAAGCTAATATTCCAACACGCATTGCGTTCCAAGTATCTTCAAAAGTAGATTCAAGAACTATCTTAGATCAGATGGGTGCAGAACAATTATTAGGTCATGGTGATATGTTGTATTTGCCGCCAGGGACATCTATTCCAGAGCGTGTTCATGGAGCATTTGTGTCAGACCAAGAAGTGCATAAAGTCTGTGATTATTTGCGCGAGAAAAGCGAGCCAAACTATTTAGAAGAAATTATTCAAGATCCGAGTGCTGGTGCAGAGGCTATTCCAGGGTTAGAACCGCTTCATAGTGGAGATGACGACTATGACCCATTATACGATCAGGCTGTCGCCATCGTGACTGAAACTCGCAAGGCGTCTATTTCTTACGTGCAAAGACGTTTAAAGGTTGGTTACAATCGTGCTGCGCGTATGATCGAAGAGATGGAAAACAGCGGTGTCGTGTCGCAAGTTCAATCCAATGGCTCGCGAGAAGTATTAGCGCCACCCGCGCCGAACTAAATAGTGCTATAACGCTCTAAATTAAACACTTTCCTTTGGTTAAATCTTATGCGCACTAGCAGCATTATTGTTCTACTTGTTTCTATTTTTTTTACTTCAATGCAAAGCTTTGCTCAGACCGCTGAAGAAAAGCTATATCAATCGCTACATACGCTAACAAGTTTAAGTGCGAATTTTTTTCAGCAAGTTGTCGACTCTGAAGGTGAAATAATTCAAGAAGCGAAAGGCATCTTTGAATTAAAGAAACCGGGTAGATTTCGTTGGCACTATGATCCACCCTATTCGCAACAAATTATTGCCGATGGCAAAAACTTATGGTTGTTTGATTTGGAGTTAGCGCAAGCGACAGTTCAACCTATTGAGCAAGCGTTAGGAAGTGCACCAATTATTTTGTTGACTGATTTGAAGCCACTATCAGAAGATTTCGACATTCGTGACATGCCTGAATCATTTGGTTTGGAGTGGGTAGCCTTAGTGCCAAAAGTTCAAGATACGGAGTTCTATCGAATTGAGATAGGTATGGATGGTAATGTTATTCGTGAAATGAAACTGCACGATCATTTTGATCAAAAAACCATTATCCGTTTTTCTGAAGTTAACACCTCAGCTAATCTGCCTGATACACGATTTAACTTTTCTATTCCTGAAGGTGTTGATGTCATTGGGTCGCCGCGCTAACGTAGCGGCATGTCCTCGACAACAGATTTATTCTCAAATTCAGAACAGCAGTATCGACCACTGGCTGACCGCATGCGTCCGCGCACTGTGGATGAATTCGTTGGTCAGTCACATTTACTCAAAGAGAATTCTCCACTACGTGCTGCAATAGATTCAGGTCGACCACACTCTATGGTGCTGTGGGGCCCACCAGGCACGGGTAAAACCACCATAGCTCATCTTATTTCCATCCATTGCAAAGTCCCGTTCATATCCCTCTCTGCGGTACTCAGTGGCGTTAAAGAGATTAGAGCGGCGATTGAACAAGCTAAACAATATCAAGCAGAGCAGTATCCTGCGACGGTATTATTTGTCGATGAGGTTCACCGCTTTAATAAATCACAGCAAGATGCATTTTTGCCACATATAGAAAATGGCACTATCTGTTTTATTGGTGCGACCACTGAGAATCCATCGTTTGAATTGAATAATGCATTGCTCTCACGAGTCCGTACTTACGTGTTAAAGCGTTTAGAGGTAAAAGATATCAGCGAGTGCTTGGTTGAAGCACTTAATGATTCTGAACGAGGCTTGGCTGAGCAGAAAATTGATATTGATGCAGCCCTAATTGATACTTTAGCGACGGCCGCCGATGGTGATGCAAGGCGTGCATTAACGTTATTGGAAGTTGCGAGTGATTTAGCCAAAGAACATCAGAATGGAAAAACCATAGATCAAGAAGTGATCGAGCAAGTCACGCAGACTAGTCTTAGACGTTTTGATAACAAAGGTGAATATTTTTATGACCTAATCTCAGCGCTGCATAAATCAGTACGAGGAACCGACCCAGATGCGGCGCTTTACTGGTATTGTCGAATGCTGGATGGTGGTTGCGATCCAATCTATATTGCGCGCAGAGTAGTGCGCATTGCCTCTGAAGATATCGGCAATGCTGATCCTCGAGGATTGCAAATAGCCTTAAATGCTTGGGATACCTTTACGCGACTAGGTAGTCCTGAGGGTGAGTTGGCTATTGCCCATGCGATTGTATTTTTGGCCTGTGCGCCGAAGAGTAATGCAGTTTATATGGCATATAACCAAGCGATGAGAGACGCTAAAGATAAAGGCACCCTAGAAGTGCCAATGCATCTGCGCAATGCGCCGACCAAATTGATGGAAGAGTTAGATTACGGTAAAGATTACCGCTATGCTCATAACGAAGAAGATGGCTTTGCCAGCGGAGAAAACTACTTTCCCGATGAGCTTTATGGTACAAGATATTATTCACCCGTAGAGCGGGGACTAGAGATTAAAATCAAAGAAATGTTGCATAGATTGCGCAGTAAAAACTAAGGGAACCAAAGGTAAACATATGTCAGACGAGCTTAAGCTTTCAAAGGAACTAATCGATAATGTCATGAATACAGTCGTGGCTATAGATGGGCGCGCTAAAGATCCATTCGTAGGCAGCCAATACTTGGCTGCGATAGTGGGTTATGTGGTCGGTACTTCGTCAATACCGAGCGAAGAGAAGAAAGAGATAATGGATGAGTTGAGTTCATTTATGCATCATGTTTATCAGGATGTATCGCAGCAGCCGCAACAGCAGCAACCTCAGTCTGCACCC
Organism: uncultured Gammaproteobacteria bacterium; assembly: GCA_938074525.1. Classification (GTDB taxonomy): domain Bacteria; phylum Pseudomonadota; class Gammaproteobacteria; order UBA4575; family UBA4575; genus UBA1858. The sequence continues at coordinate 19,798 of CALJEX010000096.1, forward strand.
GTCGCTCCTCCAGGCAGCGCCTTTGGTATTTGGAAGCCAGGTGACTCATAATTTCTAGATTGATCTTATCGATTCAGTCAGTATAATTTTCAAATAGAATCTCCATAAACAAACAGATAAGGGCATTACGATGGATGAAGAAGCGATCAAAACAATTATCACAGTGGTTATTATGTCGATTCCAATTGTGATTATTTCAGTAGCTGTGATGGATAGATTCTTATTCTGAGCTAGCTGTACGAAGGTGTAAAAAAAGCCGCATTAATGCGGCTTTTTTGTTTTTAAAACATTTAGTTATGTATCTTTTTTAATATAAAATCTAGTCTCTTCTTAGGCGATCAGATACGGCAATAGGGGTGGGGAATCTTAGTACTACCAAGTACGATGAAAGCACAAAAGTGATAATTGTCGACACATGAATTAAGTAGGCGGCTTTCTCGCCAATCACACTTACATTCAACGCTAGCGCACCGAGTAATATTGAGAATTCACTCAATTGGCCAATGCGGTAACCAATTTCATTAGCGACTTTAGGATCCTCTCGGCCTAGCTTGGTGAGCAAAAACTTGAAGGTAATTGGTTTAATAAGCATCGCTAAGCCAGCGATTATGATTGCTGGAAGTATTACTTGAGAGAGAATATCTAGCTGAAAGCTGGCCCCTATGGCAAAAAAGAAAATGATTAAAAAGAAATCACGTAATGGTTTCAAACTTTCTGCAATGAATAAAGCGATGGGGCTGGTAGCGATTGACACCCCAGCAATAAATGCACCAATTTCATGAGATAAACCTACCGATTCGGCAAGTTGAGAAATGCCTAAGCACCAGCCAATGGCGACCAAGAAAACATATTCTAATATTTTGTCGAATTTTCGAAACAGATAAGACAATACAAATTTAGAAAAATAGAATGTAAAGGCTATCAGTATGGGCAATGAAATAATTAACTTAAGTAAGTCATTTGCTCCTGCTTGACTGGTATCTGCACGAGAATGGAGTAACAACAGCATGATGATGGCGATTAAATCTTGAAGCAGCAAAATACTCACAATCACCTCTCCAGTATGCTTATGATGCAAAACAGTGGTGGGTAATAGTTTGAGACCAATAATCGTACTAGAAAAAACCATACTGCCAGCAATTACTACACATTCGATCGGTTTAAAACCCATAGCATATGAAGCGACATAACCGACTAAAGCAAACACTGCTGACGACACCAGGGTTAATAATGTCGCATCCTTAAGTAAACTGACTAACTTATTGGGGTTTAAGCTTAAACCTAAAAGAAATAATAAAAACATAATGCCTATGTCAGCGACCTGTTGAATAAAGTCGTGATTCTCAACAATACCAAATCCAGAAGGGCCTAATAAAATGCCTAATGCAATATAGGCAATCAATAATGTTTGGCGCGCATATAGTGCAACGGTTGCCAATATAGCGGCGCCTGAAAATATCACAAAGATTGTGAATATAATTTCGTCAGAATGATTCATAAAAATGATTTTCTAATCAGTAACCTCTACCAAATCTAACCAATGTATAACAGGAAGAGAAGATTTTTTTTGTAAATGAAGGATGCAACCGATATTCGCACTTGCAATGATGTCGGGTTGTGACTTTTCAATAGCAGACATCTTATTGCTGCGTAATTGAGAAGCAAGCTCAGGTTGAAGGATTGAATAGGTGCCTGCTGAGCCACAACATAGATGCTTATCTTTAAATTCTGTTAATTGGTAGCCAGCACGACGCAATATTGATTCAACAACATCGACAATTTTTTGATTGTGTTGCAGTGTACAGGGAGGGTGAAATGCTATGGTTGATTGGGTGTTTAACTTGGCGGAAAAATTTTGCTTAGCAAAAAACTCGCTCGCATCTTTGGTTAAGTTAGAGATAACCTTGGCTTTATGTGAATACTCGTTATCATTTTTTAGCAGGCGATAATAATCCTTAACCATGCTGCCGCATCCACTAGCGCTCATAATGATCGCATCGCATCCGCTTTCTACTTCGGGCCACCAGTTGTCTATATTTGTTTTTATCGCATCTAGCGCCTTGCTTGCTTGGCCGTTATGATGCTGAATAGCGCCGCAACAAGACACGCTAGTTAACGATACAGGCTTAATATCTAAAGAAATTAGAATTTTGCTTAATGCATGATTGATTTCGGGAGAAGTGACTGATTGCACGCAGCCATCTAATAAAATCACTTTATTCGCATGTTCATGTTCAGTGGTGATGTCTCTTAGTGACTTTTTTGCTGCTGGCGCCGCACCTATTAATTTGGCTAATAAATAAAATGGTTTGAAGCGCGCAGGATAGGGGAAGATGCTGCATATAACCCAGCGCTTGAATGTTGAGGAAAGGCTACGTAATTTTTTATCGTCGATAGTCTCTCTGCCAATCTCGATTAACTCTCCGTAATTAACACCTGAAGGGCAAGTAGTTTCGCAGTTTAAACAGGTCAGGCAGTTATCTAAATGTTCTAAAGTACTTGAAGTGGTTTGATTGTCTTCTAGCATTTCTTTAATTAAATAAATGCGTCCGCGCGGGCCATCTAATTCGTCACCTGTAATTTGATGTGTTGGGCAGGTAGCATTGCAGAATCCACAATGTACGCATTTACGTAGAATTTCGTCGGCACGTTTGCCGATTGGTGTCGCTAGTAATTGTTGGGGGAGGTTAGTCTGCATTACTAACACCAAGAATACATGCGACCAGGATTTAAAATCCGATTAGGATCAAACGCGGATTTTATATTTAAATGTAACTTCTTTAAGTCCGGATTGATCTCGGCTAAACAATCATTAGGTTTGGAGTCGGCTTTAAATAAACTCACATAGCCTTTGAACGCTTGGCATTGATTTCTAATATGCTGAGCATCTTCAGTGGATTTTATCCAGCGTAATCCACCATTCCATTCTATACATGTTTCACCGTTAATAGAGAGTGGTGGTGTGTTGTTAGGTGCTATTATTCGCCATAAAGATTTTTCTGCTTGGAAAAAATCTGATTGGTGATTTTTCACGGACGCCCAAAATTTCTCGCTAGATGATATTTTTTCTCCGCCAATCTGGTTACAAATTTTTTCAACGCTTTTCTCCAGGCCGGCAATACGTACATGCAGAACGTCATTATTAAAATAAGTTGCACTAATGGGGAGTTGTGTCTGTGTCCAAGCATTCATTTTATTTAATGCTTCACTTTGATTGATGCTTAAAGCAAGAGTGATCTCTGCTTGTGGTTTGGGTGCCACTTTGAGTGATATCTGGGTTAACACACCTAATGTGCCAAAGGCTCCACACATTAATCTTGATGCATCGTAACCCGCAACGTTCTTCATGACTTGTCCGCCAAATTCTAAGTATTCACCTTTTCCATTAACAATATGTACTCCGAGCATGCAATCTCGCAAAGAGCTGGAAAATGGTCTGCGTGGTCCAGATAAACCACTGGCGACTGCGCCACCCAATGTAGCATTAGGACTGAAATGCGGTGGCTCGAATGGCAACACCTGATTGTTGGCATCCAGTGTTGCTTCAATCTCTGCCAGTAATGTGCCATTACGAGCAGTAATGAATAATTCGGAAGGTTCGTAAGCGATGATGCCGATATTATTAGAAACATCTAACGTGTTAGCAGATATTTCATTGCCATAAAAACTTTTACTGCCTCCGCCCTGTATTTGTAATGCTTGCTGAGTAGCGTTTGCCTGTTGTATAGAGGCGCATAGTGTTTGAATGTAATCAGGGTCAGACATGATTAGAAGCGTGGTAAATCTTTGAAGGGCATTTCACCACGATGAACATGCATAGCACCAAATTCTGCGCAACGTTGTAATGTGGGAATCACTTTTCCAGGATTGAGTAAATGTGTTGGGTCAAAGGCCTCTTTAATTCGCTCAAACTGATTAAGTTCTTCGCGTTTGAATTGCACGCACATCTGGTTAAGTTTTTCGATGCCAACCCCATGCTCTCCAGTAATAGTGCCGCCAACACTGACGCAGAGTTCTAAAATTTTTCCGCCAATTTCCTCAGCTTTTTCTAATTCGCCAGAATTGTTTGCATCGTACATAATCAATGGATGCAAATTACCATCACCTGCATGAAAAACGTTGGCGACAGCTAAACCAATTTGTTTTGAATAATTTGAAATTTCTCCCAACACATGAGCGAGATGCTTGCGTGGAATAGTGCCATCCATGCATAAGTAATCAGGTGAGAGTTGACCTATCGCTGGAAATGCAGACTTGCGTCCTTTCCAAAATAATTCTTGTTCATCAGCATTCTGTGCTTTTTGCACTGTCACAGCATTGGATTGTTTGCATTGCTTTGACACTTGATCGATTTCCCATTGTAGGGAATCGTCATAGCCATCAAGCTCACATAACAATATGGCAGCAGCATCTGTCGGGTAGCCCGCATGACAAAAATTCTCAGTCGCATTAATCACTGCGTTATCCATCATCTCTAAGCCAGCCGGTATTACGCCGCTTGCAATAATGTTAGCCACAGCACTTCCTGCTTCTTCAACATGGTTAAATGCAGCAAGGATGACTTCTTTGTGTAATGGCTTTGGTAGCAGTTTTACTTTTGCCTCCACCATCACTGCCAACATGCCTTCAGAACCAGTTAACAAAGCAAGCAAGTCATAGCCTGGGTTTTCATAGCACCCACTGCCAATGGTGATTAATTCACCATCAATAGTGACAAAAGTGACTTCTAATAAATTGTGAATGGTGAGTCCGTATTTTAAACAATGCACACCACCTGAATTTTCCGCAATATTGCCACCAATAGTGCATGCAATTTGCGAAGAAGGGTCGGGTGCATAGTAGAGCCCAAATTCTGAGGCTGCTTCTGAAATGGCCAAATTACGTACACCTGGGCCAACATGAGCATATTGAAGCTGGTGGTTAATTTCTAATATCTGATTAAGTTTAGATAAGTTCAGTAGAATTCCATTGGAAATAGGGTGTGCACCACCCGATAAACCTGTGCCTGCACCGCGTGTAACGATAGGAATATTTTCCTTTTGGCAAATTTTTATAATATCGATTACTTGCTGAGTCGATTCAGGCAATAATACTGCTAGCGGTAATGATTTGTAGGCGGTGTATCCATCGCACTCATACGGACGCAAAGTTTCCGTTGATGTGAGGATATTGTTTTTTGCCAAACAGCTGGAAAATAGGGCAGGAATTTCGCTTCTATTAGGCATATGCTTATGGCTTGTTACATCCTGTATGAATTGTTGTTTGAGAATACCTTAATTAACCTCGACGTGGCTATACAATGATATTAGTTTGGATTGCATTAGGTGGTGGACTAGGCTCTGTACTTAGATATTTAGTGTATACAAGAGTTGATCAGCTACATAGCTACACCTTTCCAATTGGAATACTCACTGCCAATGTGATTGGTTCATTTCTAATGGGCTTCTTGGCATGGGCATTTACTAGCCATATCAGTCTTGCTGAAGAACATCGTGCAGCTATATTGGTTGGATTGCTGGGCGGCTTTACAACCTTCTCAACTTTTTCCCATGATACTTTGCAACACTTTATCCAAGGACAGTATGCGGCAGTAATGCTGAATATTGTGTTAAGTGTGGTTCTCTGTATTATTGCCGCCGGTGCTGGATTACTCATAGCCAAGTCATTGTTAACTTAATATTAAATACTAATATGCTAGACCCAAAATTATTACGTTCTGATTTAGACAACATCGCTAAAGAATTGCATAGGAAAGGTTTTGAATTAGATCATGCGGTATTTTCAAAACTAGAAGAACAACGTAAAAGCTTACAAGTTGAAACCCAAGAGTTGCAAAGTGTTCGCAATCAACGTTCTAAAGAAATTGGTGCGGCCAAAGGGCGCGGAGAAGATATTGCACCACTGAAAGCAGAAATGGATGAATTGGCAAAGACGCTTAAAGAAAAAGAACAACAATTAAATGAACTCCAATCTCAGTTGCAAGATTGGTTAATGGGTATTCCAAATATTCCACATGAGTCTGTTCCGCCTGGTAAAAATGAAGACGATAATAGAGTTGAACGAACTTGGGGCGAGCCAACGCAGTTAGGCTTTAAACCAAAAGATCATGTTGACTTAGGTGAAGGCTTAGGGCAGCTTGATTTTGAAGCAGGCGCAAAGATTACCGGTTCACGTTTTGTTGTGTTACATCATGATGTTGCAAGGCTGCATCGTGCATTAATTCAATTCATGCTAGATATGCACACTAAAGCGCATGGATATACTGAAGTATATGTGCCGTTTATGGTAAATGCAGATAGTTTGCATGGCACCGGGCAGTTGCCAAAATTTAAAGAAGATTTATTTAAGATTGAAACCGATAGCGATTATTATCTAATCCCTACGGCTGAAGTGCCGGTGACTAATATATGGCGTAATGAAATTGCTAATATCGAAAAATTACCAATTAAATATGTATGTCATACACCCTGCTTTAGATCTGAAGCGGGCTCTTATGGTAAAGATACACGTGGCCTGATTCGACAACATCAATTTGAGAAAGTAGAACTTGTACAACTAGTACATCCAGATAATTCTTGGCAAGCATTTGAAGAGTTAACGGGTCATGCTGAAGCAGTTTTACAAACCTTAGAATTACCCTATCGACTTGTTACTTTGTGTGGTGGTGATTTAGGATTTTCTGCCGCTAAAACTTACGACTTGGAAGTGTGGTTGCCTGCGCAGAACTGTTATCGTGAAATTTCATCGTGCAGTAACTTTTTAGATTTCCAGGCGCGCCGTATGAAGGCGCGATGGAAAGATAAAGACAGCAAGCCTCAGTTAATGCATACATTGAATGGCTCAGGGTTAGCCGTGGGTAGAACATTAGTTGCTATCTTAGAAAATTATCAGAATGAAGATGGGACTGTGTGTATCCCTAAAGCGTTAGTGAGCTATATGGGTGGAATCACTGAGCTTAAAGTGCCTGATTAATTCGCAGAAATAAAAAAAGCCTGCACGGGTTGGGGCGCGCAGGCTTTAAACTCATACTAGGTACGAGTTTTGGGGACTCGGTATTATTGAATTCTTTACGTACAGACTTGATATCGGTTTATACGTAGATAATTTTAGCGATATTAGACAATAAAGCAAGTTCATACATGCATAAACTATGGTAAAACACTGTTATATATAGACATAATTGTTTTGTTGAACTAATTAATTATCTTTTGTCTATTGTTTGTCCAATACACCTAGCAACCTATATATACTTTTTCTAATACAGCCTATGCAAAAAGTCGCAGAGCTCAAGCAACATTTCCCTTATCCAGGCAAAGTCGAGTGGATAGGCGTACGTCCATATAAAGGATCGGATATTGAACAGAAATCTTTCGTTCAATCAATCACAGATCATGGATTAGACGGAGACAAGGCCGGGCAAAGACCTGGTGGCAAGCGCCAAGTGACTTTGATTCAAGCAGAATATCTAGACGTTATCCGCTCACTAATGCCACAAGCAAACATAAATTTAGCGGATTTACGTCGTAATATTGCCGTTTCAGGGCTTAATCTCAATGCACTGAAAGACTGCACAATACAGATAGGCCAATCAACATTAGAAATTACTGGATTTTGTCATCCCTGCAGTAAACTAGAAGCACAGCTAGGAAAAGGCGTATTCAATGCATTGCGTGGTCACGGCGGGCTGACTGCGAAAGTGATTGAGGGGGGATTAATCCAGGTTGATGATGAAATTAAAGTGCTAAAAGTGGGTTAATCGTTGTTACGTAAGCTTTTCCACGCCAACCAACACCAAGCAATGATAAAAGAAGTGCCACCAAACGGGGTGATCATTCCCAACCAAGTGATACCTGTGGTGCTTAATACATATAAACTTCCACAAAATAATATAATGCCAAGGTTCATCAATCCTGCAATGGCTGAATAATTTGTATGAGGTGAGTTTTTTGCAATTAAGCCGACAAGTATTAACCCCAAGGCATGCCAGAAATGAAAGTCGGCGGCAGTGTTAAATACTTGTATGCTGCGTTCATCTAAATGTTTCTCAAGACCATGCGCAGCGAATGCGCCTAGTGCAATGGCCAATGCAGCATTGAAACTACCGACAGAAATTATTACATTGTGTTTCATGGAATTTTTATTGGTTACAAACAGGAGAGTATAGTGCCTACATTCGATATTGTCTCTGAAGTCGACACCCACGAATTATCTAACGCCATTGATCAAGCCAATCGAGAAATAGGCAATCGTTTCGATTTTAAAGGTAGCAATGCCAAAATCACGCTTAAAGATAACGTGGTTTCATTAGAAGCTGAAGTGGAATTCCAGATTAAACAAATCTACGATGTGGTAACACAAAAAATGGCCAAGCGCGGTATTGATCTTGATTGTGTTTCTAAAGGAAAACTAATCGAAGCCAACAAACGTGCGACACAAGACGTCATTATTAATCAGGGGATTAGTTCAGAAATAGCGAAGAAGATCACTAAGCTAATAAAAGAAAGCAAAATGAAAGTGCAGTCACAAATACAAGGCGAAAAAGTACGCGTGACGGGAAAGAAACGGGATGATCTGCAGCAAGCGATGCAACTACTGCGTGAGCAGAATTTGGGTGTACCCCTGCAGTTTGATAATTTTAGAGACTAATCAACTACTGGCCGACCAGCCAAATAAGCAGCATTACAAATCCCACTACGCCAAGTAAAGGCAGTAGTACTGCGTTCCAGTCTCCAGACTCCGCTTTTGGGCTATTAAAAAACATCTGCTTAGCACGCGGAAATAGAAACGCTAGCATTAACACTAAAAATACTGCGCTGGCTATTTGCATTCCATCCATAAGGTTTTCCTCGCGAAATAAAAAAGCCCACTGATAACTCAGCGGGCTTATGTTCGTTTAATGATTAATCGTGATTAATCATCGCCACCGAATATTCCTAGGATATGCAGTAAGCTAACAAAGATATTATACAAGCTTAAATACAATGAAACGGTAGCATTGACGTAATTTGTCTCACCACCATTGATGATGCGGCTAGTATCAAACAGAATAAATCCACTCATAATTAGTATGATTGCAGATGATAACGCTAATGACAAAGCAGGAATCTGTAAGAATATATTGGCTACCATGGCTAATATAGCAATGATTAAACCTACCATTAAGAAACCACCCATGAAACTAAAGTCACGTTTTGTTGTTAATACGTAACCTGATAGTGCAAGAAAGATAATGCCTGTACCGCCTAGTGAGGTGGCAATCAACTCAGGACCATTTGATAAAGCAAGATAGTGATTCAAAATAGGACCAAGGCCAAAACCTAAAAGGCCTGTAATAGCAAATACAACGCCTATGCCAGCAGAAGAATTAGCGGTACGCGGTAGTACAAACCAGATCATTCCCATCGCTGCAAATGAGCATACTAGGGACACTACATGGCTAACATGCAGCATCATAGAAACACCCGCAGTCAATGCGCTAAACAGTAGGGTAAATGAAAGCAGCAGATAGGTATTTCTAAGTACCTTATTGATACTTACTGCTGATGTAGTCGAAATCGACGGATTAAAGTTGTTCATGCAAAAGCCTCAATAGTGAGAATTAATTAATAAGTAAAAGTATATAAAACAAGTGCCTAGTTTACTACATGTGCAAACACTTTATCGGCAGTAGCTCGATTATATACACTAATATAGTGACAAAAATTTTAATTTCAAGTTGCAGCTAATGCCCTTATTTTCTATGTATTTAGAATAATACTGCTAGCTTTAGCAGTATTAGACAACTAGGTTAATAACCATCAACTTTAAATTGTTCGATAATCAGGAATAAGCGAATTCACCACCGCTCTCAGGGGATAAAGTCAAAGTAGTCGTCGAATATCACAATGAAGACTATTTGTTGCATGGTTGTGTCAGTAAACATAAATTGACATCGCAATGAGGGCATGAAAGAGGAAAATATAATACCCCCCAATAATAGGTCGACGAGTTAACGTTTCGGTCAAATACCTTTTTATTGCAACAGGTACAGCGCTGCTGTTTTGTGAATAACAGGTGAGCTAAAACGGCAAGAGGCAAGGTTAATACTATTAGCAGTTGATTAACTGAAAGCAGGCATACACAGAGATAGCTTATGAATATAAGGCTGCCAATCAGCATGCGAATTAAATAGGGGCGTTCGAGCATAGTCGAATTACAACATATGAACGGTGTAATTTTGGTGACGAGCGTCACTTAGTGATTTCTAGTGATAAGAAATTAGTGTAGAAAAAGTCGATATTACATGTGAAATATAATTGATTAATGATATTTGTTAATTATACCCAAGTGAAATTGTTGGTTGACTTTGTTTAGTAATGTCGTCTAATACGAGAATTCGGTTTTTGAGTTCGTCTAATCTTGGTTATATTGATAGAGTTTATTTTGATGATGTAGAGATCGCGCTAAGTGGCTGCGCACAATAGTCTGATAAATATTAGCTAAAATATCATACGTACATGGTTAATATCTAAGCGATATGTGAACTTCATGATGTTTCCTTGAACGCTAAGTCAAATATGGCTAGCCCAGGAGAATAGGGTATGGTAAAAAGCGTCTTCAAGTAGGCACTGCTAGATTTTGCTCACGCTAATCAGTAGCTTACTTACTGTAGTTATATAGACCAAATACGGAGAGGTGGCAGAGTGGTCGAATGCGGCGGTCTTGAAAACCGTTGACGGGTTAAACCGTCCGGGGGTTCGAATCCCTCCCTCTCCGCCACAAATTCTATTATCAGGTCTGACTGACAAGTATTTAATATTTAAGGTAATTCTTACTGCGCTTGAGCCGAGAATATGTTCACGACTTGTCACCTTTCTATAGCGCAAATTATTTTCTCGGTTGCACAATTGCTCTAAATATTCTCTCTCTGGAGAAGATCAGTTTTTAATACGCGTATTTGTAAACAAATATAATAATCAAATTCAACTCTTCTATTGTTGAGCGCGTTATTATGATCAATTTTATTGTTAGTTCTTAATAGAAAAATACTTATATTGAAAGAATGATTCTTGACAATAATCTTTATATCTTGCTACATACGGTATCAGCGATGTTTAATTGTTTCTTCTGCTTCTATTTGATTTAAATGATAATTGAAAACTCTAGCCGTTATCTTCAATTATAGATTTATTGATGCTGTACATAACGAAAAATGAGGAAGACCGTATGAAGAGTCGTAATAGGGTTGTGTCAGTTTTGCTATTGATAGCAGTAGTCTTGATTGGACTAGCTCTTTTTTCGTGGAAATATATATCAATTCAACGAGCTGAAGCCGACGCTGCAAATCAGTTTGAGCCTGTGCAGACAATTACTGTTGCGGTGGCTAAAGATTATGAATATCAGCAGACAGTATCTGCAATAGGAACAGTGCTTGCATTGCGCTCTATAACTTTACGAAATGAGGTGCCTGGCACTAAAGATCGACTCTGCGACGCAAACTTAACCGGCAGGAGTACAAGTTGGCGGCTAATGAATTCAGCCGCTGGGTGTGGGCGGGCGGTAAAAGACTCAAGGGATTGGTACGACGTCGGCAGGCTGAAGCGGAACTTTTCAATACAATTTCGCACAGCCTAAAAATGCAAAACCCCGCAGCGGCTTGAAGCCAGTGCGGGGTGGCA
>CALJEX010000097.1 GCA_938074525.1 uncultured Gammaproteobacteria bacterium
TCACAAAGCGTTGTATGGGATGAGGCAGAAAATCGACTCCATGGGCAAAAAGCACTAATTGAGTTTTTATTGCTTTCTGCGAAGTAACATTTCAAACATCTTCATCAAATATCTTCGAACCAGGATAGAAATCCAACCATACAAAAGAAAAGTATACGCCACGGTCTAATTTTTCAAGTCGAGCACCTTTGAATTCACCATCAACAGCAACACCAAACATATTCCAAGTCGATCCAGTTTGGAGATCAACAATCTTATTATTATTTAATTCAAAATCTAGTAACCTTCCTCCCACTGTACGTGAATAGCCTGCTGCTGCCAGAGTATCTTTTGACTCACGTATTGTTCTCGCATCAACCGCCGAAGCCATTCCCGGCTTGCTAATAATTAACACATCTAAATTGCCTACTTTAGTTTGTACTATCGGCTTAGTTGTGAGGTATGAAAATGGAAATGCTGTGACATCATTCCCATCAATCATCCCAAGCACCCGTTCCATTACCGGCAACCTGTCATCAAATGGTTTACGATAAAACCAAGCAATTGGCACTATACGAGAATCATAATTTGCGTATGGATTAATACCATACTTTTTATTTAAACCAGTTTTATTGGACAGTACTTCGCCCAAGGGGTAAGCATCTTTAAATTGTTTAAAAGAGACGATTTGCGATGGCAGAAGTTGCAATGAGTCGCCAGAATAGTCACCTACAACACCTTCTCCAGTGAATTGCAGCCACCATGATTCTGTCTGACGGTCATACATCACCAAGTTATTCGTATACACTTTCCCGGTCGTACCAAAATCAAGCAACGCTCCTTTGTGCTGCCTAGAGAAAACCATGGCGGCATTACATAAAGGACAGTAAGTAATAGCCACCTCATGACCGTTCAATTGATCATTAACAATTTCGTGATAGATTAAAATTTGTAGCGGATAAGCTTTTGAAAATGCACCACTTGTGAATACTATTACCGGCTCTCGATCATCTAGCCACTTTTCAGTAGACTCGATAGTTTCAAATTCAGGTTGATCTATCGAACGAATGCCATCTTTGCCTGGACCACCCTCAACCATGTCACTCAACTCAACTGAGGTATGCGAAAAATCCGTATTCGCCCAGTCATACATATCAGCAAAAGGAGGTTTCGCGAACACAGTCAATACCCAGACAAGGTAGAGCAATACAAACAAGCTCACAGCTAAAATGGCAGGTTTATGCATACAATTCTTCTCCAACCCCACAAACAACAGTTGATTTAAGCAGCCAATGTCCTGCATGCTAGCAAAACAATAATAAATACAGTAGCAACGGAGGAAATATGGAAGCGATTACGTCCTTACTAAACACTCTCAGTTCATTTATATGGGGGCCTTTTACACTTGTACTTATCTTAGGTGTAGGCACTTATCTTACCCTTGGCCTTAAATTTATTCCTTGGCGCAAAACTATACCCTACGCCTTCTCGCTATTATTCAAAGGGCGCAAAGGCAAGGGCGAGGGCGAGATCTCTCCATTCCAAGCCTTAATGACCGCGATGTCCGCCACCATTGGCACAGGAAACATTGCTGGTGTTGCCACCGCTATTTTCATCGGAGGTCCTGGTGCAATATTTTGGATGTGGATTACCGCACTTGTTGGTATGGCTACTAAGTATGGTGAAGCAGTGCTAGCAGTTAAGTATCGTGAAACAGATGCCCTCGGCAAGCATGTTGGCGGACCTATGTATTACATAAAAAATGGCCTGGGTTCCCAATGGGGATGGTTAGCCTTTCTATTTGCCCTATTTGGCACGATTGCAGCTTTTGGCATTGGCAATATGGTGCAATCTAATTCAGTTGCCGACGCATTGCATACTAACTTTAGTGTTGATAAAAAAGTTACCGGCGCAGTGATTGCTGTACTTGCGGGACTAGTCATACTTGGTGGGATTAAGCGTATAGGCTCTGTCGCTGGCAAGCTAGTTCCTTTCATGGCGATTGCCTATATTTTAGGTTCACTGTTTATCATTATTGGCAATGTTAGCGCAGTGCCAGCAGCATTATCATTGATCGTAGATAGTGCATTTAATGGCAGCGCAGCAGCAGGTGGATTTGCTGGTGCGGGCATTATGATTGCAATTCAAATGGGTGTGGCTCGTGGCATCTTCTCCAACGAAGCCGGCTTAGGTAGTGCGCCAATTGCACATGCTGCTGCGCAAACTGACAGCCCTGTTCGCCAAGGAATGATTGGTATGCTGGGAACATTCATTGATACCATTCTCGTCTGCACTATGACCGCTCTTGTAATCATTATTAGCGGGGCTTGGACTAGTGGCGAAACGGGTGCGAGTTTATCAACATTAGCCTATGGCAACTCAATCCCATTTGGCGAATACATTATTACATTTGGCTTAGTCATTTTTGCCTTCACTACCATTCTTGGTTGGAGTTACTATGGTGAACGTTGCGCAGAATATATTTTTGGCGAAAAAATTATTCTTCCTTACCGTATACTATGGGTGATTGCTGCATTTTTTGGTGCTTACCAAAAAGTAAACTTGATTTGGATACTGGCGGACGTCATGAATGGTTTCATGGCTATTCCAAACTTAATTGCATTAGCGTTATTAAGCCCAGTCATTTTCAAAGTTACTAAGGAATATTTTTCTAAGGAATAGAGTTTTTGCACGTACATGCCTCTACTAACGTCGCTATAATAAGTGAATCTGTTCGCATTGCCCTGGCCGAAGATATTGGTCAGGGTGATGTCAGCGCAGCCTTATGCGACCCGCACAATGTCACGGCCAACGTCATATGCCGAGAAACCGCGACCCTTTGTGGCCAAGCTTGGTTTAACGAAACGTTCAATCAGCTAGATAGTAATGTTAGCGTTGACTGGTTACGTACTGATGGTGATGTCATGCACCCAGGAAATGAAATTTGCCAAATCTCTGGCCCAGCGCCATCAATTCTTAGCGGTGAGAGAACTGCATTAAATTTTCTCCAAACCTTATCTGGCACTGCAACAGCTACAAAAAAATTATTGCATCGCCTTAAAGGCACTGACACAAAATTATTAGACACGCGCAAAACTATTCCTGGTTTACGCTATGCGCAAAAGTATGCAGTACTTTGTGCTGGCGGAAACAATCATCGCATGGGTTTATATGATGCCTACCTAATCAAAGAAAACCATATTGCCGCATGCGGTTCGATTAGCAATGCCATTGCTCGTGCCAAACAACAAAACCCTGAACTTAAAATTGAAGTGGAAGTTGAGTCTCTAGAACAGTTAGCACAAGCGATAGAGAATCAGGCCCATATAGCCCTGCTAGATAACTTTTCCTTGCCAGAAGTAAAACAGGCTGTTGAGCTGAGCGATAAAAAAATTAAACTGGAAGTTTCCGGCAACATCACCATGGACAACATCAATCAATACGCAATGCTTGGAGTCGATTACATTTCAGTCGGCGCACTCACAAAACATGTTCAAGCGGTCGATTTCTCCATGTTATTTAATGGATGACATTAATTAAAATAGATATTTTCAAACGACGAAATACTAAAGCCTCTCATTTTTCTCTCGCCAATTAAAATTAATGGCACACCCGTCCCATTCAACTTCTTCCACTGTCTTTTAGCTGAAGCGCTTTTATTAATATCGAGTTCTGTAAAACTAACATTATTCGCATTGAAATAAGTTTTTGCCTTCTTACAGTACCCACAGCTCTCAATACTATACATCACAACTTTTTTAGCTAGTCCTTGCTGTTTATTAGACTGTTCGCGGCCTAATATAGCCATATCACTCTCATCTAGATCACGCACTTCGACCGACGAAAAAGAGTCTACTGAAATTTCTAGCTGCTCAATTTTTTCAGATACTGGCGGGCGATCACCGTAGTGAACCTTTCCATTCTCATCCGCCCATTTATGAATTTCTGCATGCACCACAAATGAGTTTATTAACAATACAGAAAATAAACCTATACAAAATTTCAACGCACTCATATCAACTCCCACTCAATATTTTTTTAGCCTGTCTCCAACACTGATCCAATTCATCTTCCTCCAAATCAGCCATCTGCTTACCCTGTTCAATCACAAGACTTTCGACTAACCTAAATCGACGCTCAAATTTTGAATTTGATTTTTGCAGAGCGACATCGGCATCGACACTCACATGCCGACAAAGGTTAACCACCGAAAACAATACGTCACCCATCTCTTCTTCAATTCGCGCATCACCTTGTCGCATTACAACCGCCTGCTGCAACTCATCCACCTCTTCTTTAAGCTTGGCAATTACAGAACCAACCTCAGACCAATCAAAATTCACTTTTGCTGCTTTCTTTTGCAATTTGCGCGCTCTTATTAATGCTGGCAAACCTTCGGCAACATTGGCAATCGCAGAAGCATCCTGCTCAAGCTTTCCTTTAGCCAATCTCTCTTGTTGTTTGAATTGTTCCCAGTCTTGCTTACCTTGTTCAACTTGCGCATCTGATCCAAACACATGGGGATGACGTCGAACCATCTTTTCACAAATAGCATTGACTACATCATTAAATGAAAATTGATCAGCTTCTTGAGCCATTTGCGCGTGATACACCACTTGCAACAATAGGTCACCAAGCTCATCACACAAATCCGACATATCATTACGTGCAACAGCGTCAGCAACTTCATAGGCTTCTTCAATAGTATAAGGAATGATTGTGCTAAAAGTTTGCACTTTATCCCAACTGCAACCCGTTTGCGGATCTCGCAGGTCCTGCATAATTTTCAGTAGGTCATTGATAGACTTATCAGCACTCATAACACTCTGCCATTAGATTCAATTAAGCATGAAAGCAAAGTAGTGTTATATAAATCTATTTCAAGGGGAAGTCATATATTGCTCGAACAGAAAAATAACGACACTTGTTAAGCGTCTATTTTTACAAATGTACCTTGGGCTTGATGAAAACGCAGTGTTAAAAACTCAAGGCCCAGTCTCCAACGCTTACGAAGTATGGTGTGATCAGCTCTAGAATTAACCACTATCGCTACCGCATCAAGCATATGGCTAGACAACTTCAGTACCACTCCATTTTCTACATAAGTATTAGACAACACTTGTAACCCGTTAAGTGACACGTCTTGAGTCATTACGATGTAACTACGCGTATCTTGCCAAGACATATAGAGTGATACTGGCCATTGTTTTTCAACACGATTAATTAATCGATTACCATTTAATTCGAGATTCTGTTTTGCTGCTGGGAATAATGCACTTTTGCACCTGGAGCATTGACTGTCTGATTTAATATGCTGCCCATGATTATGTGGTAGATGGCAAAAAGCACATTGATTATCTTTGATAACTTTGGCAGCTTTTTGATAATGGTTTTGCGCTGCTGGTTTTTTATCTGTTTGATCAGCACCATTTTTTACTTTACTCAAAGAAGAGTCGTACTGCGCTCGCGCACCAGGATCCATCAGTATTGAATACGCTTCATTAATTAATGCAGCATCTTCTTGATTACCGCCCAAATCTGGATGCATTTTTAACTTCTGCATCATAGTGCGATAAGTTGAGCGGATAACCTCACTAGGCGCATCTTGCTGCACATGTAGTATTTGATAGAAGTTTTTTTGCTTACTCATTATTTTCTTGTGAACTTGTCGAGAGTCTGATGTTTATCAACTTTGATGACAAATAATCGGCCAGCCTTGAGAATTCTTTATATATGCCTACTACCAATCAAACATGCCTCAGCAACATCATTAAGCCCTGCGGCAATACGATTTAATCAATTACACACTTGATAAAACAACACTCACCATGTAGCATATGAGAATCATTATCATTCGTATTATTAACAAGGTAAGGCATCCATGGAAATCATCCTCAATAGAAGAGATATCGACTTTTCGGCTGACACCGTCGCCAAGCTGAGCAAAAACCTCTTATCTCAAATTGAGATAGTTGCTAGGGCACTATGCGAAACACCATCAACCCTCAAACCTGCTATTGAACAAGGCCGAGTTAAAATGGGTACGTACCAACCAAGCGATGGACAAAAGATGATTTACATTCACCTGAATAACCATGACTTCGTCATTCCCTATGTGACTACCCATTAGTCTCTCGTCCCTTTGAAAAAGTTATATTTATAAGTTTAGTTTGCAACGTATTCAACAAAGACTACGACTAACTTCCAACTTGATCCTCTGTCTATTCAGCTACAAAAGTGGACAAAAGCAGCCTAATTCCTCAGATTGCATAAGGCTAATTAATTATCGATATGGTCGCGACGCATTTGTTCGCTTACTGTACCTTTTGGCAAAAACCCCATTCATAATCATAGATTTGACATAATCCTGATATTCCAAACTAAATCACAGCGTTAGCCGAGTTAGCTAGCAAATACTTGTAAGTAATTACATAAGTTGTCATACTTCTGTAATTACCAGTT
>CALJEX010000098.1 GCA_938074525.1 uncultured Gammaproteobacteria bacterium
TTAACTATGGGCGTGGCATGGGCCAGTGGGATTAATCTATATGGCACATTAGTGGCATTAGGCGTCATGATGAACATGGGTTATGTCGAGCTTCCTCCTGATTTACAAGTGGTGGGGGATCCACTTGTGATTGCTGCTGCCGGCTTTATGTATATCGTTGAATTCTTCGCAGATAAAATTCCTGGCGTTGACACAGGCTGGGATACATTACACACATTAGTACGCATTCCTGCCGGTGCATTATTAGCCGCCGGCGCTATTGGCGAGGTCGGGGCAGGTGCTGAAATTGCAGCAGCATTGGTCGGCGGCACCATTGCTGCCGGCACTCACTTCACTAAAGCGGGCACGCGCGTACTTATAAACACGTCTCCAGAACCGTTTTCAAACTGGACCGCCTCGATTACAGAAGATGTGGCTGTGTTTGCAGGCTTATGGGCTGCACTTCAACATCCTGTATTGTTTCTTATTTTTCTAGTGCTCTTTATTTTGCTGATAGTGTGGTTAATGCCAAAACTATTCCGTGCTATAAAGAAAGTATTTCGCTTCTTCATTAATTTCTTCTCAGGCAAAAAAGAGCCCGAACCTGAGGCACAGTTTGAATCCGCTTTAGATCCAGCTGATCCGCCTACATTAGGCAAGAATTAATTCAGCCACTGCTCACTTATCTACAATTGGGTGTTCCGTACTATTCACAACTACTTGTTCTAAATTGCTTAATGGCTAGGTAAACTAGCAAGCTTTTTAACATCAGGCAGTTATAGGTTATCAACATGTCAAACTGGGTCGACGCAGAAGTCATCGAAAACATACATTGGACGGACACTCTTTACTCGCTAAAAGTCAAAGGTGATATTGGCGACTATGAAGCTGGTCAGTTTGGCCGTCTAGGCCTGATGATAGATGACCAGATCGTTGGACGCCCTTATTCGTTTGTTAGTGCTCCACATGAAGACTTCTATGAGTTTTATTCCATAGATGTCGAGAAAGGCATACTTTCTCCAAAACTAGCCGAGTTAAAAGCAGGCGATCATATTTATTTAGGCAAAAAGGCCAACGGCTTTTTAGTTTTGAATGAAATTCCTGAAAGCGATGACTTATGGATGATTTCTACTGGTACAGGTATCGGACCATTCTTATCTATATTGAAAACCGAAAAGCCTTGGCAACGTTTTAAAAAATGTGTGTTAGTACATGCTGTTCGCAGTGCATCAGAACTCACCTACCAAGACCTGATTAACGAATTTAAACAAAAGCACCCTGACCAATTTGAATATGTGCCTTTTGTCAGCCGTGAAAAAACAGACTTTGCCTTGCCTGGACGTATTCCAAAAGCACTCAAAAAAGGCAAGCTAGAAGAGCGCGTCAACTTGAAAATTGAAAATGGTAAATCTCAAATCATGTTATGCGGCAATCCAGACATGGTTAAAGACGTGCGCGAAACATTAGAGAAACGCGGCTTAACTAAAAACCTACGCAAAACTCCAGGCAGCATTAGCACAGAAAATTATTGGTAAACGGTTGGTAGATTTGTAGCAGCTAAAATTACATTCTTAAACACCACGCTAGCTTTACCTCATCTTGCGTCGTTACTGTTAACTGGCACATTTTCGCTGTCTTTGCATCCCCGCACTCTCAGTCTCAAACCTACCCGTCATTCCCGCGAAGGCGGGAATCCAGCCTTGCCATACAAGCGTCCTCACGTTATTACGCCTTCCATCATAGCGATGACGTCAAAATTATAATAAATATTATTGTGATATCATGTAGTTGTTTGATTTAATCAAATGTCTAACAAATACATAAAAAATCGCTCCGCCTTTTATATGGTCGTTATGTTTCATAGGAAGATAGATTCATGACAAGTAAGCCTCTTTCTGAATTACAGAATATTGGAAAAACTGTTGCATCCAGATTGCATGAGATTGGCATTACAAACGAATCAGAATTGAGGAAACTAGGCGCAGCTAAAGCTTATAAATGGTTGTCTGATCAAAATCCCGGTAAGCATCTTCCAGTTTGTTACTATCTCTATTCACTTGAAGGTGCTATTCAAGACAAACATTGGGATGCATTTTCTGAAAAAGAAAAAGCTCAGTTGAGGACGGCGGCAGGTTTACCAAAATGATCACATCAATTAATCATTCTCATAAATTAATACATTCGGCGAAACTATTTTTTGCAACAGTCTTACTGTTGCTATCCACCCCATTCGCAAACGCCGAAAATACTTACCGTTCTGACCAACACAATTTCAAACTCATCGAAATCACAGATGGCCTAGTACGACCCTGGGGTTTAGCTTTCCTGCCTAACGGTGATTTTCTAATTACTGAAAGAGTCGGTCGTTTAAGAATAGTCAAATCAGGAAAACTTGATGACCAAGCCATTACTGGTCTGCCAAAAAATGTTTTTGTTAAAGGGCAAGGGGGGGTTATTAGATGTTGCTATCCACCCTGAATTTGAAACTAACCGCCTAGTTTATCTTTCATATGCCGGTCGTGGTAAAGGAGGCGCGGGCACTGAGGTGGCTAGAGGTCGCCTTGTTGATAATAAACTGGCAGACATAGAAACTATTTTTATTGTTCAACCCAAAACACCCGGGAGTCTTCATTATGGTTCAAGGTTGGTGTTTGCCAATGATGGTACTTTGTTTATTACGACAGGTGATCGTTATGACCGCTTGCATGATGCACAAAAACCTAGCAATCACTTAGGTACCATTATTCGCATTAATGATGATGGCACCATCCCCAAAGACAACCCATTTGTTGATCACGAAAATTACCAACCTGAAGTTTTTTCTTATGGTCATCGAAATGCGCAAGGCATTAGCATGCGACCAACTGATCAATCTATTTGGGCACATGAACATGGACCACGTGGCGGCGATGAAGTAAACAAGCTTAAAGCTGGCGTAAATTATGGATGGCCGGCGATTACTTATGGTATTGATTACAGCGGAGAAATTATTTCCGATAAAACACATGCACCGAATATGGAACAGCCTGTTGTTTATTGGGACCCCTCTATAGCACCTAGTGGTATGGCATTTTATTCAGGCGACCGCTTCCCACAATGGAAGGGTGATCTTTTTGTTGGTGCATTAGTTCAGAAACATTTACGCCGCTTGGTAATGGAAGGAGATAAGATTGTCAGCCAAGAAATTTTACTTGATGGTATGGCACGCATCCGCGATGTGCGTAATGGCCCTGATGGTTATTTATATATTCTCACCGACGAAAAAAATGGCAAGCTGTTAAGGTTAGCGCCAAACGAATAAAATGATAAGTTTATTTTAGCGTCTACTATTATGAACTACGATGAGTTCAATGCTTTCTGCGGTTCTCTCGCTGTTACTTCACATGTAGTTCAGTGGGGAAATTCTCATGTATGGAAAGTTTCAGACAAGGTATTTGCCATTGGTGGTTGGGAGAAAACAGAATCTCCTGCATTTACATTTAAGGTCTCAGACATTTCATTTGAAATCTTAAAAGATTTACCTGGCTTACGCCCTGCCCCTTATCTTGCTTCACGTGGCATGTCTTGGATTCAGCACTATGGTGCACCCGGCTTACCTGATGATGAACTTAAAGAATATTTACTTGAATCACACCGAATTGTGTCACTTGGCTTCTCCAAGAAAAAAAGAAAAGCACTTGGACTCTATGCTGACGAACTTAAGTAAGTCGAACTATTGAATACGCTTAACTGTTATTCATCGTATGCACAACGAAAACCAATAGACCCATAGATGCTCTTGCCGCTCACTGGAGGTTTCACATTACGAAACGAGCTACGCAAGTTTTTACGATTCTCATCCCAAGAACCTCCACGCACAACACGCTGCTTAGCTGACTCTGGGCCGACTAAATTTCCTTTTGTGTAGTAATCGGCGACAGCATTTTTTCCATACCAGCTACCTGTCCATTCTCCTGCGTTACCATGCATATCAAACAAACCGAATGCATTGGCTGCACGACTACCAATAGGCCATGTTCTATCTTCACCGCAACCATCAGGCTCATTAGGTACTGAACCAAATGTTTTGCCATCATCGACTATCGCTTGTTCACATGTCACTTCTTGGCCCCATGGATATCTCGAAGTAGACCCTGCACGTGCAGCTTTTTCCCATTCTGGTTCAAATGGCAATCTGCCCCCTTTCCATGCGCAGTAATCGGCTGCGTCTTGCCAGTCTACACAGTTGATTGGATGATCATCTCTATCACTAGCGTTTAAATTACAGTATTTATTGCGATTAAAATCTTTCGGAATTGCACATTTTTCAGCATCTATGCATGCTTGGTATTGTTGTACTGTGACTTCGTGGCTATCTAGAAAGAAGGCTGGCACGTTGACGTTCACACCTCCGGGTTTTCCTTCATCATTTTCACACTTGTCATCGTCTACTGAACAACCCATTGCAAACTCACCGGCAGAGATCTTTACACGTTCAGCGTAGGCAAATTGGCTTGCTGCCAGTAAAAAAATAATTAGATACAGTTTAGTAGATTGTTTATTATTCACGAGCAACTCCCTTAGTTCCATCTTATTAAGATCGTACTTAGGCGGGAATTCTTACAGACTAATTGTCTCTTAAAGTTCTTGGTGTCATCAGTGACTTTTTAGTCCCACACTCAATGCCAACTGCTTTCCATTCATCAGCATGCAATTGAATATTATAAACAGCACAGGTAGGCAGGTTAGCGAGCTGATCACCAGTTAAATAGTTACATAACTCAGTGAGACCCGGATTATGAGCAATCAGCGCTATGTGCTGATCTTGATTGCTAAATTGCTCAATAAATGACACTAAATGAGCCACGGATGCTAGATATAAGGACTGTTCATAACGAACGCTATCTTCAGGTAGTTTCAGAAAATTATTTAACTGTTGCATCGTTAGCCGTGCACGATTCGCTGTACTGCAATATACCCTGTCAAACTGTTGATTATTGGCAAACAGGTATTTACCAATTAACTGCGCATCACTGTGACCACGATCATTTAGTGCTCTATCAAAATCTCTACAGCCTCCGGACCAGTCAGATTTTGCATGGCGAATAATACTAAGCTGCTTATTCATATGCCTATGTTAATAATTGATCACTAAAATCTCAATGTTTGTTTATTGTAGACAAGAGTAGAACCTGTAAAATAAGCGCCTCAAATAATATTAATTATAGGTCTAGATGATATGCGTACTGCTATTTTAACTCTTACAAGCTTATTGACTTTATCCACAGCCCATCTAGCCATGGCTGCTGATAGCGTCTCTATTGAGCCAGGTTTATGGGAAGTTTCTACCACGATGACTTCACCAATGTTTCCTCAACCGCGCGTTCAAACTCAGCAAGAGTGCATGAAAGAATCAAAAATTAGCCCAGAAACTCTAGCCCCTAGCGATGGCGGCGAATGCTCCATCATAGACTCCAATGTCAATGGTAATACGTTAAATTGGTCTATGCAGTGCGGCACTCCTGGTGGCGCGATGAAAGGCCAAGGCTCATTTGAATCTAAAGGTGATTCTGGTTCTGGCAATATGCAAATGAACATGGATATTGAAGGCCAGTCTTTCTCTATGGAGTTAGTTTGGAAAGGTCGCCGAGTCGGCTCTTGCTAAATAACCAGCCCCAGAAATAATACTCACGAATACATTTTGCGACAGCCCAACACTGTCGCCTTATCTTTTTTAAATTAATCTTAAGGAGCATAGTAAATATGTCAGATCGAATTGTCATGCGCGTAGGTGAATCATTAGTTGCAGGCGGACCTGCTGGAACTGCAGCAGAACCCGAAGTCATTATTGGCGAGTTAGACGGCCCAGTAGGGACTGCGTTTGCTACTCTATTAGGTGATCAAGTTAAAGGACACTCACGTGTGCTTGCCATCCTGAACACTGACATACAAGTTCGTCCTGCTACTATAATGGTTAGCAAGGTAACGGTTAAAGATGATCGTTACACCAATATTTTAATGGGTACTGTGCAAGCCGCGATTGCTAACGGTGTTTTAGATGCGGTACGTAATGGCGACATTCCTAAAGAAAAAGCTAACGACTTAGGAATTATTGTTTCTGTTTGGTTAAACCCTATGGTGGCTACTGCCGATGATTTAGACCATAAAATCTTGTTTGACATTCATCGCAAAGCGATGGCAGGCGCAATTCATAAAGCAATGAATAATGAACCTAATATTGATTGGCTATTAGAGAATCAAGAAGAGATTACTCATAAGTATTACCAAATGGGATTAGACGGAAAAATTTAATCCGTTACATACGTTAAGGAAGAAACAGTGAAAATACTGTCTCTTCCTTAATTACTAAAGTCTAAATCATCTTGCTTCTATCTCATTTCAAAAAACTCTCTTCTATACTTATCGCGTTCAGTTGCGTTTTATTCATTAGCGGTTGCGAGCCAGAAAAAACCGGCCCACAAATTACTGGCAGCACCATGGGCACAAGCTATAGTGTTCAATGGTCTGACGCATCAATTTCAATTTCTACTTCAGAACTAAAAGATCTGATCGAACTTCGTTTAGGTCGAATTAATTCGTTAATGTCGACGTATATTCCAAACTCACAATTAAGCGATTTTAATCAATCGCGTGAAACAGGATGGCATGCAGTTGATAGTGAATTAGCTCAACTTGTAGAATTAGCATTATCAATCAGCATAAAAACGGATGGCGCCTTCGACATTACAGTTGGCCCATTAGTGAACTTATGGGGATTTGGCCCAAGCGAGACTGCGTTTACCTTTCCTACCGATACGGAAATTAACATCGCCAAACGTAGCATTGGTTATCAACATCTTGAGGTGCGTATTGACCCACCGGCACTAAATAAAAAAGTTGCTGACTTATATGTTGATTTATCTGCGATTGCCAAAGGTTATGCAGTTGATGAGGTTGCGCAAATTCTTAATGAAAATAATGTTCTCAATTACATGGTTGAAATTGGCGGGGAGATTAAAGGCCGTGGTGTTGCTCCTCATGGAAACCCATGGCGCATAGGTATTGAAACACCTCACTTTGAGCGCGGAAAAATAGAAAAGATAGTTTCGCTACTCGATGTTGGTGTAGCAACTTCTGGTGACTATAGAAACTTCATTGAGCATGAGGGCAAGCATTATTCGCATACCATCGACCCACGTAGCGGGTATCCAGTTAGTCATAATTTAGGTTCAGTCACAGTGCTTCATCAATCCACTGCCATTGCTGATGCTTGGGCTACTGCATTTATGGTATTAGGCCCAAAGAGAAGCTACCAACTGTCTATCGATAATAACTTATCAGGTGTCCTTATTACACGTGAAGACAGTGCTTACACTTCAACTATATTCGGCAAGATGCAATCTTATCTCACCGAATAAAATAAATTTTTTAAACTTTATCTTTCAACTTTTACATTGCGCAAAACCAATCAATCCTGACAAACCGGACCACAAAAAAGCCACCAGCTTTCGCCAGTGGCTTTTTTAAGTATTTTTATACCTTAAAAATTAAGCCGTTACTTTTCTAAATCCAAATAAGCCTAATAATCCCATGATCAACATTGGTAATGCTGCCGGTAGTGGTACAGGCGCACCAAAACCTGCTACGTAGAAATCCCTATTCGCGTTACCCGCAGAACCTGCGCCACCAAGACGTATAAATTCTATTGTACTTTGAATTACTTGACTCATTAAAGCCGTTGATACTGATGCTAGTGCGAATGATTGAACAGCACCACCATCAATACTTACACCAAAATTATTTGCAAAAACAGGATCATGATTGCCGTTTCGAAAATAAATTTCACCAACACGAATTGGCTCACTTACTGTCAGTGTAATAGATTCACCTTGGTTTATTGCGTCTGAATCATTTCCTGCACAATCACCAACTGCGCAAACACCTAAGCCACCAGGAAGAAGAGTTCCATTATCATTAAAAGGATCATCCAACCATGAAACAACTCCGCCACTAACATTCACGCCTGTAATTGAAATTGTCGGGTTTGATTGACTCATAAAGCCTGCTGTCAATTCACCTTCATCTGTTTCTGAAACTTGGAAGTTAAAAAGCACAGCTCCATCAGGAATGTCCGTACTGGCATCTGGAGTGATCGTGGCCGCATTTGCAGTCCCGAATACTAATGCTAATAACATTAGTGGCATAAAAATATTTTTCATCTAACCAACCTTAACTTTTTGAATTTTAGAGATTTATTTAACAATGTGATATTACACGAGACGACAAAAATGTGACAGGATTATGACAATCAACATAAAACCAACGATATTATCAATATTCCCATATCTACCAGTGAGTTATTTCAGAACTAAGTAAGTTGCAAAAAATAAAACTGATTTAAAATTTTAATCATTAAATTAATATGCACTCCACTGATTAAATCGTAAAAGATATAAGTAATTTATAGACAATTATTTAGAGTAATAAAAATAGCCATTGTAGTTTCACTTAAGTTTAAGTAAATTTAATCAATCCAACACTTATGATCTATTTTACTCATGATTAATTTACCCACAGTCAAGCAACTTCGCTATCTAATTGCGCTAGAAAAACACTTGCACTTTGGCAAAGCTGCCGAAGCTTGCTTTGTTACTCAATCGGCATTTAGCGTGGCAATTAAGGAACTAGAAAATATTCTAAATACCTCATTGGTTGATCGCACTAATCGAAGCGTTGTGTTCACATCGACAGGCACACTGGTTGCACAGCAAGCTCGACTAGCTATTTTTGATCTCGAAGGCATCATCGATATCACTAAAACTTGTCAAGAACCCCTTAGTGGACCACTGAAGATGGGGGTGATTCCCACCATTGCGCCTTTCTTATTACCGCGCATACTTCCAGAAATTCGTAAACAGTATCCGAAATTAGAACTATATTTAAAGGAAGAACAGACCAATCGAATTCACCAGTTATTGTTAGATGGCGAACTAGATATCTTATTGCTCGCGCTTCCAGTCGATTTAATCAACACAGAATCTATCAGCATATTCAATGATCCGTTCAAACTTGCGTACCGTAAAGGCACTAAGTTAATTGATGCGGAAAATTTTTCTCCTAACAAATTAAATAAAGAATCGATTTTATTATTAGAGGATGGGCATTGCTTACGCGACCATGCCATGAGCGCATGCAGCCTGAGTAAAAAAGAAAAGATCAGTAAGTTCTCTGCGAGCAGCTTGTATAGTTTGATCCAAATGGTCGATAGTGATCTTGGTATTACTTTCGTACCGAAGATGGCTGTTGATAGCGGATTGCTAAAACAAACCAAGGTCGCTACTTCCGAGTTGAAGGAAAAGTCTTATCGAGAAATTGGTTTAATGTGGAGAAAATCCAGCGTACGCAAACCAGAGTTTAATTTACTAGCTGACGTAATTCGTAACTGCGTATCTCCTTAAGTCGATCATCAACCTCGCTAGGTCGTGTTAATAAATACGCAAGCAACGCCACCATGCCTATGCCTAATGATACTAATACTACGACATTAGAGACGATCATTACCGTTATTCCATAGGAAATCATCATCGACATTGTTGCCACCACTTTTACCTTATGAGGGAGGAATGGTGCGGTGTTGCTGCCAATTTTGTATGGAATCTGAAAATGGTGAACGATAGTACAACCAATTGTGAAACCGTGGTGAAGATTTACTAAATGACCAAGTAGCCAACAGAATGAAACAGGTAGACGGTAGTAGCGGTAAAAATGCCCCCAGCACACCGAGTGTTAGCGAAACGCCACCGATTAATTTTAGTATAAAAACTTTCATCATATTGACCTTAACAACATATCGAGCGTTCACTCAGCGTATTGTTTTGAGCATTTAAAGATAATCTTCTCAGCAACTTCGTGTGCTTTGCTTCAAAGATCTTACAGCCTGTTAATGGGTTAATATTGAAAGAAATGTATTGAAAAGTGAAATGCATTAAATATATCAGAACAATACATTTTATGAATGACAGATGAGTATTATTCATCGTGTAAAAAAAGCCTCGCAGGTTCTGGGCGAGGCTTATTAGCTTAAGTCAGCAAAGGGAGGCTATTACTGACCATCACTTAATAACCAGCAATTCTCATACCAAAATTTTTAAGTTTTAATATCAACAAGTTATTTGTTTATGCTTATATTTAAAGCCAATATCGCACTAAGCTTGTGCCTACCTTGCTTTATTCAAGAGCAATAATAATGTCGCGACTAATCAATTACCCTCATTGTTTTCCACGGCCCTTTATAGAAGCGCATAAAAAACACGAGGCAGTACAAAATCACATTTAACGTAATGATAGACCAGAGCACATAAATATTTGCCTGAAAATATTTGATGTATAAATAACAAGGAACAATCAGCAATAGTCCTGATATAACAAAGCTCATTTTCATAATAAAACGCGTATCGCCTGCTCCTTCTAGTGCCCCAAGAAATACCAAGAACAACGCATCAAACATTCCAAAAAATGCGATGAACTTTAGCAACACGACAATCATTTCTACACTGCCTTGCATATCGTCTAAACCATCATTCAAAGTAAAAGGATAAATAAACACTTCAGGAATAGATAAATACAATAATGCCAATGCACCAAAAAATGCTAACGCAATATGAACTGCCGACCATGTCGCCTTTTCAGCAAGATGTGGTTTATTTTCTCCCAGCCTCTGCCCAACCACCACAGCAACACCAATCATTAAACCCACCATGGGCAAGAATGACAGTGCGTTAATATTGAATGCAATATTACTGGCTGCAAGTTCACGCGTTCCCAATGTACCGACAAACATAAGAAATGCTGTAAACGCTGACATATCAATAAATAATCTCAAGCCATTGGGAAAACCAAAGTACACTAAGCGATTGAATAATGACTTATCGAACTTCCATGCAGATAGTAACTGAAACCGATCTCTGTTTTTACGCCGAAAAATCAATACCAGCAATACTATTGACCCTGTAATCACAGCAATATTTGTCGCTGTCGCCGCACCCCGAATACCCATCTCTGAAAAACCAAGCTTTCCAAATATGAATATGTAGTCCAATATGATATTAATTACTGTAATTAATATGCTCACCCACATAACCACCATGGTCTTGCCAAGGCCAGAAAAGAAACTAGACAATGTATTATTTAATACCACGAACACTGCGGAATACATTAACAGCTTGAAGTAATCTACCTCCAGTAATTGTAATGATTGCGCATGACCAACTAGTGCGAAAAATTTTTCTGCCAACAGATATGCAGGCACAACAAGAAAAATAGACAAACAACTAAAATAGATACCTTGCCAGATTACTGCGCCAATGTTTTCCTCTTCACCTGCACCAAAATATTGAGCGACAAATGTATTCACATAAGCGGCGGTACCAATAAACAAACACATCATAGCAAAGCTTGCCATTCCCGCAGGCATCGCCGCAGCAATAGCCTCCGATGAATACCAAGACAAAAACATGCGATCTACGAATAGCAATAAACTCCAGGCGCCTGTGCTAAGAATTAATGGCACTGCAATCACCAATACTTCACGATAACCGCCGTCTTCAGACCAACGTGTTTTAAATGCATTAAACATAATGAATGATACTTACTGTTCTGCCAGCATAGAACAGTGATAAGTGATTGCTTATGGGGCTGCTCTACTTGCTTAGGCGGTTATCTATAAAAGGCTGAATACGTTCTTGGGTAGCCGGGTGAGTCGACAGATAAGCAAATACGTCATCCTCATGCTCTTCATCATCTTGCCCAGTAATTTTTTGCAATATGGTCGCAAAGTGATTGGTATCCATATTATGTGCAAGCATATAGTCTAACGCATATCTATCTGCTTCCAACTCAAATTTACGCGAATAATTTGTTTCTAATAAAATAATTGGCATGGCTGCTGCAAATCCACTAGTAGAACCTATATCCCCCGTCACCGCGGTTAACAACAGCGCGACAGCAGAACTCTGTAGAACAGACCTTAGTCCATGCTCATGTACGACATGACCAATCTCATGCGCAAGTACTGCTAGCACCTCATCATCATGATCAGCAATGTCTACTAATTCATCGGTCACCACTATGTGCCCTGAAGGCAATGCAAATGCATTAGCGCCAACGCCTTGTCTAAACAGTAATTGATAATTATGTTCATCTTGAGAATTCTCAACCATGACAGCGAATTTATTCTGCAATCGTAATTTAGTCTCCTCATCCAGATCAGACGCACTCAAGATTCTCTCATCTAAAATAGAGAGAGTTCCTTCAGTTAATTTCTCATCAACACTGACTGGTAATGCATGTGCAACCGTTTTTGCTAGCGAAGGAATACCATGCACAATCATACCCCATGTAAAACCAGCAACAATCACTGCTGCGAGTAACACATAGTGCCAACGCGACTCTAAACCATGCACATATTGACTAATGACAGATCGAGAATACCGATCTTCTAATTGATTGATTTGTTGATGTGCGTCAGCTTCACATTTCGCGCCATTAGGTAATTGCAGACTTCTCACTGTATTACCCAATTGGCTACTAACATTGAGATCTTGCCAGTGACAACTATAAGATACTTCAGGGCCGATAAAGTTAGTTTTACCATTATCGCTGACTAGAATAGTGACTAACTTCCCTACCGGGTGAACTCCATCATAATATGTCGCTTCAAATTTCATTATCACATAGCAATATCTATATCTAGCAAGTCTCCCATCTCACTGCCAATAGTGCCCACCTGCTCTTGCTGATTGGCCGTGATTACTTTTAAGTCGGCGAGCGATGATACATCCAAACTTTCAATACGATACCTTGCGAGTCTTATCTTAGCCCATGGAATCAACAAACCAACACTCACTATTATACCTAGCGTATTAGTGAGATAAATGAAAAACATTTTACCCGTAGCAAGTTTTCCCTTGAAAGCCATCAAAGGAACTGTTTGCGCAGTAAGCACATGCGCTGACGCTTTATTCAAAGAGGTATTCGACCAAACCGTGTTAAACACATTCGCTTGCACATAAGCGTACGCGAGATAATAGCCAACAAAGTAAAGAATCGAGACAAATACTAATGATATTGACGCCATTGAAGATGAGGCTGGATTAGACTCAGGATCAGCATTGAACGGCCCCATAATAGCGGCCATGCTCCCACCAAAAATCATACTAACCACTACCAAGGTCAGTATCACGATTAACAAACCTATAACGTGATATTTATAAAATGCTTTTATAGAACTTTTAAAATGAAATATATATTGGCCAAATCCATGGTTATCGACTCGATATTTTTGTATAGCGTGAATTAACCATGGATAGGCTAAACCAAGCGTGGCGATCATGAGCAGGGTCAAGCCGATGAATGTTTTCACTGCGTCTACCAGGTTTCTTTCAAATGAAAAGTTTAAATTACGATATGACGTATAGTGTGCATTAAACATCATACTTCGCATCACCAACCAAGGCGTGACCAGAAAGAAAATTGCAAAGAATATAATGTTAGCTAATGGAAAAAATTGGGAAAGAATAGATACCATCACCAATACAGCGACTACAATAATACGTCCTTTTAATATAGCAATGGGGCTTGCCGTGTATTCAAAAGGTGAACCATCAAGAATTGTATTGCCGTAAAAGTATTGCTTGTTACGAACCTTAGCCCAAGCAGAATAAATACCTAAGGTAATAATACTTAACAATACATTAACAATCCAAACGCGAAAGTACTCCCCAGCTTTCCCATTGAATTCAAGCGTCACCGGCTTGAGCATTTTATCTTGTATCATGACGACTCCCCAAAGCGGTCCATTAAGTATTAACTAGCGGATTTAATGTTAATTGATTTTTGCAATATTATTTATATCTTCCTATAAAGCTAGAGCTATATCCGTTCTAAATGGTCTGATGAACAAGCAGACCTACTTAACGGTCTATTCTCGTTGAGTAATTCGATTCGATATCTTACCAATGTTTTCCACTTCACATTCCACTATATCACCCGGCATAAGAAACTCCGGTGGTGTCCGTGCATAACCCACACCACTAGGTGTGCCTGTTGCAATAATATCGCCTGCCTCCAACTCCATCCCTTGCGACAATACTGAAATCACGTTCGCGATTGAAAAGATTTGATGCTTAGTATTCGATTCTTGCTTTAAATCTCCATTCACCCAGCTACGCAGCTCTAAATCATGCGGATCTTTTATTTCATCTGCAGTAACAATCACTGGACCCATAGGACAGCAACCACGATAACTTTTGCCAATATAAAACTGCTTATGCCACTTTTGTCGATCGCGTGCCGTGACATCATTAATCACCGTATACCCAAACACATGCTGCATAGCATCTTGCTCACTTATACCAAAGCCAGATTTGCCGATAATGACACCTAACTCAGCTTCCCAATCCATTTTTGCAGAGACACTAGTGTTGATTTCAATATCGCTATATGGACCATTCATACTATTCGCTGCCTTAGTGAAAACAATTGGCGATCTTGGTAGTTTCGCTTCTTCCTGTTTAGCTGCTGACGTTTCTGAGACGTGATCCATATAATTCAATCCTAGGCAGATGACGTTTTGTCTTGGCCTAGGAATAGGCGAACATAACGTGACTTGTTCACGCAGTATGCAATGAGCATCTTCTGCCTTTTGGCTGACAGCTGCTAAGTTATTCCATGCCGAGCTCCCGGCATCCAACAGTGCGAGCATCGTGTCGATAGCGGCATCCCAGTCAGGATGTCTATTAGGCAAAAATATACGCTCGCCCTGCTCAACTCCCAACCACACCTTGTTTTCATACTCACAACTGACTAAACGCATAACTCCCCTTAATTTATCCTTTAATTATTTTTCATTCACTGCTGGTTACACCGATATTTCGCACATATCACAAACACATGATGTAAGCTTAAGTTCTATATACAGGTCTATTCCCAGGTACATACAACCTAAAGCTTAGCGTGAAAAGAATTATAATATTTTTAGTGATCGTTGCCTCGATTATTTTTGGCATGGCCTATTTTGACATTGGCAGCTACCTCACATTTAGTGAACTCAAGGAGCGTCAGTCAGAATTACAATCACTAGTAAACAACAATCCTTTCACTGCCGCAGCGATATTCTTTTCAATCTATGTGATCGCCACGGGCATTTCAGTTCCAGGCGCTTTTATATTCACACTTGCTGGTGGCGCACTGTTTGGCTTAACCCAAGGCACAATATTAGTATCATTTGCATCGACTATTGGTGCACTACTCGCCTATCTGGTAGCACGTTATTTTTTGCATGATTTTGTGCAAAGTAAATTTTCTGATCGACTTGACATAATCAACCAAAAAGTCAAAGAAGAAGGAGCATTTTACTTATTATTTCTACGCCTAGTTCCAGTATTTCCTTTTTTCTTGGTCAACCTAGTAATGGCGCTCACCCCTATACGCGCATTTACTTTTTATTGGGTAAGTCAATTAGGCATGTTTCCAGCAACATTAATATATGTGAACGCAGGCACTCAGATTGCTAAGATTTCTTCACCCAGCGACATTGCTTCTCCGTCATTAATTTTCGCATTGGTATTACTTGGCATTTTACCACTTATCACCAAAAGCATTATGTCTATGTTAAAAAGTAAACGCGTATATAAAAATTTTACCAAGCCCAATTCGTTTGAATATAACACTATCGTTGTTGGCGGCGGCTCGGCAGGCTTGGTGGCTGCGTACACTACTAGCACACTACAAGGAAAAGTAGCGCTAGTAGAAAAACATCAAATGGGTGGTGATTGTCTAAACACAGGATGCGTTCCTTCTAAATCTATTTTACGCAGTGCAAAGTTTGTCGCTGACCTAAACGATTTTGCATCGTATGGTTTATCTAAAGCGAACTACGAACTTGAATTCAAAAACGTCATGGCAAGGGTTCATGACAAGATAGACATAATAGAACCAAAAGATTCTGTTGCTCGCTATACTGAGTTAGGCGTTGAGTGTGAACAAGGGGATGCTGTTATCACTTCGCCTTGGCAGGTACAGGTTAATGACAAAACATTAACTGCTAAAAATATTATTATTGCGACCGGCGCAACTCCAGCGCTACCCAACATTACAGACCTAGATAAAATTCCTTACTATACAACTGATACTATCTGGTCACTCACAGAACTACCCAAGAAACTATTAGTTATTGGCGCAGGCCCTATTGGTTGCGAGTTAGGACAGGCTTTTGCACGACTTGGTGCCAATGTCTCAATTGTGAATAATCGCACAACCATATTACCTAATGAAGACGAAGAGGCAGCCAAGTTAGTTGAAGCATCACTACTAAAAGACAATATCACGCTGTTAAACAACTTCAGCACCGACAAATTTATTAATGATTTTGATAATTACTCTTTAGTGGGATCGCAAAATGATGCCATCACAACCATTAGCTTTACACACTTATTAATTGCGACAGGCAGAAAAGCCAATATCAAAGGCATGGATGCACTCAATTTAGAGATCAATCAACAGGGCCGCATTACCACTAACGACACCTTGCAAACAAAGTATCCCAATGTCTATGCTTGTGGAGATGTCACCAGTTCCATGCAGTATACACACACAGCTTCTCATCAAGCTTGGTATGCTGCCTTTAATGCATTATTTCATCCGATAAAGAAATTTAAATGTACCCTAGATAATATCCCCCGTGCTGTGT
Source organism: uncultured Gammaproteobacteria bacterium (assembly GCA_938074525.1). Classification (GTDB taxonomy): domain Bacteria; phylum Pseudomonadota; class Gammaproteobacteria; order UBA4575; family UBA4575; genus UBA1858. Next base: position 16,706 of record CALJEX010000098.1, read on the forward strand.
TCACAGACCCTGAAATAACCAGCTTAGGCATTACTGAGAAACAAGCGATTGAACAAGAGATTGATCATCAAGTCACTACATTTCCTATGGATGATATTGATCGCGCAATTACCGATAATGCGACAACAGGATTTATCAAAGTTATTACTCCAGCAAATAGCGATAAGATATTAGGGGTGTGTATTGTCGGTGAACATGCTAGCGAATTAATCGCCGAGTTTGTGCTAGCTAAAACAAATGGATTAGGTTTGAATAAAATTTTGAAAACTGTACATATTTATCCCACCAGGAGTGAAATCAATCGCATGGTGGCTGGGAAATGGCGCCGCTCTAAACTGACTGAGCGCACAATTAGTCTATTAAAAAAATTCCAATCATGGAGACTGAGATAACCTAATGCGCGAAACAAAACATTTGTTATTCCCGGGGACTTTTCCAGCGATAAGTCGTAGTCGTCTAACCACTTTACAAGTAAACCTTGGTTACAAGTGCAATCAGTCGTGCACGCATTGTCATGTGAATGCAGGGCCTAATCGTACCGAGATGATGGATGATGCAACACTAGACTTAGTGATTAAATATATTTCGGAAAATGATATAGCGTTACTAGACGTAACCGGCGGCGCGCCTGAACTTCATCCGCGATTTCGTCAGTTAGTGATAGAAGCAGGAAAAGCAGGGGTGACTGTTCGTGATCGATGCAACCTCACTATTTTATTTGAGCCGCAACAAGAAGATCTGGCCGAGTTCCTTGCAGATAACCAAGTTGAAATTGTTGCATCACTCCCTTGTTATACTGAAGATACTGTTAACAAGCAGCGAGGCAAAGGTGTATTCTCTCTAAGTATTGATGCATTACAACAATTAAATTCACTAGGTTACGCTGAAGATAGCAATCTCAATTTACATTTAGTGTTCAATCCAAGCGGGCCCGTATTGCCTCCATCTCAAATGGAATTAGAAAAAGAGTATAAACAACGCTTGGCGCAGGATCATAATGTGCAATTTAACGATCTATTTGTGATCACTAATATGCCGATACAACGTTTTGGCAGCAGCCTTCTTTCTACTGGGCATTTTCATAGCTACATGGATACCTTGCGTAACAGTCACCAAGCAGACAATCTTGAGACAGTCATGTGCAAAGATACAGTCAGTATTGACTGGCAAGGCAACGTGTTTGATTGTGACTTCAATCAGATGCTAGAAGAACCGTTATATTCAAAAGATAAACACCCATTACATATCAGTGATTTATTTGCCACCAGCCTCGGTGATTTACCCATTAAAACAGGGAATCATTGTTTTGGTTGTACCGCTGGACAAGGCAGCAGTTGTTCAGGTGCATTAAATTAGGTTAGCTGCACGGCTGTCATACTCTTTAATATAGTACTTGTGTAGTGTATGTATTTAGCCTGCATAAGGTACAATCACCACTATTCATGAACACACTAATCAAATATACATGGATCGTATTTTTCCTATTCACTAGTGTTAATACGATTTCTGCAGCCGGTCGCCCCAGCCAGATTAAACCTGTGGTGGTCGATATTGCCCAACTACGCGAACTCGCTCCCACTGCACAATACTCAGGAACGGTCATCAGCAAAGATGACGCGCGCATTTCATCTGAAGTTGAAGGTCTTCTAACATGGGCAGCCGATGTCGGCACCATTGTTAAGAAAGGCGATATTGTTGCTAAGCTAGATGATGTTTTTTTACAGCAACAACGCATTGAAGAAGTTGCCATCATTAAAAGCGAACAAGCTCAGCAAAATTTATATGAAAAAGAAGTTAAACGTTTCCAACGGTTAATAAAACAGAACAATGTTGCTCAGAATGAGTTAGATCAGTCTATTTCTGATCGCGCAATCGCTAGTAGTAATATAATTGCCGCACGTGCAAGACTGGCTCAAATTGAAGAACGCATTTCACGATCTAACTTACGTGCACCTTTTGCTGGTGTAATCAGCGAGCGTTTTGCCCAATCAGGCGAATGGGCTCAAAATGGAAATCCTCTAGTCCGCCTAATTGATTTTAATAATTCTGAAATCCAAGTACGCGTTCCTCAAACTATTTACTCTTTGCTCACACTTAAAAACACTCTGAGTGTACAAAGCAACGATCAAACAATTGATGCCACTATTGAAACGATTGTGCCCGTTGGGACAACCGCATCACGTTTGTTTGAATTACGCCTAACACCGCAGCAACCATTACCACCCGGCACATTAGTTCGCATTTCAATTCCTACTGCTAAAGCACGCGAGGTCATCTCTATTCATAGAGATGCATTAGTGCTGAGAAAAGGAAGTATTAGTGTGTTTCGTATCAATACCGAAAATCTTTCAGAACAAATTAACGTGGATGTCGGCATTGGTGATGGCGAGCATGTTGAATTAATCGGCAACATTAATCCTGGCGATCGTATCGTCACTAGAGGCGGAGAACGTTTACGCCCTGGTGAGACTGTCAAAATATCTAATGAGTCCAACTAAACTTGCACTAAGTAATCCCACTGCAGGCTTAGTCACTGCACTACTTATCTTATTATTTGGATACTTAGCTTTACGTGGATTACCTATTCAACTCACGCCAGAAGTTGAACGCCCAGAAATTACTATTACCACGGCTTGGCGTGGTGCTGCACCGGAAGAAGTCGAAGCAGAAATAATCGAACCGCAAGAAGATCAATTACGCGGTTTACCGGGCATGACTGAGCTGTTATCTGAAGCAAGGCAGGGTTCAGGCAAAATTACTATTTCCTTCGATGTCGACTTCAGCCTAGAGCGCGGATTGATCGAAGTCATTAATCGCCTTAATCGTGTTCCCCAATATCCTATCGAAGCCGATGAACCTATTCTAAGTACTGCCGGTGGACGTAGTCGTCCCATTGCTTGGTTCATTATTAAACCAGGGGAAGGTAACAACACTAACATTGAAGATTATCGCGACTACATAGAAGAAGTTGTTCAATCACGCTTTGAACGCGTATCCGGTGTTGCATTATCTGAAGTACGCGGCGGCAATGAACGTGAAGTGCGTATTACTGTAGACCCTTATAAGGCTGCAGGCATGGGGATTGATCTCGTCAATGCGGCAAGAATAGTGGGCAATAATGAAGATGTCTCTGGTGGCACAGTCGATGTTGGCAAGCGCCAATATATTTTACGTTACACCGGCGCTCTGGATCCAAAAGACTTACAGAAGCTTGTACTTGAATGGCGCGATGGTCAGCCAGTTTATCTGCGTGATATCGCCAACGTAAGCATACAACCTGCTGATCGCGATAATTTTGTCATCACGCGTGGTGAACCTGCCATTGCCGTAAACGCCTACCGCGAAGCGGGGGTGAATGTATTAGATGTCATGGCTGATTTACAAATTGCCATGAGCGAATTAGAGCAAGGCCCGCTCAAACGCTCTAATTTAACAATAGAACAGGTCTACGACGAAACCGTTTACATCGATAGCGCGATTGAGTTACTCATGAGTAATCTTGGTCTTGGTGTAGTACTTGCCGTATTTATCTTATGGTGGTTCTTACGGCGTCTTCGCGCCACGATGGTGGTGACTATCACTATTCCTTTATGTTTGTGCGTTGTCTTTGTCATTATTTTAGCAGCAGGCAAATCAATTAATGTTATCTCACTTGCTGCTATGGCTTTTGCTGTAGGCATGGTGATGGATGCCGCAATCATTGTGTTAGAAAATATTGTGCGCTTAAAAGAAAAAGGCGAGTCAGGTTTTAATGCCGCCTTAAAAGGCACCACAGAAGTATGGCCTGCATTGCTCGCTTCAACCGCTACAACTGTTGCTATCTTTTTACCAGTCTTGTTTTTAAGAGATCAAAGCGGACAATTGTTTGCTGATTTATCCATTGCGATTACTGCGGCAATTATTGCATCACTATTTGTTGCTACCGTGCTAATTCCAGCAGCCAGTATGGTATGGCTAAAGAAAACCACGTTTGTTGATCGACATAGTGATACTTGGGATTTGATTACTAATAAAATTTCTAGTCTCACAACCACAAGTTCATCGCGCATAATAATCGTTGCTTTATTAATTACCGTGCCTATTGCCAGCTCGATATTATTGTTTCCTGATCGTGACTATTTACCTACCGGCAATCGAAATCTTGTATTTGGTTTTGTGTTACCTCCACCTGGAGTTAATGTTGCTCATATAAAAGATGAAATGGGTGATGTCATTGCTGAACGTATTCAACCATATTTAAGCGGTGAAAAAGAACCTAAGATCAAACATTACTTTTTCGTCGCCAACTCCGGTTCTATTTTTATTGGTGGTCGCGCAGCAGACCCTACCAAAGTGGATGAGTTGGTAGGTGTCCTCAATCAAGCTGTGAGTGGGTTCCCTGATACTTTTGCTGTAGTCAGAAAAGCCTCTTTATTTTCTGGTTTTGGCGCCAACCGAGAAATTGAAGTAAATGTTCAAGGCACCAATATTGATGCTTTAATTGAATCGGCCTTAGTAGGATTTATCACTATTCCACAAAAATTACCGGGTGCAAGAGTACGGCCACGCCCGGGGCTAGAACTAGCCGAACCAGAATTACAATTAGCGCCACGCGATGATCGTTTAAGAGAAGCGGGTTGGAACCGAGAAACACTGGCCCAAGTGTCTAGAATTTTAGGCGATGGTTTACAAGTCGGAGAATACTTTGATGGTGACGAACGCTTAGATATTCTAGTGCGAGCGCCCACCTGGGAAACACCTGAACAACTCACTGCAATTCCTTTGCATACACCAGAGGCCGGTGTTCTTCCCTTTGGTGAACTGGTTGATGTCATAAGAACGGCAGGACCAAATACAATTCGCCGCTTAGATCGTCGTCGTACTATTACGTTAGAAGTTACACCACCAGAAGACATTCCACTCGAACAAGCACTAAAAATCATTCAAACTGAAGTGGCGCCCATTATGGAACCTCTTTTACCCAATGATGGCGTTATTCGCTATGGTGGTTCTGCTGATAATTTAAAAATTGCTATTAATAATTTAAGCAGCAGCTTTATTGTTGCATTAATAATTCTCTTACTATTAATGGCTGCATTATTCAGATCATTCTTTGACAGCCTACTTGTGATGCTTGCATTACCTTTAGCCACTATTGGTGGCGTGATCGCCCTTAAATTATTGGGCTTACCCGCCGACCTTCTTACACTGATTGGCTTTATTATTTTACTCGGACTCGTTGTCAACAACGCAATACTTCTTGTCTACCAAGCAAGAAGTTATGAACGCGAGGGATTCGCCAGAGAAGAAGCGATTAAGAACGCTGTTCGCACAAGAATACGGCCGATACTCATGAGTACATCCACCACCGTATTTGGCATGTTACCTCTCGTTATATTTGCCGGTGCTGGCGCAGAACTTTACCGTGGTTTAGCCGCAGTGATTGTTGGCGGGATGATTTTCAGCACATTCTTTACGCTTGTACTTATTCCTAGTTTGCTGCAGTTCAATTTAAGAAATAAATTACTGAACGAACACTAAGGCGACCATCAGTTAGTTCAAAGTAGGCAGCTGAGTCTTTTATTGTTGTGATAATATAGTGGTAAACGCACTTACTCTTTAACAGCTTTTCAAAAAGCTAACTCAAATCAAACACACTTCCCGAAGGCAACTATGAATAAGATAATTTATGGAATACTTATCGCTTTCTCAATCAGTCTTTTTTCTTCATTCGCATACGCTGATGAGAATTGCGAAATGCCACCAGGCATTGACGATGATGAAATATATTGGATTCACTTTAAAAATGAATCGAAGATGTATCGCTACAAGATATTAGAATTGAAGACTGCTGGGTACAAATCTGGAAAGAAACTGGCAACCACTATTGGTATCGTATAGACAATATTATGGTGATGACCTCAGAACCAGAGGAAGATAAGTAGCTTATTTAGATAATGGGTAACAAAACGACAATGATGAAAAAGCCGACCTAGAAATTGAACTCCAGGTCGGCTATTTAGTAGTTAGTAGTTAATTGCGCGCGGAAGATCTTTTGCTTGCTTCACCCAATCTTCTACTTATGATGCTGAAGGTACTTGGCGCACTAATTTTTTCTCTTCATTGACGCTTGCCATCTTCTCATGAAGATTAGCCGCATTACGTTGCGCTAATTCAGGTACGGTATCAACGCCGGCACATTCTAATAAGTCTGCATACTGAGTGCTCACACCTTTAATGCGCGCAAGGTCAGCACGGTTTACCCAGTTCAATACTAATTTTTCACTGATATCGCATTTTGTTGCGATGTCCTGGCGACCTTTCTTTTCGGCACCAGCTTCTAATAATTTTTCAATCGAAGAGATTCCGCCTTCTTCTAATTTCTTTGAATATACTTCTCCAATACCTTCAATCTCTGCTAACTTTGTCATGTAGACCCCTCATTTAATTAGATTTATTTAGTTGGGTGAAATTAAAATGTTAAAAAATACTCGCAATCTATGACTTATTGATTGCGTTATCAGTTCACTTTATTTTTTTACTGTTTTTGAGTCAACGACTATTTGTCATTGGTTAGCATTTCACGTAAATGAGCAAACCGCTTTTTCGCGTCTTCATCAACACGCGGGTAATGCATATTTAACGAGCCCATGGTTTCAGCAATAATTTTTGCTACCGTATATCTCATGTATGGTTTGTTATCGGCAGGAATAGAATACCATGGCGCATATGAACGAGAAGTTTCGTTAAGTGCTTTTTCGTAGGCTTTCATGTACTCATCCCAATGGCCACGTTCTTTAATGTCTGATTCCGAGAATTTCCAGTTTTTCTCTGGCTCATCAATACGACTTAGAAAACGATTACATTGTTCTTCTTTAGACACATTTAACCAAAACTTCAATATAACTGTGCCATTACGCGCTAAGTGCTTTTCAAAGTCATGAATAGACTCATAACGCTGTGACCAAATTTCTTTCTCATTAGGTTTGTCGGGTAATTTTTGAAAATTCAAAATCTCCGGGTGTACACGTACAACCAGCACCTCTTCATAGTAACTACGGTTAAACACACCAATGCGCCCTCGTTCTGGTAAGCGTGTTGTTGTCCGCCATAGATAATCATGATCCAGTTCTTGGTCTGAGGGTTTCTTAAACGAAAACACCTGGCAGCCTGCAGGATTAACTCCAGTCAGTACATGACGAATCGTGCTGTCTTTACCTGCGGCATCCATTGCTTGGAACACCAGTAGCATAGAATGACTATCATGCGCATACATAATACGTTGTAGATCATGAATTTTATCAGTTTGCTTATTGAGCTTCTTTTTGTATTCCTTATCATCGAGCTGCTTTTCATCAATACTAGTGATAGCATCTTTGGCTTTAAAGGAACCGTCAAATGGGACTAGGTAGGGGTGATCTATGGCTTTAAACATTAAACTGTCCTTTTATTTGGCTTCAACGGTTTTATTACCTTGAGCAATCCAAGCTTTGATTCCACCTGTTACGTTATAAACACTTTCATAGCCGTGTTGTTTAATCAAAAAATTTCCAACAACTTTGCTGCGGTTACCAGAGCGACAAATGATTGCAACTTGTTCGTCAGGACTTATATGCTGCAATGACTGCTGCATCCATTCCTGTATATGTGGTTGGCGCTTTTCATCAAAGAACATAATTGGGATGCTACCTTCAACAATACCTGTTTGCTTCCATTCACCTGGAGTTCTCACATCGATGACTGTTACCCCTGAAGCGATTAGTTTTTCAAGACCTTGCACATCAATCTCAGTCACTTCTGCAGCATATGCTGCTTGAATCATCAATAAAGCAAATATTATTAACCATTTTTTTATGTCCAACATTACATCGCCCCGTTATTTAAATTTTATTATTCCGTCTCAACAATTTTTATCTAAATATAATCGCAGTTGATTTTTTTTGGCTTCCACACGACTCTCATCAATATAAACTCGCTTACCATTTTCATCCAAGTCGTAATATAAAATCCCTCCTTGATTCATATCACTTAACTCTGCGCTTACTGAATTACACTTAGAGATCGCTTTGGCTTTCTCCTGTTTCGCTTGCTCACGCTTTTCTTTTCGCTCTAACCTCTCCGACTGCAAATAATCTGAGTATTTGCTTTGTCTTTCTTGCAAGCTAGCGCTGCTATTCTTATTAGCGCTCGGTGGGTTTTTCTCACTACTTGTTAGCTTTACTTTCTCAGCACCTTTATAAGGTGGGAATTGAGAAAATTGAACACGGCCATTTTCATCAAAAATTTTATAGACGTCATCAGCGTATATGCCTACAGCACTCACCAAACAAGAAAAACGAACAATCTCATTAACATCTTTCTGACTAGTCGGTTATTAATTTTTCTTAGCAAAGTAATCTTCTAGAAATTCTGTAAAACTCTTATCATCATTTGCCTCTAATTCTTTTTGTTCGCGCAAACTTGTTTCAACCGCTTTTGAAATATCATTTGTAGTCTGCTCACACCTCTCGCTACATGAGTAAAATTGACAATACTTTTTCCCCAGGCTTTCAATATATTGGTAATAAGATAAATTATTATCGCGCATTGAGCTCAGTATTCTTGCGGAAAATGTTTCTTCTACAGATTCCACACTAGAGTAGAACTGATTGACTGATTGGACAAACAAGTTGTTGCCGCTATTTTTATCCATACATTCAGCAACCTTTAGTAGGCTAGCGAATATTTCTTTACACCAATCTTGTAACCAAATACTTTCGCCTTTTTTACGCAGATGTAATTCAGGATTACGCCCATGATGAGATACTTCATGTGCATTGATGTCGATTTCTTCTCGCTCTTTACGGTCTATTAGACTCTCATCACCCAACAGACAGTAAACAAATAACACTTCGATAAATCGCAATTGTTCAACGCTGACACCAAAAGGTGAAAATGGATTTAAATCTAATGAACGTATTTCCACATACTGGACGCCCCTGTCTAATAGTGCTTGTGTCGGTTTTTCGTTGCGATATGCTACTTGCTTAGGCCGTACTGTACTGTAGTACTCATTTTCTATTTGCAGGATATTGGCATTCAACTGCCTATATTCGCCATTTACTTGTACACCAATTTCTTCATAAGGCGCATAAGGCTTCTCAATAGCACGCGTCAAACAGCTCACATAGTCTGGCAAGTTGTCATAGCAAGCTTTAACGCCAATTTCATTTTCACGATGATTAGTGTAACCAATATCACCTAAACGCAACGACGTTGCATACTCTTCGTAGAGCGTATCTTCATCCCAACGCTGTAAGTCTTTGACGCCTTGATGGCTAAAACTTTTATCAACTGCAGGTGATGCGCCAAATAAATATGGTACCAACCAGCCGACACGTTGTAGGTTGCGAATTAATTTGAAGTACTGTTGATTTACAAAGTCTTGTGGACTGCTTTTATCTTCAAGTGCTGCTTGCCAGTTTGGCCAAAATTCTTCTGGCATGGATAAATTGACATGTATGCCTGAAATCACCTGCATCACTTTACCGTAACGATAGCCTAGACCACGCCGGTATACATTTTTCATCTGGCCTAAGTTACTAGTTCCATATTCAGCAATGCGAATACTTTGTTCACCGTTAAGAATGCATGGCATGCTTGCCGGCCATAGACATTCTTTACCTATGTTTGGATACACAAACTGATGTATTTGGCCGAGGAACTGGATTGCCTGTTCCGCCGTATCCAGTGGAGGCGTTACAAATTCTAATAATGCTTCAGAATAATCTGTGGTGATATATGGATGCATCAGTGCGGAACCCAGCGCAACAGGATGATCTGTATTGGCGATTACTCCCTTCTTATCAGTGCGTAAGGATTCCTTCTCAATCCCCACCTTACCAATATGAAGTGTGGACTCCATATTGTGTTTACTAATGAGTTTTAAATTATCTTGGATTGCTTGATACATGAGGGATTTGATTTTTATCTATTAAGCAGATGATTAATTTATGAGTGCTTTGCTACACTAAGCTGATGTTTAAGCTCAGATTATATCAAAGCATGCCCTATAGTTGCCCATATATCCCCGGCAATCGCGCGCAGCATCATACGACGGAGCCAAATGCTACTTTATCTAGCAATCTATACAGTGAGTTAATCAACATCGGCTTTAGGCGTGCGGGCAGCCGCATACATCGCCCTAACTGCCTTGATTGTACGCAATGCATTTCTTTGCGTATTCCAGTGAGTGATTTTCATGCTAATCGTAGCCAACGACGTATATTTAACAAGAACAGTAACCTTAGTGTAGCTGTAGTCATTAATCCTGACTACTCAAATTATTTATCGCTATATGAAGGATATATTCGTCATAGGCACCCTGAATCTGAAAGCATGCAAGAAGCATTGAACACATTTGAAGATTTTTTATTCAGCCCTTGGTCAGATACTTTTGCAATTGAATTTCGATTACCCAACCAACAACTTGTATGTGTTGCTATCTGCGATCCTTTAATTCAAGGTTGGTCAGCTGTCTACACATTTTACGATATTGAATATTCTAATCTCAGTCTTGGTACATTTTCTATTCTTAAACAAATTGAATTATTAAAACATCGCCACTTAGATTATTTATATTTAGGGTATTGGATTAATGATTGCGATAAAATGAGCTATAAAACTCAATTCAGGCCCTGCGAAGGATTTACTAACGAACATTGGATCACATTGCATGAGTAATCAGAAAAGTTTTGGCACCGATTTTAATAATTTGCCAGATACTAGTCATTTAAAGAGCATCACGCTCTCAGATACGAATTCCGACACATCGTTTAGTGTTGACAATATTCCAGGCAAACAGGCATCAGTAAAAATTCTTTATGCTATTTCATCTGCTAATGATTTTAAAATTAGCCGTGATCAAGCAAGTATGGGCGTTACTCTATTTGGTGATTATGCTGAAGAAGAGAAACAGCAGCCCGGCGCTCACCCAAATATTAAGCTGCTATTTGATATTATCGAAAACAATCAAGTGTGGAAGGTTGAAGCAAGTTAGTTTATTAACCTACGTCATCCCCGTGGAGATCAGGGATCTAACCATTGTTTGATAACCCTCAATAACCTTCTTTACAGTTATAATGAATCACTAGATTCCCGCCTGCGCAAGAATGACATGGTGAAGCAATCAGGTAATCCTATCCCAATCAAATGCGCGGCCAGGATCCGTCTTGCGCCCTGGTGCAATATCACAATGCCCAACAATATGCCCATCGCGATTTAATTCAGGATAAGTCATCTGCAAACATAAGATCACTGCTTGCAACACACGATATTGCTCATCGGTATAGTCAATATCATCTGCTCCCTCCAACTCAATCCCAATCGAGAAATCATTACAACGTTCTCTACCTTCAAAACACGAAGCACCCGCATGCCAAGCACGTTGATTAAATGGCACGAATTGAATTAACTTGCCTGAGCGTTCAATAAAGAGATGACTCGACACTTGCATGCCTTTAATTTCTTCAAAATAAGGGTGAACGCCTGGGTCTAACTTATTTTGGAACAAATCATTCACATAACCACCACCAAACTCATTAGGCGGCAGACTAATGTTATGCACAACAATTAAATCAATGTCTGCATCATCAGGGCGCTCATCGTAATTCGGTGAATCGATGAACTCAGCACCGACAATGACATGGGATTTAGGATCTATACGCATATAAGTATTTTAACTTAATTTATTAAACCATTTCACTCGTGTAGTTATTATTAACTTAAGTCAATTTCTTTTAAACAGAGCAAATTGAGTGCTTATTCACTACTTGTTTAACGTTTGAACAACAAGTTCATTATTTAC
>CALJEX010000099.1 GCA_938074525.1 uncultured Gammaproteobacteria bacterium
TTATAAGGGAACGGCTATGCCGCTATTAGAAACATTAATTAGCCATTATGAAACAAATGGCGTTAGTGTATAAGAATATTAAATGATACTTATTTATTTATATTATGCTTAGATGGATCAAGCTTTTAAGCGTAAAAGTTACTCATTGAAGAGCAGTATCACCACAAAAGGAATATCGGTGCCAGAAAACTTACCCCAATTTGAAGACCATAGTAAACAGGAGACAAAGTTTACTACTTGCTATATGTGCGCATGCCGATGCGGCATAAAAGTCACCGTCGAAGACAACCTAGTCCGCTTTATCCAAGGAAATAAGAACCACCCTATTAATAAAGGTGTGCTGTGTGCCAAAGGCAATGCCGGCATCATGAAACAGAATTCTCCTGGAAAATTGATTCAACCGCTGATGCGCAAGAAAGGCAGTGAGCGTGGTGAGGGTGATTTCGAACCAGTCAGTTGGGATGCTGCATTAGATTATTTAACTAAGCGCCTGGATAACATTCGTAAGACTGATCCTAAGAAATTGGCATTCTTCACTGGTCGAGACCAGATGCAAGCGCTGACAGGTTTTTGGGCACAGCAGTTTGGAACCATTAATTGGGCCGCTCATGGTGGTTTCTGTTCTGTGAATATGGCGGCGGCCGGTTTATATACTACTGGCCAATCATTTTGGGAATTTGGAGATCCAGACTGGGACCGTACTAAATACTTTTTAATGTGGGGTGTGGCGGAAGATCACTCGTCTAACCCAATTAAAATTGGCTTAGAGAAATTAAAACGTCGCGGCGCTAAGTTTGTTTCTATTAACCCTGTTCGCACCGGTTACCAAGCAATAGCTGATGAGTGGATCCCAATTAAGCCGGGTACCGATGGCATGCTTGCGTTGTCAATGGTGCATGTTTTATTGAAAAATGATTTATTTGATTATGAGTACGTCCTTCAATATACCAATGCAACACAATTAGTAGTTCATACTCCACAAGAAATGGGTGATGGACTTATTTATCGTAATGAAGAAGGCCAGCCGCTTGCATGGGATTTAGAAAAAGAGGCATTCGTTGATGCAACCCTTGCTGAAATTAAGCCGGCTTTGTTTGGTGAGTATCAAACGCCTGAGGGCAAAACAGTTAAGACATCTTTCACGCTGTTAGCAGAACGCTACTTGGGAGATGAATATGCACCTGAAAATGCTACTAAGATATGTGGTGTTCCTGCGGACATGATTGAACGTCTTGCATTAGAAATGGCGCATGTGGCATTTGAAGAAAGTATCGAAATAAAAACAGAGTGGACAGATTGGGCGGGACGTAAACATGATAGCTTTATTGGCCGACCTGTTTCTATGCATGCGATGCGTGGAGTTTCTGCTCACTCAAATGGATTCCAAGCGTGTCGTGCAATTCACTTGTTACAAGTATTATTAGGTAGTGTTGATGTACCAGGTGGCCATTTAGCGAAGCCGCCATACCCTAAGCATGTATGCCCACCCATTAAGCCGGCAAAACCTAAAGCACCAGGTGAACCATTAGATGGACCACCTTTAGGCTTTCCAACTTGCCCCGAAGATTTAGTCATTGATGATGACGGCAATCCATTACGTATAGATAAAGCCTATTCATGGGAAGCGCCTATTGCTAACCATGGTTTGATGCATATGGTGATTACTAATGCAGTCAACGGTGACCCATATCCAATTGATACGTTGATTTTCTTCATGGCGAATATGAGTTGGAACTCCTCTATGAATACCGGCAAGATCAGAGATCTGCTGCGTGAAAAAGATGATAAGGGTGAATACAAACTTCCGTTCTTAGTAGTAGCAGATGCATTCCATTCTGAGATGGTAGCGTTTGCTGATTTAGTGTTACCGGATACCACCTATTTAGAAAGATTTGACACAATTTCAATGTTGGATCGTCCTATCTCAGAACCTGATGGCGTATGCGATGCGATTCGTGCGCCAGTAGTAGAAATAACATCGGATGTGCGTCCGTGGCAAGAAGTGATGGTGGAACTTGCTTCACGATTGAAATTCCCTGCGTTCACTAATGAAGATGGCTCAGCAAAATATAAAGGCTATAAAGACTTTATTGTTAACTACGAAAAAACCCCTGGGATTGGTTTCTTGGCAGGATGGCGTGGTAAAGATGGTGAAAAATCTTTACGCGGTGAACCGAATCCAAAGCAGTGGGAAAAGTATGTTGAGAATGAGTGCTTCTTCGAATACAAATTAGCAAAGCATGAGCGTTTTTATCGTTTTGCCAATAAAGATTATTTGGAGTTTGCTAAAAACGCAGGCTTCGTTGCTAGCACTAAGCCTATTACTATGGAATTGTATTCTGAAACATTACAGAAATTCCGTTTAGCAGGTCTAGGTCTATACGGTGGACCACAACCAAAAGATGAGCGCGATCAATATCGTACCGCACGTTTCTTTGATCCCTTGCCTGAGTTCTACATTCCTTTAGAGCAACGTTGTACTTCCATAGAAGAGTATCCATTTCATGCGATTACTCAACGTCCAATGATGATGTATCACTCATGGGATTCTCAGAATGCATGGTTGCGCCAGATACTTGCGCAAAACTACATGTACATGAATCGTCAAAAAGCGATAGAAATGGGGATTGAAGATTTATCCTGGATTTGGATTGAATCAAAGACCGGAAGAATCCGTGTACAAGTAAAGTTAATGGAAGGTGTTGAAACAAGCACAATCTGGACATGGAACGCGATTGGTAAGCAACGCGGCACGTGGGGGCTAGATGCTGACGCTAATGAATCAAATCAAGGTTTCTTGTTGAATCATTTGATTAACGAGCATCTACCATGTGGCGATACAGGTAGACCAATTACAAATTCAGACCCCATTACTGGGCAAGCTGCTTGGTATGACTTGCAGGTAAAAATATATCCAGCGAAAAAAGGGGAAGTGGGTGTGTGGCCAAGTTTTGAAACTATCAAGCCATTGCCTGGTTCAGAGAGATCAAAAGAAAAGCTACGTTACCAAACGCATGAAGCAGTTGGCTTGAATCGTTCGCTAAAAGATATTTTAACGCGCGGCGATACTAAGAGGGATAAGTAATAATGAAACTAGGATTGGTCATAGATTTAGATACATGCGTTGGCTGCAATGCTTGTGCTGTTGCGTGTAAGCAGTGGAATACATCTGGAACAACAGGTCCACTAACCGATTTCGAACCTTACGGTAAAGATCCAACCGGTGTTTGGTTTAACCGCATTCGAAATTATGAGGTAGGTGATTACCCAAATAGTAAAACAGTTCACTTTCCAATGTCATGTATGCATTGTGATGATGCCGCTTGTGTGACGGTATGCCCCACGGGCGCGTCATACAAACGTGAAGAAGATGGCATTGTCTTGGTTGATCAAGATAAATGCATGGGATGTAACTATTGTGCATGGGCGTGTCCTTATGGCGCGCGTGAATTAGACCGTGAAGATGGTGTGATGAAAAAGTGTACTTTATGCGTGGATCGTATTTACGATGAGAATTTGCCAGAAGATGAGCGTAAACCCGCTTGTGTAATGACATGTCCTTCTCATGCACGTTACTTCGGTGATTTTGATGATCCAAATTCGGAAGTGTCTATTATTTCTAGAGAAAGAAATGGTGAGCAACTAATGCCTGAATTGGGTTATGAGCCGGTAAATAAATATTTGCGCCCGCGTGAAAAGAAAAATGTAGATACTTATGTCAATGAGACGAATTCAATCAAAGCAGTGAAGGATTGGGTTAATCGTTTAGTGGCAAGATAAAATTAAGGAACAATATCGATGCATCCAGCACTATCAGTAATATTTTTTACAGTAACATCCGGCGCAGGTTATGGTTTGTTTGCTATTACATGTTTATATAACTCGATTAGTCAGTCGCATCCATTAGGTGACGAAGGTGTTTTATTGTCGTGTGCAATTGCACTGGGTTTGATTACATTTGGATTAATCTCGTCAACTTTCCATTTAGCCAATCCTAAGAATGCATGGCGAGCGTTTAGCCGTGTGCGTACTTCTTGGCTAGCACGAGAAGGTTTGTTAGCAATTTTGTTCTATCCTATTGCTGCGTTATATATGGTTACAATATGGAAAGGCATCGGTGGTTATAATTGGTTAGCAGTTATTTCAATGCTTTCAGCTTTGTGGGCAATCACTACTATTTTCTCTACAGGAATGATTTATGCCTGCCTAAAAACAATTAGGCAATGGCATAATGCGTTAACTCCTATTAACTACATTTTATTAGGCGCTATGTTAGGAGGCTTAATATTTTTGTTTATTGTGTCTATGTATGAGCCAGTGATAACAGGCTTAGTGGTCACAAGCACTTATCTGATTATTATCGCTGCTATCGCAAAAATTGTTTATTTCTTTTGGATTGGCACACCGGCAGGACCAACGATTAATACTGCGACTTCATTTACAAGAAGTATGGTGCGATTGCTTGATGTGGGACATACCGCAGGAACATTTTTAACCGAAGAGTTTGGTTATCAAGTGGCACGTGCGCGCTTAATTGCATTGCGTTGGTTAGTATTGCTGTTCGCATTCGCAATACCAGCACTTGTGCTGTGGGTGGGTGTGGGCCTAATGCCAATCAGTGTGGTATTTGCCATTGCAGTTATCAGTGGCTTTATTGGTGTGATGATAGAGCGCTGGTTATTTTTTGCTGAAGCACGTCACGTAGTAAATTTGTACCACGGTACACAGCAATGTTAGACGTTGCGTAAAAATGAGTTACTTCAATCCCCGCAGTTAGCGGGGATTTTTTTGCATGAGATAAAGCTACTAATTTGTTTCAGCAATATAATTAGTTTCTTCTTCCATGTCTTTATCCCAACTAATAAATGAATCAATAATGACGCGATTGTTGTAATGCATTTGGCGCATATCCTCTTT
>CALJEX010000100.1 GCA_938074525.1 uncultured Gammaproteobacteria bacterium
TTGGATTTGGTGAGATCTAATAAATACTGTATTGATTTTGGGTTATCTTTTTGAACGATAAAACCTTGTTTGCGTAACACCATTCTAATAATGGTGTGTTGGCTATTGGATAAAGCACGATAATGTTTGCTGCTAATTTTCTTTCTAATTAGTGGGCGAGTGCAGATATGAAATCCTGCAATATCACAATCATCATTAAGCAGTGACTCAATTGCTTCAGCACTACCCATGTATTTGATGTCTATGGTGCTATCGTCTTGATCTAGTTTGGGAATTACATCTATGGCGTAACCATGACTGGCATGGATTCTTAAAATGTTTTCATTTTCCCCTAGTAAGCTGTTTAGCTCTCGATTGATAGTAGAAGTTAACGTGCTAATGCTGGGGGATAAGTGAGCATCAATTAAACCTTCGGCCCAAACAAATTTTTCGCCTAACTCAGTCAAGCGTGTGCCTTGGCCTTTGCTTTGAGTCACGAGTGGTTTGCCGAGTTGGTCGTTCCACTTCCTTAGAATGTTCCAGGCATGACGATAAGAAATATTGGCGTGTTCTGCTGCTTTGGTCAGTTTATGGTCTGTCTGTAGATAACGTAGTAATTCGAGTAGCACCGGATCAATTGGACCAGTTTGGTCGCTTGAGAACTTCCAGGAAGGTGATATTGATAATTTCATATGAACTTAATTGCATAACTATAATGGTAAATCATATCATATTGCACAATATATCAATGAATTTACAATATCGAATCAAATTTTTCTACAAGATATAAGAACATAAATGCATAAGTTTCATGAAGCGCCATTCTCGATGACTAAGTTTTTACTACTGCTGATTGTATCCATACTGAATATCACTAGTGCTAATCATGGCTATGCAGCGGAACAGCCTTGGTCGATAAATGCTGCATTAGATACACCTGGTTGGTTAAGTCTTTCGGGTCAGCATAGAACTAGATATGAAACGTTAGACGAGCAATTTCGTGCGGGTGGTAATGGGGATGATCAAATTCTGGTGTTCAGAACCAATATTCTCGCGAGAGTGACATGGGAACAATGGGAATTTGGCTTCGAGCTATTAGATTCTCGCCAAGCTCACGCAGACGATAGTACCAAGATAGCTTCAGGTGACGTTAATCCACTTGATGTGCTTCAAACGTATATTCAGTGGAATGATGCAGCATCTTCTCAAAATGATGTGGTTAGTAAGCTGCGCGTTGGTAGATTCACCATGGATGTAGGTAGTCGTCGTTTTGTTGCGCGCAATAAATTTCGTAATGCGATTAACTCATTCACAGGTATAGATTGGAGTAGAACCAATGCTAATGGTGAGCAGATGCGTGCATTTTATACTTTGCCAGTGCAAAGGCTACCAAGGGAATTTGATCGAAGAAAGCGCAATCGAACTCAAGGTGATGATCAAGATACAGAAGTGGCTTTTTGGGGCACTTATTATAAGTTGCCTAAGCAAGCGCTAAGTAGCTGGAACAGTGAAGCTGAATTGTTTTATTTTGGCTTGGATGAAAATGACACACATAATCGTCCTACGCGCAATCGAGATATTCATACGTTTGGTGGACGTTTTTATAAAAATAAAATACGTAATGAGTTCGATTATCAAATAGAAGCGGTATATCAGTTTGGCGAATCTAGAGCGACGACATCAGCTAGTGATAGAGAAGACTTAGATCATTCGGCTTACTTTGGGCGTGCAGAGTTAGGCTATAGTTTTGCTGCGTACTGGTCACCAAGATTGGTTGCACAGTTTGATTACGCTAGTGGTGATAGTGATCCCGATGATAGTAATAACAATCGTTTTGATAGTTTGTATGGAGTAAGACGTTTTGATTTTGGTCCTTTAGGTATCTATGGACCATTTGCTCGTGCAAATATCATTTCGCCTGGATTACGTTTGCAGCTTAAACCTAGCTCAAAAGTATCTATGTTTGTTGCGCATAGAGGGTATTGGCTAGCTTCGGATAAAGATGCCTGGACGGTGGCTAGTATTCGTGATCCACAAGGCGATTCTGGTCGTTACTTAGGACAACAGCTGGAAGCGCGCTTGCGCTGGGATATTTACCCAAAAAATTTACGTTGGGAAATTGGAGGAACTTACTTGTTTAAGGGTGAGTTTGCCAACGATGCACCTAATGCAAATGACGAGGGTGATTCTAATTTTTTATATAGTCAATTTACATTTTCTTTTTAAGCTTTAAATAATCAAGGCATAACACGTTATGAATAAATTTTTAAAAATTATTGTTGCTTGCTTTATATTGCTTGCAGCGCAATTCAGTTACTCAAAAGAGAGCCCATTCATACTTTTACAGTCGACGACTTCGACTAAAAATTCTGGTTTGTATGATTATTTGTTACCAAAATTTAAGCAGAACTCAGGTATTGAGGTGAGAGTAGTTGCTGTCGGTACTGGTCAAGCATTAAGGAATGCGCGCAATGGCGATGCTGATGTATTAATAGTGCATGCTAAAACACGCGAAGAAGAATTTGTATCTCAGGGATATGGAGTGGAGCGCCATGAACTGATGTATAACGATTTCGTTGTTGTTGGTCCTGAATCAGATCCAGCAGGTGTGTTAGAAGCTAGCGATGTGAAACAAGCACTACAGAGAATCTCACATTCACAATCAATATTTGTGTCTAGAGGGGATGATAGTGGCACTCATATTAAGGAGTTGTCATTGTGGGCTTTAGCTGATGTTGATGCGGTTAAAGATAGTGGAACGTGGTATCGAGAAGCTGGTGCAGGCATGGGTGCGACATTGAATACTGCTGTCAGCATGAATGGCTATACCATTACCGATCGTGCGACTTGGATTAGTTTTGGTAATAAGCAAAATCATGTGTTGGTATTAGAGGGCGACCCACCTTTGCATAATCAATATAGTGTGATCGCGGTAAATCCTAAAAAACATCCTCACGTTAAGATGGCGCTGACACAGACGTTTATTGACTGGTTGTTAAGTGAACAAGGTCAAGTGTTGATTGCTGACTATCGTGTGCATGGCGAACAGTTATTCTTTCTTAATAGTAAATAATCATTTGGTTTAATCGCGCTATGTATGTTTTTATCTTCAGAAGCCAATATTCATCAGAGTTTTGAGTTGTGAGTGATGTTTGTTAAGGGCTGGATCCCCATTTTCATGGGGGTGACGGGGAGTAGAAGTGACGTATTGTGGAATATTAATGTTTAGATCGTTATGTATACTTTTATCCTTGGTCACTCCTGTATCGACAAGAATCTGTCTATTTAACCATGTCATTCCCGCGTAGGCGGGAATCCAGCAAAATTTGAATTTATATTGAATATTAAATTAATTTGTAAATTGTAATGAGACAGTGAAAACTAAGGTCTCATCTTAATGAATTAATTAACCCGTTGAGGAATGATGGAATATATATTATTTGCCATCGTCGGTATTACCGCTCTTATTTCTATTATGCTACTACCTAAAGCGTGTAGCGAACATTCGTTCTTTTCAGGTGTGTCGCCTGATGGAAAACAACCAAGCGCGCTTACGTTAACTTTCTCACAAGTGACAACCTGGATTTTCGCCAGGTCATTAATGAATGCGGCTATCCTTGGTTATTACTATGGTATCTGGGGAACATTAGCTTACGCCGGTTACTACTTGTCATTTTTAACTGGCTGGAAAATCATCGAAGGAATACGGTTTAAGCAAGGCTTTGAAAGCTTGCATGCGTTTCTATATCAAAGATTTGGTCGCGTTGGCGTGTCTTGCTACAACGTGGTGGTGATTATTCGTTTGATTAGTGAAGTGTTCGCTAATCTGCTAGTCGTTGGAATATTATTTGGTGTTGCCGGCACAAATATGTATGCCATTGCTATTATTGGATTTTCAGCCGTTGTTCTATTTTATTCTATGTTAGGTGGCTTGCATGCTTCATTGAAAACAGATGTGTTTCAAATGAGTATGTTTATTGTCGTGTTGTCACTGCTATTGTTAACAGTCTTTGAAAGCGGTCAATTTTCACTAACAGATCTACAGTTTATAAGTTTTGAAATTGGTCAGCCTGGGCCAGTATTGTTACTTGTCGCTTTTTTGCAGATATGGAGTTATCCAATGCATGATCCTGTGATGATGGATCGAGGATTTCTAGCCGATCGTGACACCACTAAGAAAAGTTTTCTAAATGCTGCCTGGATAAGTATTGTATGTATTATCGCATTCGGGTGTTTGGGTGTTTTAGCGGGAGCCAACGCGTTAGAAGGTGATGATATGAATGCGGTGCTAATGCGCATGCTAGGTGAATGGCCAATGTTATTGCTATCGCTGGCTTTGATTGTTTCAGCAATGTCTACATTAGACAGTAGCTTATCAAGTGCATCTAAGTTGATTGCATTAGATATGAGATTAATTTCACCTACCGTATTGAATGGGCGTCTAGTGATGCTCGTGTTTATGCTGTTAGGTGTGCTATGTGTGTTCTGGGG
>CALJEX010000101.1 GCA_938074525.1 uncultured Gammaproteobacteria bacterium
TCAAGTCAGAGAAGTTAGGAATTTCTTTGTGTCAGTCAATGCACGGAGATGATCCCACCGCATTGATTGGTTTACCGCTGATTAAGGTTGCACACTGTTTAAGAGAGTTTGGTTTACAGGTGCCTTGAGTATTCAAAATACTCCTTCTCCAGGAAGATGTTGCAACTAGTTGAAATATACTTTGCACATCCTTCTAACTTCCGCTGGATTCTCGCCTGCGCGAGAATGACGAATAGCATTGTATTGATCAAACACGTCATCCTCGTGAAGATAGAGATCTAGCTGAAAATACACTTGCACATCCTTCTAACTTCCGCTGGATTCTCGCCTGCGCGAGAATGACGAATAACATTGTATTGATCAAGCACGTCATCCTCGTGAAGATAGAGATCTAGCTGAAAATACACTTGCACATCCTTCTAACTTCAGCTGGATTCTCGCCTGCGCGAGAATGACGAATAACATTGTATTGATCAAACACGGCATCCTCGTGAAAACGGGGATCTAGCTGAAATACACTTTACAAATTATGCTAGCTTCCGCTGAATTCCTGCCTACGCGGGAATGACGATATGTTTAACGCAAATTAATTCCACCTTCTAACCAAAGTTTTAGTTGCGAACCTATCGAACTACCAATGCGACCAGCAAAACGTTGCAAAATATCTTCTTGGTAAGAGTAATCAACAATCTCTTCAACACCGACAACTTCACGTGCAACATAACCTGCACTACCTAGGCCATCGATTAAACCAAGTTCCATAGCTTTTGTTCCTGTCCAAAACAATCCGCTAAATAATTTAGGATCATCGGCTAAACGATCTCCGCGCCCCTCTTTAACCACATCAATAAATTCTTGGTGAATTTCATCTAACATAGTTTGTACGTGTTGTTTCTCCACTGGATTTTCCGGTGAGAATGGATCCAGTACTGCTTTGTGTTCACCAGCGGTTAATAGTCGTCTCTCAATGCCTAATTTTTCAATCGTGCCTTCAAAACCAAAGCCATCCATACGCACGCCAATTGATCCAACAATACTTGATTCATTAGCAAAGATTTTATCCGCTGCCACTGCAACATAAACACCACCAGAAGCGCAGATATCTGAGACGACTGCATATATCGGTTTAGTTGGATACATTTCTCGTAGTCGCTTAATTTCAGAATTAATATAAGCAGACTGAACTGGTGATCCACCTGGACTATTAATACTCAAGATGACTGCCGCAGAATTTTCACTTTCAAATGCAGCACGCAGCCCAGACACAACATTATTTGCACTGGCATCTTCACCATCTGCAATCACCCCAATCAAACTGACTAATGCAGTATGACGCTCACCTGACATGATTGTATTTGTATTCTTAGATCCGACTACTGCAATTAAAAATATAATTAAATAAACAACGAAAAATAATTTAAAAAATATTCCCCAGCGCCTAGAACGGCGTTGCTCTTTGAGTCCAGCATTGGCCAATTCAACAATGGCATCGCGTTCCCAATTTGGTCTTGATTCATCCATCTGGCTAAATTACCTCGAGATAAAATTAATAAATTGCAATCTATAACTGTCTAAATTGTAGCATGTAGTTAACTAAATCCGTTTTCTCTACTCACCTTTCCTTAGCCGTTTACACAGGTTTTTCAGCTCTTCAGGAAGTGGTGCTCGAAATTCCATGGTTTGACTCAGGCTAGATAAATGAAATTTCAAATAAGCGGCATGTAAAAACATCCTTTGCAGACCAAGTTTTTGCATTGCTCGATTATATTCAAAATCACCATAACGTTTATCTCCTGCAATGGGATGCTGTTCTAATTGAGCATGGACTCTAATTTGGTGGGTACGTCCAGTCAGAATACTGGCAGACATGAGAGTGTGTTTTTTGTATCGCTCTTTGGTTGTAAATATTGTGATCGCTTCTTTTCCGCTTTCCGAACCAGTCATTTTAGAACCAACACTATTGTTCGCTTGCTTTTCTAACGCATGCTCAACTGTATAGTTTTTAACCTTCCAATCGCCCTGAGTTAAAAACACATATTCCTTAGCAGAATCTTTGGCTTGCATAGAATCTTGAATATCGAGTAATGCGCGTCGTGTTTTTGCCAACACGAGACAACCACTAGTTTCTTTGTCAATACGATGAGCCAATTCTAGAAATGGCTGATGCTCCCTTCCCGCACGAAATACTTCAATCACTCCCCAATAGTCACCACTGCCACTATGCACAGCAATACCTGCTGGTTTATTGATCACTAACAAATGTTCGCTTTCATACACAATTTGTTTTTCTAGGCGATCAATCAACTCTGAAGGAACGGTACGGACCTTATCGTTAGAGGTCTCACCTGAAATGGGTGGTAATCTAACCATATCCCCGACTTTGACCCGGTATATTGGTTTAACTCGTCCTTTATTGACTCTAACCTCACCACTACGTAGTGCTCGATAAATCCTACTTTTAGGGACTTTAGTAAAATGTGCGAGTAAAAAGTTGTCTATTCGCTGGCCTGCATGACCTTCATCTACTTCTACTAGTTTTGCTTTGCTTACAGTCACTTATATTTAAACCTGGGGTCATTGCCGGTGATCGAAATGATTGATATAGTTAGGTCATTAAGTTGCTTGGACATTGTACTCTTAACATTACCCAAGCCACTCTCAGCGACACCCAAATGGTTCGACGCAAAAGAGCTAAAATACTTAATCACCTTATTTCTGACTGTAATAACACAATCAGAGTTTAAATAGATTTTACTACCGTCACGACGGACAAAGTAAATT
>CALJEX010000102.1 GCA_938074525.1 uncultured Gammaproteobacteria bacterium
GCATATTTGTTCATGGCTAAAACCCCAACATTTGCTAGTGAATTTCCGACCATACCTTACAGCAAACCGCTATTCCTAGCGAATTAAGCTTATAAATTTAGGGATTACGTATGTCCTTATGATTTAGAGAAGTGTTTACTAAGAAATTTATCAAGTTGATTAGCAAAAGACTGGCGTTCGCTTTTACCATAAGGGGACTGCCCACCTGACTGAACACCGCTGCCTCGCATCACATCCATAAAGTCACGCATATTGAGTAGAGGCTTAATGGTATTCGCCGAGTACATTTCACCACGCGGATTCAAAGCATGCGCCTGTTTATCGATCACTTCTGCGGCCAATGGGATATCACTGGTAATTACCAGGTCATCCACTTCTACTCTTTTGACTATTTCATTATCAGCCACATCAAAACCACTTGGCACTTGGAGCATTTTGATATTTTGCAGTAATGGTTTACGGATTGCTTGATTTGCCACCAATATGACTTCTACCCCTGTACGCTCTGCGGCACGAAATAAAATGTCTTTAGCTGGCACTGGACATGCATCTGCATCTACCCAAATTTTCATTGCACTATTATTAAATTGGAATCTTATGATTGGTATCTTTTAAGCAGTCAGTTTACACTTTCAAACAATGAAAACACTTTTTATTACCGGCATTGATACCGGAGTAGGCAAAACATACATTGGTCGCATACTGGTTAAAGCATTGATCAAAGCGGGGCACACCTGCGTACCAAGGAAGCCTATTGAATCTGGTTGCGACATTAGCGACGGCGAATTAATCCCCGAAGATGCATTGAAATACTTTCACGCTGCTAACGGAAAAATACCTTTAGAAGTGATTTGTCCGTATCGTTACGAACCCCCAATTTCACCTGAACGTGCAATTCGCCTAAGCAACACCACTGTCAACGTGAAAGATTTAATTGAAATATGCAACCCACACAATAAACCACAGTTTTTATTAGTGGAAGGTGCCGGTGGATTTTACTCACCATTATGTAGCGATGGCTTAAATGCAGACCTCGCACAAAAATTAAAAGCCGAGGTGATTGTTATTGCCAAAGATAGACTGGGTTGCATTAACCAAACCCTACTCACTATCGAAGCCATTAGAAATAGAAAACTAAACATTATTGCCATCGTATTAAACCAAACCCGTGAGCATGAAGAGTCCGCTATGGATAATCTCGAAGACTTACGTATGCGACTCGACATACCCGTCGTTGCTGTACCCAATATGATTGATGCTAACCAAGAATTATTAGACGAGCACTACCTCGCGATTGATGAGCTGTTAGCTATTGTTAAACAATAAACATTTCTTTTCTGCCAATAATTCATTTATACGAAAGACGTATATTTAACAGTTATATGCAAATAAACTCCGAGAAATAGAAGTCTCGTAAGATGAATTAAGTTGCTGTATTTTGAAAGCCTGAAGGAGACAAGTCCACTTTAAGTAGAAAACTTTCTGCAATATTTGAACATAAATATATAAGCATGTCAGAACCCAATCTCAACGAAATCATCTGGCAAATTGTGGCGGCAATCCCAAAAGGAAAAGTGTCTACTTACGGTCAAATCGCCAAGAGCGCTGGCTATCCTACTCATGCACGTTACGTGGGTTCTACTCTAAGGAATTTACCCAACAATTCAAAATTACCTTGGCACCGCGTTGTCAATGCTCAAGGGAAAATATCTTTTCCTCCTGGCAGCGAAGCCTACAATAGGCAAAAGTCATTACTCGAATCAGAAGGAATTGTATTTATAGATAAGAAATTATCATTGGAAAAGTATAGCTGTTGATAACATTATCAGCGTATAAATACCTTGAAAATTAAAACAGCACTTAGACATGAATAGCGTTTAGCTAGATTTGAACTGGTCCAATAAATGCAAATCTTCAGACATAAAAAAGCCCGCTAATGCGGACTTTTTTATTTACAACTTAGCTGAAACACTTAAGCAGCTTTTTCTGCGCCCGGTATGTATTGGCCAAGTGCTGCTTTGCCGTTACTACGCGCACGTCCTAGTAATACTTTTTGTGCAGCGCTTACATTAGCTGAATCACCGCCCCATGCAGCCATTGATGCATGTTGCAATGCGCGGCCATAAGAGAAAGTTAACCCCCAAGGTAGATCAACATCTAAGTTATGCATTGCATTTAAATGCGCACTTGCTTCTTCGTCTGACTGACCGCCAGATAAGAATGCGATACCGGGTACACTGGCAGGAACTGTGTTCATTAAGCAACGAACCGTCTCTCTTGCGACTGTTTCAACGTCTGCACGGTTGCTGGCACTCGCGCCAGAAATAACCATGCTTGGTTTTAGGATCATACCCTCCATTAATACTTCTTGGTTGCGCAGGTGCTGGAAAGTAATGCGTTGCGCTAATTCTGTCACTTCGTAACTGCGCTCAATTGAGTGAGTGCCGTCCATTAATACTTCTGGTTCTACGATGGGGACGATACCCGCTTCTTGGCTTAATTTTGCATAACGCGCTAATGCATGTGCATTAGCTTCGATACATGCCCAGCTAGGAATATGCTCGCCTATAGTAATGACTGCACGCCACTTTGAAAAACGTGCACCTAACTCATAGTACTCATTAAGACGTGCGCGAAGTCCATCTAGACCTTCAGTGACTTTCTCATCATTGTGACCAGCTAAAGGATGCGCACCTGCGTCCACCTTAATACCCGGAATGATTCCGTTATCACTCAAGTATTTAGGAAAGGGCGTGCCATCGAGCAAGTTTTGACGAATGGTTTCATCAAATAAAATAGCACCGCTGATATAGTCTGATAATCCTTCAGTAGTCACAAGCATGTCTCGGTATGCTTGGCGCATTTCTTCCGTTTCTGGAATGCCTAATGCCTTAAAGCGCTTACCGCATGTAGGGTGACTCTCGTCCATTGCCAAAATACCTTTACCAGGCGCGACCATTGCTTTTGCTATTTGCTTTAACTCTTCAACACTCACTTTGTGCACTCCTTAAAAAATTTGCGAATATTCTACCCTAGCCAACCACAATGACGCCGTGACTAAAAACTCATTTCAGAACTAGATTACTAGTTCTAGGCTAATTTTACTTAGTATGCTCAGGGTCGTCTTCTTCTTCAACCATATGCCCTACACGAAGCACTTTCATGGCGTTAGTGCCGCCATCAACACCCATCAGATCACCTTTAGTAAGTATCACTAAATCATTGTCTTCTACTTCATGACAGTTTTTGAGTACCGTCACTGCCGCATGGTTCACTTGCGCATGGGTTTTACCCAAGAAATTCATTGGCGCAGGGAACACACCTTTATATAAGGTGACGCGTCGCAATGTTTTAACGTGACGTGTTAGTGCATAAATAGGAATAGACGAAGTGATTCTTGACATCCATAACGCGGTAGAGCCTGATTCTGTCAATGCGGCGATAGCAGCCACATTGAGATGATTTGCCAAATATACTGCAGCCATTGCGATACCTTCATCCACGCGCTCGCAAGAAATCTCGCTACGGCGCGTGTGACGTTGCGCTTCCTGCTTTTCTGATGCGCGGCAGATACGACTCATAGCTTTGACGACTTCAATCGGAAATTCACCCACAGCTGTTTCACCTGAAAGCATAACGGCATCGGTTCCATCTAGCACAGCATTAGCAACATCGGATACTTCTGCGCGGGTTGGGATTGGGCTATGCACCATAGACTCCATCATCTGCGTTGCAGTGATGGCGATACAATTAGTTTTTTGTGCTTTATTGATTAACATCTTTTGCACCGCAGGGACTTCCGCGTCACCAATTTCAACGCCTAAGTCGCCACGAGCAATCATAATAGCTTCGGTACACTCTAAAATATCGTCAATATTTTCTAGCGCTTCAATGGTTTCAATTTTTGCAACAATTGAAATGTCGCTATCATGTTGCTTAAGTAATTTTCTGACTTGATGAATATCATCAACACTTTTAATAAAAGATGCTGCAATGTAATCTAAATCAAGCTCATTAACATAGGCGATGTCTTTGATATCTTTTTCAGTAATGCATTCTGCAGACAGTCCGCCACCTTTACGATTCATACCTTTGTTACTAGATAACTCACCACCGGCAAGCACAGTAGTTTTAATTACTTGTCCGTCTATTTCATTAATCTCTAGCGCAATGCGGCCGTCATCAAGCAACAATGTATCACCCGCTGCGACATCATTAATCAGACCTTTATAAGTAAAACCAATTACTTGTTGTGTCCCTGACTCTAAATCTAATTCAGCGTCTAGATTAAATTTATCACCGACTTTCAATATAACTTTATTATTAACAAATCGTCCGATGCGTAATTTAGCGCCTTGCAAATCTCCAAGTATGCCGACGTTATAACTTTTTTCTTCGCTAATTCGTCTAACCATTTCTACACGGCGCTTATGTTCTTCCATCGTGCCATGTGAAAAATTCAATCTAACTAGATCAATACCTGCATCGATAAGGTTTGACATTACCTGTTCATTGTCAGTCGCAGGACCTAACGTGATAATAATTTTGGTGCGACGATGCATCATAATGTTATTTACTTTCCTTGTGCGCGTTGTTGAAGAATATCTACTGCAGGTAAAACTTTTCCTTCAAGAAATTCGAGAAATGCGCCGCCACCGGTAGAGATGTATGAAATATTGTTTGCCACATTAAACGTATCAATTGCTGCCACTGTGTCGCCGCCGCCAGCAATTGAGAATGCATTACTTGACGCAATGGCCTTGGATAAGGTTTGCGTGGCCCCAGCGAATTGTGGAATTTCGAATACCCCTAAAGGTCCATTCCAGACAATTGTACCTGCTGACTGCATCACTGCGTTTAAATGTTCGACACTTTCAGGGCCAATATCTAGAATCATATCGTCCGCTTGTACATCTTGTACTGACTTTGTCTGCGCCACTGCCTTGTCAGAAAACTCTTTAGCACACACGACATCGGTAGGAATGGGAATATCCGCACCGCGTTGTTTTGCTTTTTCAATCAACTGTTTTGCCACATCAACCAACTCTACTTCATATAAAGACTTACCCACAGGAAATCCTGCTGCGGCAATAAAGGTGTTAGCGATACCGCCACCGACAACCAATTGGTCTACTTTATCTGTCAATTGTTCCAATAAAGTTAATTTTGTAGAAACTTTTGAGCCTCCAACGATTGCCACCATGGGACGTCGTGGATTTTCTAAACCTTTAGCTAATGCATCTAGCTCAGCTGCCAATAATGGGCCTGCACACGCCTGTGCAGCAAACTTTGCGACACCGTATGTAGAAGCTTGAGCACGATGTGCTGTACCGAACGCATCCATGACATAAATATCGCATAATGCGGCCATCTTTTTAGCTAGCGCATCATCGCATTTTTTCTCGCCTGATAAAAAGCGTACGTTTTCACATAGCACTATTTTCCCTGGCGCCACTTCGCAACCCTCAATCCAGTCTTTCACTAAAGGGACTTCTTTCCCTAGCGCTGCCGCTAATGCATCTGCTACTGGCTGCAAACTATATTTTTCATCTGGTGTGCCTTCTGTAGGTCGACCCAAGTGAGACATCACCATCACCGCAGCACTTTTGGAAAGCGCTAACTTTAATGTAGGTAATGACGCACGAATACGTGCATCGTTACTGATGACACCATCTTTAATCGGCACATTGAGATCTTGACGGATCAGGAGTCGGCGATTCGCCAACTCCATCTCTGCCATTGTTAATACATTAGACATGTTGCTTTATTTTATTAGCGCGACTATTGGTAATTTTTGCATAAATAGCTAAATATTATTTAGCATTAAACAATGCAACTGTCGTATCTAACATGCGGTTGGAGAAACCCCACTCGTTGTCATACCAAGAAAGGACTTTAACAAGATTGCCGCCCATGACTTTAGTGAGACTTGAATCAAATATTGATGACGCTGGATTATGATTAAAGTCACATGACACTAATGGTGCCTCATTATATTCAAGCACACCCTTAAGCTCACCGTTAGATGCGTCTTTCATGATGCTATTAATTTCTTCGACCTTAGTATTGCGCGCTGCAGTAAATGTTAAATCAACGACTGACACGTTGATTGTAGGTACGCGCACTGAGAAACCATCTAACTTGCCATTCAACTCAGGCAATACTAAACCAACCGCTGCGGCTGCACCGGTTTTTGTTGGGATCATAGATTGTGTCGCTGAACGTGCACGACGCAAGTCAGAGTGGAAAGCGTCTGTTAGCACTTGATCGTTAGTATAGGCATGTATAGTTGTCATCACGCCCTGAGATAAACCAATTTTGTCATGCAATGGTTTTACTAACGGTGCAAGACAGTTAGTTGTGCATGATGCATTTGAGATAATCGTATCTGATGCTTTTAGTAAGCCGTGGTTGATACCATAGACAATAGTTGCATCAACATCATTACCACCTGGAGCAGAAATAATTACTTTTTTAGCGCCTGCCGCTAAATGTGCAGATGCCTTTTCCTTACTGGCAAAAAATCCTGTTGATTCATGCACTACGTCGACATCTAATTCTTTCCACGGTAACTTAGAAGGATCACGCTCGGAGCACACACGAATACGATCACCGTTGATAATAATATGGTCACCATCAACTTCTACAGTGCCATTAAATTTTCCATGCGCGGAATCATATTGAGTTAAGTGCGCATTGGTATTTGTGTCACCTAAATCATTAATCGCGACAATTTGGATTTCGTTAGTGCGATCTGATTCATATAAAGCACGCATGATATTGCGGCCAATTCTTCCATATCCATTAATTGCAACTTTGATTGCCATCCTCTGTGCTTCCTCTTGTGTAAACAATAACTATAGTAATGCGCGTGCACGCTTAACAATGTTTGCAGCGGTAAAGCCGAAATGCTCCATCAAGATTTTACCTGGAGCTGACGCGCCAAATTGATCGATTCCTACCACATCACCATCTAAGCCGACATACTTACGCCAGAAATCAGTGACTCCGGCTTCTACGGCAATTCTTGCTCGAATGTTATTAGGTAGAATTGATTGCTTGTATGCATCATCTTGCAATTCGAATACATCAGCACTTGGCATAGACACCAAACGAACTTTGACACCATCAGCATCTAGTTGTTTCGCAGCGTCCATAGAAATTCCAACTTCAGTGCCGGTTGCCAAAATTATCAGCTCGGGTTCTGCGCTACTCTCAAATAATATGTATGCGCCTTTCTGCACTTGCGCTAATTGTTCTTTGCTACGTGCCATGAATGGCACACCTTGACGAGAAAACGCCAGTGCTGCCGGATGCTTGAGTTCAATACTCGTTTTCCACGCCACCATCGATTCGACCGTATCGCAAGGACGCCAAACCATTAAGTTTGGAATACTACGCAAACTAGAAACATGCTCAATAGATTGATGAGTTGGGCCATCTTCTCCCAGGCCTATCGAGTCATGCGTGTAAACGAAAATACTTGGCGTATTCATTAACGCGGCCATGCGGACTGCATTACGCGCGTAATCGGAGAAAGTCAGGAAAGTCCCACTATAGGGAATAAATCCTCCGTGCAACGCCATGCCATTCATCATGGCTGACATGCCAAATTCACGCACTCCATAATATATATAATTACCGCTAACATCGTCTGCGACCACACCTTTTGAACCAGACCACCAAGTGTTGTTTGATCCAGTCAAGTCCGCTGAGCCACCGATCAATTCTGGTAATAACGGTCCCACTGCCTCTAATGCTATCTCTGATGCTTTTCGAGTCGCCACGCTTTCAGCTTTGTCATTAATCGCTTGTAGTGCTTTTTCAGCATCCGCTGCCCAATTTTCTGGAAGCTCAGCGTTGTAACGACGCTCTAATTCTTTAGCAAGCTGTGGATTTGCGCTTTGGTAAGCTGCATATTGTTCCTCCCAAGCTCGTTGCTTTTGCTTTCCGGCATCAACACAATTCCATGCGTCATATACATCGGCAGGGATTTCAAAAGGACCATGTTTCCATCCAATTCGATCACGTACTAGTTGGATTTCTTCATCTCCCAGTGGCGCTCCATGAACGCCTGAGGTGCCTTGCTTATTTGGAGAGCCAAAGCCGATAATGGTTTTACAGTCAATTAACGTCGGCTGCGAAGTATTAGCTTGTGCTTGTTGAATCGCTTTATCGATAGCTGAGGCATCATGGCCATCAATGTCGCGAATCACTTGCCAACCATAAGATTCAAATCGTTTTGGAATGTCTTCTGTAAACCAGTCTTGGACTTCGCCATCAATTGAGATGCCATTGTCGTCGTAGAACACAATCAATTTACTTAGCTTTAAAGTCCCTGCCAATGAACATGCTTCATGGGAAATTCCCTCCATCAAGCAGCCATCTCCGGCGAAAACATAGGTATAATGGTCGATTATGTTGCTATCTTTCTGATTAAACTGTGCTGCTAACATTCTCTCCGCTAATGCCATACCAACCGCATTGGCAAGGCCCTGACCTAATGGTCCTGTGGTAGTTTCGATACCAGGCGCTTCTCCCACTTCTGGATGTCCAGGTGTTTTGGAGTGCAGCTGTCTAAAATCTTTAAGGTCTTGCATCGACAGGTCATACCCGGTCAGATGCAGCAATGAGTAAATCAACATAGACCCGTGCCCATTAGAGAGCACAAATCGATCTCGATTCATCCACTTCGGATCTGTAGGGTTATGATTCAAGTACTTACGCCATAGTACTTCAGCGATATCCGCCATCCCCATTGGAGCCCCAGGGTGACCTGAGTTGGCTAGTTGAACCGCATCCATGCTCAGTGCACGGATGGCATTTGCTAATTCTTTATGATTATCCACGAGATTATAGTGATTACCGTTTGTGTAGGGTTGTATGATGCACCGATGCTGATGTCTATCTGTTCTTGCGGGAGGATAAAGTAAGTTTTATCTACAGACACAAAGCGCCGACATTTTCCACGAGTTATCAGTGACTCGCAAGCTTGCTATGAGGGATTCTAAGGCCAAATTGTGAATAGCGAAGAAATTTAGCTGTTTTTCCATTTTATATTACAACCGACACTAGGTTTTTGTGGCTCTGACACAGAATTATCAGTTGTCACTGAATTCAGCGCAGCACGTAAATCACTCCCCGATATTGCAATATCATTCCCAGGCCGCGAGTCATCTAATTGACCTCGATATACACACGCCAAGTCAGCATTAAATACAAAAAAATCTGGAGTACACACAGCATGATAGGCCTTCGCGACTTGCTGAGTATCATCAAACAAATAGGGGAATGGATACCCATGTGCTGCTGCTTCAAATACCATATTTTCGGGTGAATCATCTGGATACGCATCGACATCATTCGAATTGATCGCAACAAAGGAAACCCCTTGGTTTTGATAATCGTTTGCCAACAAAACCAATTCGGTTGTGATGTGCTTTACAAACGGA
>CALJEX010000103.1 GCA_938074525.1 uncultured Gammaproteobacteria bacterium
ACGACAGCATCCATAATAGTTTTTCAGATAAATTTAAGTTTAAATATCGATAATACTAATTAGTACGCTCGTTACATATTCATTATTTTACTCATGATTAATTCGCGCCCACATCATATATCGGCCATTGCCTAGAATTAATTACTTACATAACTTCAATGACGTCATTTGCATAGCACTAAAACCCTTTGGTATTTTTTTTTACCCATCGTCCTTGTTCTTGTGCATTTTGTCCTAATTTTTCTTTCTTCCAAAAAGGAGCCGTCGATTTTAGCGCTTCCATTATCATTCTATTTGCTTCATAGGCTTGTTTTCGGTGCAACGACCATACCGCCACACATACAATAGGATCGCCAGGAAAAATATCGCCGACTCGATGCGCGATACACACATCAATAAGCTCCCATTGATTCATTGCATCCTGAATGATTTTCTCTAAGCTTTTTTCTGTCATGCCTGGATAATGCTCAAGAAACATCGCTGTCACATCATCGCCCGCATTAAAATCGCGCATCGTGCCAACAAATACTGAGGTAGCACCAAAATTATGCTGCAGATGTGCCTGCTCACTTTGGTATGATTGCACCCATTCCCATGGGTTATATGATTGGCTAAAAATTTCTACTTTCATATTACAATAGTATGGTTCATATTTAATCGCTGCTGACAGCACACTTTTCACTTATAGTACTTTGTATAATAATCGTTTTAGAAAGGAATCTATACACCGCTGATGAAAACTGTACTCCATGCACTAAACTCGTTAGAAGCGCATATTATTCAAGGATTACTCGAAAGTGAGGGTATTACTTCTAATATCACAGGCGAATACCTTCAGGGCGCGATAGGAGAACTACCAGCCACTGGATTAATCAGAGTCGTCGTTGATGAAAATGATTATGAACAAGCCACACAGGTAATTGATAATTGGCGTGAAGCTAAATTCACCGCTTAAAATAGTAATTTAGAGAATATTTATGATCGATAAAAATAGAGAACTTATCCCCTTATCTATATCTGTGCTAACAATTTCAGATTCGCGCACAGAGGCAGATGATAAGTCTGGCAAATTATTAGTAGCGCGTCTTGAGGATGCAGGACATCACCTATGCGATAAAAAAATTGTCAAGGATGATATTTACCAAATACGCGCCACCGTATCGCGCTGGATTGCAGACGAGAAACCCCAAGTCATTATTACCACCGGTGGAACTGGCGTCACCGGACGTGATGGCACGCCTGAAGCAGTAAAACCATTATTAGATAAAGAAATAGAAGGCTTTGGCGAAATGTTCAGAGTGTTGTCCTTTGAAAGTATAGGCACATCGACTTTACAGTCTCGCGCAACCGCAGGCGTTGCTAATGGCACTTATATATTCTGCTTACCTGGTTCTTCTGGCGCATGCGCAGATGCCTGGGATAAATTAATCAATCAACAATTAGATTATCGTCACCGCCCTTGCAATCTTGTTGAGTTAATTCCACGCTTACTTGAGAAGTAATGCACTAGGAAGCATGTTATTAATCTTTGGAATACGCTCCAAAACAATGACCGTTTTCGACTCAATAGCGATAATTCTTAATTCTTCTCTCTCATTTCCAACTGTCTCATAGGCATAGTGTCTATAAGGTCGAATATTTCTTGCAAGTCTAGATATTTTAATTTTTGCTTGATATAACCATCTTTCCCTATCAAAACCACATTAGTTTCTGTATCACTAAAATAAGTTTTTAGTGTTTCGCTGCGAAAACTTTCTTCTATCTTGCTCTTATAATTTGTTTCAATACCTTTTTCTTTGAAGACGAACCAATAGATATCTCTATCATAAATTTCATAATCAAGTTCTCTAAATATCTTCAAAGTTTCCTCTGATTCTACAAGTGCACGGACAAGTATTATTCGAGAGTCCCACATTAATTCGTCAATACGATCTAATGCATAGAGTGGCTGAAAAATGCTGGTTGTAAAAATAATTAGAAATGAATACCTTTGCATGAATAACCTATAAAATATGACTGCATTCGGCCAATAGCGGTCATTTATTCTTTATTGTAAATCACTGGCATTTTCCCTTTCCACTTTCTCCATGTGTCATCGTTAGTAATCAGCTCCGCCATAAAGTGCCCAACGTTAATTCGACTGGTCAAACCTGAATCAAATATTGCACTTCTAATCGGAGAAGGAT
The DNA here is from genome assembly GCA_938074525.1 of uncultured Gammaproteobacteria bacterium. Taxonomy (GTDB): domain Bacteria; phylum Pseudomonadota; class Gammaproteobacteria; order UBA4575; family UBA4575; genus UBA1858. The sequence continues at coordinate 2,187 of CALJEX010000103.1, forward strand.
GTAACTCATATTCGGTTACCTCTTTATCATCAGTTAAATTATCTGGACGAACTGCTGCCCATTGAATTGCTTCATCATTTTGACCAATTTCAACTCGCAAATAGTCAGCTGCCTTTTCATTGTCTACGTGTGGTGGTAAAAATAGACGAAGTAGCCAGATAACACATTTTTGGCCAAATGATATTTGTTCATTTAGGTCACGATTACTATTGCCGGTTGTATTCATGAGTACAAACTTAACGGTGTCTTTTGGATTATTTGCCTTAACTGCATTGCATAAGCGTCGCGTAGCATCGGTCACGAGCCTTCGAGGAGATCCAAACATTCCCTTAAAATTTAGATTATGACCTAGACACGAAGCCAGCGCATCACAACCACTGACATGTTTGATTATCTCAACGTCACTAAGCTCAAGTACGCTTGCTTGAATCACGGATAGATTTTCATGCTGTATTACGTTTTCAGGTAGATTTTCAGTCGATCGAACAATGATTATTACTTGCTGACCACGTTCGAGTAATTGTTCGACAAGTAACCGTCCGGTTGCTCCACTAGCTCCTACAACAAGAGTAGTCATTTTCTTCCTTTATTATTTGCTTATGATTGTCGTGAAACTTTGATACTACAGACTAAAACTTATGGGATGTTTTTATTTTATTTTCAACGTCCGCTTTGGGTCGAAAGCGGTCATTAATATATAGAGCATATTAGCAAAATCAAATATACTGAGCCACAATTGGTTATTTGCTTATAATGGTCGTTAATGACTCGAGGCAGGCATTAAATCCAGTTTTAATTTCAAATGACACGAAGGCATTTAATATACTTTAAAAAAATATGGGCTGAGCTTTAAACCAATCATGAGATTAAATGTAAATGATTACCGCTAAAAAATATCTGCTTAATTGCATTCTCGCGACTATTTTTGGTCTTCTGCTCATCTTTTCCAATTCAATTAGCGCAAGTGATGTCGACAATGCAACATGGAATACGGCGACACAAAAGACTAAACGTAATGCAGAAATATGTAATAAGCATGTCCAATCTGTCGAGCGTAACAGCCCACATTATGCTGAATTATCTCAATGCAATAGAATATACAGGCAAGTATTGATTGCAATGAAAAAATCTAAGACAAGTCCAAGTAGTAATTTGCTAGGTTACGCAAAGCAGTGTGATGATATATTTAATAATCTACCTGCTGAATATCAAAATGACTCAGGCATAGCATCAGAAGAAAAGGCTATAGCTCCTTCAGCAAGTGAAACCACTGAAGATATCATCGTTGAAATAGAAAATATTGCCCAACAATGCGAAGCCTTACATGAAAAATTCAAAGATCCAACTCAAAAAATAAAAGTAACAAAAGGATTAAGATGCAAAGAAAATTGCTTAGCAATTTCCAGGAAAATACGATCAGGACACATCGGCCCCGAACAAGCAGGACATTTTAGAGATAATTGTAAAGCGGAAATGAAGCAAGCAGACCAACCATTAGTACGAAAAAAATAATCTCTTATTCTTGAAATTATGTCAGGCGTTATACGCGCGTACGCATAAAGCCCGCCACCTCAAAAAAAGCATTAGTTAATTCTTGTTGTAAATCAGGGTCATAATTTAATTCACGCATCGCTGTCGTCATGCAATGCATCCATTGATCGCGCTCTTCTAACCCAATATTCAAATGTTGATGTCTTAGCTTCAACCATTCCGGATTCACATAAGACTTGCCAAATAATTTAGGTCCGCCAAACCATTCACATAAATAATTGGCTAGACGTTTGCGTGATCTGGTTAAATCATCGGGATGTAGATTTAAAACGTGACTGGCAACCGAGTCACGTTGCATAACATCATAGAACTGATTGGCTAGTTTAACGATTTCTGTTTGACCACCAATGCGTTCATAAAAACAGCTTTGATCAACCACCGATATATGACATTTCTACTTTATGCATGATATGACTATCTTTGCCTCGCACTTCTGAATATCGATCCGTACGATCTTTCCAAGTATTTGTAATGACTTCATTAATAAACTCATCCGAGGCGCCTTCACGCAACAAACGACGTAAATCAACACCTTGCGAAGCAAACAAACACGTATAAATACTTCCTTCGGCAGAAAGACGCAAGCGATTACAATCGCCACAGAAAGCTTGAGTCACTGAAGTTATCAAGCCAATCTCGCCACTGTTATCTTTATAGCGCCAGCGTTTCGCTACTTCACCAGTATAATTAGGATCAGCAGGCTCCATAGCAAATTTTTGCTGAATACGATCTATAATTTCTTGCCCTGAGACAACTTGCTGCATGTTCCAACCATTGGTATTACCCACATCCATAAACTCAATAAAACGTAATATGTTGCCAGTGCCTTTAAAATATTCTGCCATAGGCAAAATATCATCTTCATTAATGCCTTTCTGAACCACCATATTTACTTTCACAGCATCAAACCCTGCACTGCGTGCGTTATCAATGCCATCTAATACTTTTTGCACTGACACTTTCATATCATTCATTTGCATAAAAGTATCTTGATTAATCGCATCTAAACTGACTGTTATGCGACGTAATCCTGCCTCTTTTAATTCTTTGGCTTTTTCTAATGTCAGCAAAGAGGCATTGGTGGTTAACGCAATATCTTCAACGCCAGAAATTTTATTTAGCTCGGTAATTAATACATTAAGATTTTTACGCAGCAATGGTTCGCCGCCAGTCAAGCGCAATTTACGCACACCATTGTTTACAAACAATTGTGCTAAGCGTGCTATTTCTTCAAATGACAGCAAGTCATTGCGCACTAAGAATTGATATTTAGAATTAAACACCTGTTTTGGCATGCAATAAGTGCAGCGAAAATTACATCGATCTGTCACCGAGATTCGTAGATCTCGCATGCTTCGATTGTATTGGTCGTTTAATTCAGTCATGTGTACTATTCGCTACTAATCAATTTGCGGAATTTAATTTGCTATGCAATTCGCTGTTCAACGCACTGGATTCTTTGCCGGTCCCTTGGTCGCACTATGCCTATACTTTGCCTTACCTGACCAATATGTCGATACCCATAAAGCGTTAATTCCACTCACTTTCTCAGCAAAAACAACACTTTGCATGACGGTTTGGATGGCAATTTGGTGGCTTTCTGAAGCCATCGATATTAGCGCTACTGCACTGCTTCCTATAGCCATGTTTCCTTTGCTAGGTATTGCTGACATCAAGGCCACCACTGCCCCATACGCATCACACCTAATATTTTTATTTATGGGAGGATTCCTGATTGCATTAGCCATGCAGCGCTGGAAATTAGATCACAGATTAGCCAACACAGTGTTAACCATTGTCGGCAAAAATCCATTCATGATTATTGCCGGATTCATGTTTTCATCGGCGATATTAAGTGCATTCATATCCAATACTGCAACGACGGCAGTGATGCTACCCATCGGCTTAAGCGTGATTGCTCTATATACAAACAAACAACAAGAAAGCTTTGCCAATCCCTGTCAGCATAATTTTGCGCGTTGCATGATGTTAGGTATCGCTTACTCAGCTTCAGTCGGTGGCACAATGACTTTAATAGGTACCGCGCCTAATCTATTTTTAGCTAGTTTCCTCGAAGATGGCATCAGCAGTGAGTACCAACTCGAAATTAGTTTTATCAAGTGGCTGTCTTTTGCTGCACCACTTGCAATTATATTCCTGCCTATTATCTGGCTAGTGCTAACCAAATTAGTATTTCCATTTAAATATGAATCACTTCAGCAGCAATCAGGTTCACTCACTGGCCAGCAAGACAAAATGGATCGCGGGCAGAAAATTACTATTATTGTTTTTATAGCCACAGTATTTATTTGGATAACTAGGCCACTACTTCAGAATTTCACCATCACAATTAACCAACAACAGATTCAACCACTGCATCAACTCAGCGATCCTGGTATCGCGATGATAGCGGCAATGTTATTGTTTATTATTCCTGTTAACTTCAAGCAAAGAATATTTGTCTTAGATTGGCCCACTGCTAAAAAACTTCCATGGGGAATATTTATTTTGTTTGGCGGAGGGCTGACCTTAGCCAAAGCCATTAAAACTAATGGTGTTGCTGAATATATAGCCTCGCAAGCTTTATTTCTTCAGAATATCCCAGAAGTATTATTTGTATTAATAATTTGTGCTAGCGTACTTTTCTTAACAGAATTAACTTCCAATACAGCCACCACAGCGACATTAGTACCAATTCTTGCTGGCATCGCTATTGGTGCTGGCATGCATCCCTACTTACTAATATTTCCAGCAACATTAGCTGCTAGTTTTGCATTCATGATGCCAATTGCTACACCGCCGAATGCGATTGTATTTGGCTCAGGCCATATCACTATTCCAGAAATGTGTAGAGCCGGATTATGGCTGAATATTATTAGTGTGATAATGATTACTATGTTTACTTATTTTGTCATCAAACCGGTGATTGGCTTTTAGTTAGGCATACCTATAAATATTAGTCATCCCATCCATAGTCATGCAATAGCTCCTCGCCCTTCTGAATATCTTTAAGAGCAACCACTGTAAAATCGTCATAGTAAATAGCGTTAGGCTCACCAGAATGATTAATAAAACGTAAATCGCATTTCACTTCATAAGGCTTATCTTTTACCCATAAAGTATACATGTTCGATTTTGATTTTTTAGTTTTCTTAACTTTGCATTTACCGATCACTGTATCTTTACGAATTTTCTTGGCACTGAACAACCCCTTCCCATGAATCGCACTTTCCTTAACTTTTATCATCAATAATTCCGTTTAATTCTAAATATTAATATCCAAGGCTTTATATCAGCCTACAACTATTTTTTTAATGCACTTATGTTGTGCGCCAAACAACAATTACCAGTCAATTTTACAGCGGCGCATATTAAATCAGAAAATCATTGGGATTGGCAAATCCAAACTATATTCGTCTTAATAAAGTTGTGACTCACATAACTATATTCAAGTTAAATATATGAATAATGTTTTACTGAGAGATTTCTTAAAAATCACCAATCACATGGTAGTAAAATGAAGCTGGATCAAGACATTAGCAGAAGAATAAACATGACCAAACTCCTAATGATAATTGGAGTCGTCATTGCTCATGTGCCGCCTTTTACTTTCCTACCGGATCTCGTCTTCAATTTCACTGATACCACTAAGGCGTTTTTTACACATTCATTCTTTCGAGCTGCTGTGCCCATATTGGCCACTATGTCAGGTTATTTGTTATTTATCTCAGCAGCACACCTCAATATCCCCAAGTTGATTGCTAAAAAAGCAAGAACGCTAGTGATACCTTTAATTATCTGGAACATGCCTTTTGCAATTATTATTGTGCTACTGCAGTACTACAATCCAGATATTTATGAAGCACGCTATACTCTATACCCATTTTCACTTGAAGGTTGGCTTAATGGATTATTGGGAATTTATGGCGAACCACTCAACGGACCACTATATTTTCTAAGAGATTTATTTTTAATTGCTGTACTCGCACCATTTTATTGGATGATATTCAAAAAAATACCTTACATTGGCTTTGCAGTAATCGTCATTATATTTGCTTTCAAACTAGATGGAGCTCTGATCCTAAGAGATAGTATGTATGTGGCATATTATCTGGGCGTATTAGCAGCGACACAAAAATGGGATCTAAAAGCATTAGATAAATACGCATACCCATTATTTGCAGTATTCATTATGGGTTGCATATACCTTATCTATAATAAAATCGACAATAGTGATGCTTATTCTATTGTTGCTCCATTTTTAGTATGGCCAATATTAGCTAAACTAACCTATACGCGAGTGGGTGATTTTCTTGTGAATAATACAAAGCATAGTTTTCTATTATTCTTATCTCATACGCCAATCATGTTCATCTTCTACCAGTTATACACACGTATAGATAATAATATTCCTTACTTGGTTTTTTGGTTGGCTACGCCAATTATCACCACTTTCATCATTTTAAAATTGTTACCCAAAACAGAACAATTCTTCCCTCCTTTATATAAACTATCAACAGGCGGAAGATAATTTATACCAGGGATTGTAAAAAATAACGTTCAGTTTCATTCATAGTTACGTTAGAAGTATAATGCCAGCCAATATACTCCCCACATTACTAGCCCTAATCCAGAAATAATTCTTATGAATTTTGCTGAGATGGGTGAAATTTTTTCGGCCAGCACAAAAAAAGTAATGACTAGCATCCACATTACACTCATCACACCAACAGCAAACATCACTGCCATTAGCGCCCAGCAACATCCAACACAATAAGCGCCATGATGCATACCCATACGGATTGCACCCCAGTGTCCTTCTCGCCAGCTAGTCATCAAATAATTCAGTGGACTCCGACATTGCTCTAAGCATGCATCTTTCAACGGCGTCCATTGGTATACGCCTGCTAATACTAAGATTGCTCCACTGAGCAAATAACTGCGGCTATCCATCATTGGATTTAACAAACCAGAAACATGCAAAGGATATTGAACAACTGAAATAGCAACACTAAACAATGTCCAAGCGATTAAGTAACCGCATAAAAATATAATCGTCGGAGCATAAGATTGACCCTTTGATTTTTTACTACGCATGACGGTCACATACATGGACACCATAGGTAATACTGAAGGTGTCATCATCGCAATCATCATTACCGCCCACATTCCAAACAGCATCCAGAAGTCATATAGCTGCCAGGATCGAGTTCCTGCGCGAGGCGGCATCCACATGTCGACGATATCCATGTTTTGCATTGCCCACCCCATATAACCCATATAGCTCCAAGCAGTCGCACAAACTGCCAACATTGCGCCATATACAATCAAATGATCTCGGCTAAAGTAATTTAATCTTATTGATTCAGCTGTCATAAATTATGCTTAAAGAACAAAAATTCCATTAATAACAAGCGCTTAGCAAATTTGTATTTCACCAGCTGCTGAGTATACTATTCAATCATAGTAATATAAAAACACTCACCGAGAGGATGCGTAGATGGCTAGCAATTGGAATCTTGAAGGAAATTATTTTGAGTCATGCACTTGCGACTTAGTATGTCCGTGTATTTTCTTAATGCCACCTACCAAAGGTTACTGCAATGCGCTAGTAGGCTGGAAGATAGATAAAGGTAACTTAGGTGAAGTGAAACTAGATGGTATCAAAGTTGCGGTATATCTAGAGGCGCCCGGCATGCTAACTGATGGCGGCTGGAAGATTAATTTATATATCGATGATGATGCTACTGAAATGCAGGTGATGGCCATCAGTGAATTATGGAGCGGCAAACATGGCGGACATCTGGCTGTGATTGCAGGACTTATTAGTGAAGTAAAAACAGTAGAACAAGCGCCCATTGAATTTACTATTGATGGTAAAAAACGTCACTTAAAGATTGGCAAAGTCGGCGAAAATGAAATGTATACTATCGACGGTGAAGATGGTGGCGATGTCGTTATTAATAACCATCCGCTTGCCATTGCACCTGGCAATCCCCTTAGTGTCGCCAAATCGAAAAAGACCTGGTATCGCAGTAACGGCATTGATCACACACATTCAAATACTGTTGGGCTAGCGTCAGCATTTCAATATAGCGCTTAAATCAAGCCATCATCCTGATCAGAAAATCTGACTGTTCCAGTCTAGGTTTTGCTTTCACTTTGAATATTTTATGAGAATTGTACAACTAGCGATAATTGTATGGCTAAACATTAGCGCAAGCGCATATGCAGGTTGGTTTAGCCCAGATAATTATTGGGAATGCATATTAGATAATATGCAGAATGTACAAAGCGATACGATTGCCGAAGAAGTCGTATCTTCTTGCAAAGAAGAATTCGCATTTCACGATAGAATATTTGTAGAGAAAAAACGACCCTGGTTTGGACCTAAAACTGCCAGTGCTTGCGTGCTAAAATATGGCAAGCATGTACAAACAGAAATTGGCGCCAGATACATACAATCAGCTTGTTATAAACTATATCCAAATGAGTAATCAATGTAGTTATGAATACTAGAATTATCATCAATTCATCAATTACATTATTAACCTTTCTGACAATTAGCGCATGCGGCGTTTCGGATTATATCAATAGCAAAAAAATTGCTAACGCGCCTGTTTACAAAACTCCTGCAAAAACAAGCGAATGCGAATTTAGCCAATTAAGAATTCAACGCGTGGTTAAATATATTAATGCAATGCGTGCGCAACCACGTGTCTGCGGAGATAAAGCGTACTCATCAGCACCTGAAATCAAGTGGAGTAACCAGTTAGCTAATGCTGCTGTTTCACATTCAGACGATATGGCGAACAATAATTTCTTCAACCATAAAGGCACCTTAGGTTTAATAGCCAGCGACCGTGTCTCCAATGCTGGTTACAACTGGAAGACAGTCGCAGAAAATATTGCTGCCGGCACAGACACACCTGAACAAACCATAGATCAGTGGGTAATTAGCGCTGGCCACTGTCATAATCTGATGAATCATTTGCACACAGACATAGGTTTAGCTTGCATACGAAATAATTTATCAGACTATCGAATTTACTGGACTCTAATACTCGCCTCTTCTAGCTCATCACCTGGCTCATCAAACTAATAAACTTTTAATTGCTTGCATTATTTAATAATGCACAAAAAATACACACCCTAACAAACAAACTGCTCTGGTTTGGGACGTTGTTTTACCAAAATCACAAAAATACCTCGGTTTATCAACACTATTTGACCGTTTAAAGTTGGCACAGTGGTTGCTACAGAAGAATTATAGAAATTGTATTTTTTTAATTTCCATTGCTAGAGGAGAACACCATGTTAAATAGATTATACGAGCAATTTTGGACCATCATTGACCCTACTTTATATACTGTAGGTACATGCGGTACGTTTGGATTGTGGTTAGCCGTATTTTAAATTATTTAGGCATCACTCCCAACTAACCGTTGGGAGTGATTTTTCTACCGTTAAAGTTTTAACAATAAAATTTTGTGAACTAACACTCGGTAATTCTATCGAAACCGTAACTGTTAATAACACTCACAATTAATTACTTAAGGAAAATATTCATGAAACAAATTTATGACGAATACTGGGAGCTAATAGACCCTACTTCATATGCGCTTTATGCAACAATTATTTTTTACGTATGGACAACGATTTTATAAACACACCAAGTAATAAACTATTCTCCGAATTTTTCTGCCAATCGGTATTTTTCTTCCACACCGATCAAGTCGTTAAATTCGGCAAACTGCATTAGCTCAGTTTCCTTACCTATAGTCGTGCCGTCTTCAAGTAGCTTCTGATAAAAATCGCGCATACTAGCGGCTGCCGCATACAAGCCAGTCAGCGGGTACAAAATTAACTGAAACCCCATATCAGACAACTCTTCCTTAGGAAGTACTGGCGTTTTTCCGCCTTCGATCATATTTGCCACCATTGGTTTAGGCACACGTTTACCTATTTCTTTTAATTGTTCTAACGAGCCTGGTGCTTCTACAAAACTAGCATCAGCACCTAGAGCACGCGCACCTTCGACTCGTGCTATCGCTTCATCTAGACCTAATACTGCTTCTGCGTCAGTACGAGCAACAATGAAAAAATCTGCATCGCCACGTGCTTCAACAGCTGCCGCTATTTTCTGCAAATACTGTTCTCGCTCAATCACTTTTTTATTTCTCATATGACCACATTTTTTAGGCCATACTTGATCTTCTAGAAAACACCCAGCTGCTCCTGCAGCAATCAGATCTTTTACTGTGCGATACACATTCAAAGGGTTACCGTAGCCAGTATCTGCATCAACAATGACAGGAATATCCACGCTGGCACATATTTGCCTCGCACGTTCTACCACTTCAGTTTGAGTCAACAAGCCAAAATCAGGCTCACCGATGGTGGAAGCCGCTAATGAATAGCCAGATACAAATGCCATAGGAAAGCCGACTTTTTCAGCTATCTTGGCTGAAAGTGTGTCGTATATACCTGGAAAAGCTAACGAACCGACTTCATCCAATATTTTTTGCACACGTGTAGTAGCCATAGACCCTCCAAAAGCTGTTATTTTATGCTCAAAGTATAACCTAATCATTAATTAAAGCAGACGTTGTAATACTCTCCGTATAATGATGGTCTAATCATTAGTTAACCATTACCGCAATTATAATTATGAAAATATTTTCAGTCGTTGTCACCACACTATTGTTTATTACGCTGCAAGCATGTTCAGAGCAAGAAGGGGCAGCTGCACCTAAAAGTACTAGCACTCAAGAGGTGAATTCTGCTAGTCAACCAACAAGCAACGTATTAGAACCACAGGGTCAAATCAAAAATGCAGTATTAGATGAACTGCAAGAAGGTCGTTGGGAACTTGTCATGTTTTGGGCGACTTATTGCCCTATCTGCAAGAAGGATTTTGAAAAGGTAGCCCAGTTTATTGAAGAAAACCCATCAATCCCATTAAGCATTGTTGGTGTCGTTACCGACGGCCTAGAAGCAAAACAAAAAGCACTTCGACAAATAGATGAGCGCAACTTAAATTACACACATGTGCTCACTGATTTTGACCACAGTAATGAGTTGTACCACGAAATTACTCAATCAAGGCTCATTGGCGTACCTTCACAACTTTTATACAATACTAACAATGAACTTGTTGGCTTTAGCCGCAATGCAATCGATTTGGATGCATTAGAAATAATTGTGTACGAGTAAACATGGATCAACTAGGTGATATTAATGCTGACCTTAGCCAGCATATCGTTGTCGATACTGACAAAATGCAATGGGAACCCAGCCCTAGTGGTACAGTCTGGCGCAAACCCTTGTATCGACAAGGAGGAGAGTTCGGCCCAGTCACTAGTATCGTAAAATACGAAGCCGGCGGAAAATTTCGCACACACCCTCACCCACAAGGCGAAGAGATTTTTGTTTTAGAAGGTGAATTTTGTGACAACCATGGTCGTTATCCTGCTGGCACCTATCTATTAAATCCCGATGGTACTGAGCATGCACCCTATTCAGATATAGGTTGCACACTGTTTGTAAGACTACGTCAGTACGACGGCAATGATCGTAAACAGTTAGCTGTAAATACAAACGAAATGGAATGGCGTCAAGGCATGGTCGAAGGCCTCACGGTGTTACCACTATATTCACAACCCAATTACCCTGAGAATATGGCGTTAGTACGCTGGCAAGCTGGTACTTATTTCCCCGAACATACCCATCCTGGTGGCGAAGAAATATTAGTCATAGAAGGCACGTTTGAAGATGACTTTGGTGAATATCCGACTGGTTCATGGATTCGCAGTCCACATTTAAGCAAACACAAACCTTATTCTAAGAAAGGCTGTTTGATCTACGTACGCGTAGGTGGTTTACACACTCGCTTGGAATAGCATTAATCGTGGTAAATTGAATCCGCTCTAGCCGAACGATTTTTCTGCGCAATAGCAATACCTACAAGAATCACTACTAATGCAATCACTGCATTGACTGTTAGCTTTTCTCCGCCAAACACTATTCCCAACAACACTGCCCATACTGGGATCAAATAATTAATCTGCGAGAGAAATGCCGGACCGGCATGTCGGATCACACGAAAGTAAATAATCGTTGCCAAGCCGCTTGGGAAAATACCCAACAAAATAACAGAGACGATAGCACTGAATGAAGTCTCTGGCACCCATGCAAAGCCTTGCGACAAAGATAATGGCACGATGACTATTGACGCTGCCAATAACACACCTGCTGAAATTAAAGGTAAACTAATTTTTGGCAAGCCATGCGCAATCACGGAATTCGCCGCGTAACTAACAGCGCCCAATAAGATGATTAACATTGCAGATAAGTACAACCAGTCCATATTCGAAGAAACTATCAGCTCTGGCTGCATTAAAATTACTACCCCTGCAAAACCAAGCAAGAAACCAATCACTTTATTTTTAGTGATCCGTTCACCTTGCACAAAGAAATGCGCAAGGACAACAGTGGTCAATGGCATCATCGCCATTAAAATACCTGCCAAACTACTCTCTACATATTGTTGTCCCCAGGTAATAACAAAAAATGGAATACAATTTCCTGTTAACGCCAAAGCAAGTAATAATTTCCAATACGGCTTCAAGCTAGAGAGGCGATCACCTTGACTATAAGCAATCACAAGCAGCAATATCGCCCCGATAACTATTCGTCCCGCGACCACCATTACTGGTGGGATCTCTTGCACAGCAATCTTAGTCAGCAAAAATGCTGAACCAAACATCGCAACGAGCGCAAGCAGCGCCAACCAATCAAACAATCGAGACGAATTCATTTAAATAATAGAAAGTTTATTTTGCATTAATGTTCATACCATCACGTCGCAACATGAATATCATATTGCCATGTTGTAATACAAGCATCATATCGTTATTCCCGTGCAGGCGGGAATAACGTTAGTATTCAACAGTGTATGAAACTAATATATGGTCAAAATCAGTAGCGAACCAACACTTTATAGCTCAACGTAACGCGCTCTTCGGCAGGCACTTTTACCAACCACTGAGCAGTATGCGCATTCACCTTCTCGTATTCCAAGCTACTCTTGATCATCTTCCAATCACCAGGAACAGGCTCTAACACTTTAACCACAACATCTTCATCCTTTGCATTATGAATTTCAATTTCATAACTAGAACTTGCAGCATGACTATACTTGCCTAGTGCTGACTCTTTTTTGTAATCGGTTTGTTTCTTTTTGGCGGTCACATCAAATGCATCGCCAAGTTTTAAGCGTATAGTTTCATCTTTAGGCGTGTGATCAATACGATCTTCGCCAATAAATTGGGAATTGCCTGACGAATCATTTTTATAAACTCTAACAATGCCTTTTGGCAGAGCAATACCTAAATCATTTTTCTTTTCATTTTCAAATTCAACAAATACACCTATTTTCAACTTATCAGCAATCACACCAAACTTGTTATAGTAATAATGCTGGCTACCTTGAAGCATAAATTCTTTTGTAACCGGGACTCTACTGGCGGACAACAAGGCAACTTGCTTAGTTTGATTCTGTAATACGTCAGTTTTATGTCCTAGCGTATACAAATGATATTCAAACAAACTTCCTTCTGCCATCTCAGCAACACTATCAGCTGCCATAGACTTCATCATTCTCACATCTCTATGCTGGGCAGCCCTAGGTTGGGAAACTCGTTTGACATCACCTGCCACTAATTGCAATTTTGCATTGTTATAGCTAGCCCCACTTTGGTTGTTTAATGTTACCCAACCGTTTAAATCTAAATATTTATCGTCTTTATCTAACTTCGCTACATAGTCCGCTTTCCAACTCAAACCACCAGACAAATAACTTAATTCAAGTGTTTGTTTGTTACCGACATTACTATTAGCAAGAATTGATAAGGTAGGACGATCACGCAAATTATCAGGCACTTGATCATAAACAATACGCCCAGGCACACCTGTCTCTATACGATCACCTATTTTCAACACTACTCCATTGTTAGCACTGAGCACTGTCGCCACAACTTCTTTTTCAGCGCCAGTGGTTGGGTGGGTCTTAATCACACGCACTTGCTTACCCACGTATTTTTGTAATAGTTGTTGCGGTGTCAGCAAATCATAGTCAAAATTCTGCTCTAGCAAAGACAATGAATTCGGGTGAGACAAGCTAGTAATAATGGCGGTTTCAGGTCGAATTTGTGCGCTGACCTCTCTCACCGCAACTCTATTCAAGCCTTTATTTAATTTGAGATTACGCACATCTCGAATCAAGGCTAGATCTTGGTTATACACCGTCAGTGAAAGTTCTTGCTGATCTTCAACGGTCGTTTTAATCTCTTCAGCATAAACAGAGGTCATACTGATAACTATTAGCAGCGTTAACGTATAAAATCGTACTAAAAGTGAGTGGTGATTGATCATCAACTGCTGCATTCTTATGCTCCTTCTATAATAATAGGCATACCAATAGACCAGTCGGCCCAAAAAAGGTTTAGTAACACTACTAAAATCACTTGTTATGGCAAAACAGCAGCTTACCCGTTCTAATTCACTATCGGTACAAGATTTTCTCAAAAAATCTGATGAAATAGTGCCGCATACTAATAACAAGAATGCCGGTCGTTTACTATTTGCCATGGATGCAACTGCCAGCCGAGAACATGCTTGGGATATGGCCTGTCAGATTCAAGCTGATATGTTCATGAGCACACAAGAAATAGGCAATCTTGAAATTTCTCTGTGTTATTACCGTGGATATAATGAGTTCAAATCATTCGACTGGAGTAGCAATGCCAACAAACTACGCGATCAAATGCTGCAAGTGCGATGCTTACCAGGTCATACACAAATCAAGCGTACTCTAGAACATGCTATCGACAGTTGCGTTAAACAAAAAATCAAAGCCGTGGTGTTAGTCAGTGATAGCTTTGAGGAATCGATCGACCAAGTAGGCATGGTCGCTGGAAAATTAGGCATGTTAGGTGTTCCTGTGTTCGTATTTCATGAGGGACATGATCCTGCCGCAAAAACTGCATTTCAACATATTGCTCAACTAAGCAATGGTGCTTACTGCCCTTTTGATCACAACAGTGTAGCCCAACTAAAAGAACTGTTATGTGCAGTCGCTGCATTTGCAGTTGGTGGATTTGATGCATTAGAAAAACAATCACAGCAAGGTAGTACTATTGCACATTCGATAATTAAACAACTACCAAAAAACTCATCTAAATAACTCATCATGGCAAGAATCATTCTAATTATCGCCGCATTGGTGATGGCGTTATTACTTTTCAAATGGGTTAAGCATCAACCAGCCAACAAGCGCTGGCAGTACATGATGATTATTGTTGGCGTGGTCTTACTTGGCTTAGTCGCGACAGGAAAATTACCTATATTGTTTGCATTGGTCGGTGCATTAATTCCAGCGCTACAACGCATTATCAGCTTAGTTGCTTATTTACCTATGCTAAAAAGAATGGCGAATACTTTTGGTGGTAACAAAGTCAGCGATGGGCAGAAGTCACAGGTTGAAACAGAATATCTGCAAATGGAATTGGATCATGACTCAGGAAAACTATCCGGCGTAATTAAATCAGGATTATTCTCAGGACGGAATTTAGACGATTTAACTGTTGATGAACTATTGCAATTACGCGAGCATTACAGTCAACATGATGAAGATTCAAGATTGTTATTAGAGAATTACTTTGACCGCACACATGGCACTAGCTGGCGCGCCGGCCAAGACAATTCATCGACATCTAATAACAGTACAAGCAATAGTACAGATATTTCTGAACAAGAAGCCTATGCTATTCTTGGCCTGGAACCCGGCGCTGACAAAAAAGATATTATCACTGCGCATAAACGTCTCATACAAAAATTACATCCCGACCGTGGTGGCTCTAGTTATTTAGCCATTAAGATCAATCAAGCTAAAGACTTATTAATCAATCGAAATCCTGATTAGGCTTATGAATTTCAAATTCTGGCAGAAAAAAAATAAGCCTAGCAAAAATGCTAATGATGAGCAGTCTGAATATGAAGTAAAATCTTATTCCAAAGATGGTGGCTATATTCGATCACCCGTTCGTTCAGGAAAAAATCAAAATAGCTCCAGCTTTGGCGGCATGGGTGAACGTGAACTTCAATTAAAATTAGAGTTACTCGTTGACCAAGTATTATCTTCAACCAATAGCGTATTTGAACCCGCCCAAGCATTAGTCGGATCTAGCTTGGCGGATCAGGAGCGTTTCCTTAAATCAGTGGATAACATTTCGTTAATTGATGCGATGCTTGCATTCAATTTTTGCCATTTTGCACCACCTAGCTTAAAAGTCATTGATGAAGAAGATTGGGAATCATGGATATCCCATCTATTAAAGATTTATCACGCCCAAGGAATGGATGATTTCATTG
>CALJEX010000104.1 GCA_938074525.1 uncultured Gammaproteobacteria bacterium
AATCGATTTAACAATGCATCAATTTCATCGCTAGCCGGCAAACTCAAAAATATATATTCGTTATGAAATTCCCCTGCTTGCGCAACCACTACCGCAAGAAATAATTCAAAATTTAATTCATCACTGCTCGCTGTAAACTTATCTTTATAGATAACAGGTGTTTTAATTGAGTTATTAGGGACTACACGATGACTTGTGGACGTATAGTTATATTCTTGTCGATATTGGAAACCGTAAACTTGCAGTTCACGCAAATACCATAATAATTCATCAAGCCGTCTAATATCACTCGATAAGCTTATAAAGTTCTCATCTTGTTGCAATACTTCAGTTAATAAAAAAGCTTTAATAATAGATGCTGCATGTGTTGATGCTTCATCGGCGGGTAAAGAAAATTCCGCAACATCATCAACAACATTCACCATTGATTCATGCACCAACAAATCTAACGGAACATGATGACGAATTGCATATTCTTGCAACGTCAGCCCGCAACAATCACTGAGATGATGATTATCTAGTTGTTCTACGTCAGAGTTACATTGCTTGCATTTCATATTGATACTTTACTGCTAAATCGCAGACAAAAAAATACCCCGGATTGTTAAATCCGAGGTATTTCGAACTACTATAAAGAAATTGCTTAGAATCCTTTGAAAGGATGCTCTGCAGAATCTTTCTGTGCAACAACTGTAGATGCTTTTGGCTCGTCTTTAATAGCACGCTCAATAGACTCTTTAACAGCTTTGTAGTTGTTTTCGTAGATAGCTTCGTCGCTCTTAGCTTCCCAGTGAATGAAAACACCAACACAGATGAACATGTCGTCTGCTTCGTCAGCTGGAATAGTGCCGTCTTCAACACTGTCAGCAACTGCTTTAGCAACAGCAGCCTGAGCTGGACCAAACATTTGTACTGCTTGAGTAGCACCTTTGATGGTCACTTTGTTGAACATCATAGTGTTTGGCTTACAAGGAAGGTTAGGTGCAACAACAGCTAACAAAGTTGAAAAACCATCTTTGTTGTTTACTAAACCGTTACAGAAAGCTGTCTCAACTGCTGAACCACGTGGGCCCATTAGCAAATCGATGTGTGCAATTTCTGCCATATTTCCTGCTGGATCCGCGTCATTTACTAGTGACTCACCAACCATTACTCTGTTGACTACTGCCATTTAATTTCTCCTAATTAGTATTGTTTGTTAACAAACAGCCGTAAAAATTTACGATAAAAATTGTGTTATGGGCCCCTCCCTAATAAAGACTACTAGTAAGTCCTCACGAAATAGTTCGTCCCTTATGCTTGCCCATCTAGCATTGCCACAAACAAAGTAGCAACGGTAATATCCGCTGTCGTCCCAGGATTAATTCCAACTTCCTTCAGTTCACTATCTAAAGATAGTAGCCCTGAAATATGATCCGTTGGATCTCGAGACGCCAACACCTGATTTGCAAGAGGCGCAATCATATCACTAATTTCACATGCTTTTAATAGACCTTTTTTACGAATTATCAGACTATCTGGCACCCTGACCCATTGGCTAAGAAATACGGCGGTGGCAGCCCACTCTTGGCTACCCCATTTTTGCTGATATTCTCTATAGATGGGTAAATTATGTTCGAAAATGTCTGAGAAAGTGTTCGTATATTGATATCCGATGCGATCTTTGTCTGCCGAGAGTCGCATCGCCTCTAATAAAGTGACGCTGGGCTCATTTGAGATGTCTTGATCACCCACCTCACCCATACCTCCTGGCATCGCTAGCTGAATAGCTTGATAACAGTATTTAGCATCATCAATAGATAAGTCAGCGAGCACTTTAGCTAAGTTATCCCTTAGTTTTTGATTATAGCCAGATTTAATCAGCGTTTCGGCGATTGGCGCGGCCAACAGAATAATGCCTAAATTAGTATTGTCTGCGACTGCATCACGAGTTGCTTTGACGGCTTTTAAAACACGCTCTCCTACGCCATTGCATTTGCTAAATAACGGCTCTGCCGAGGCCTGAGCACTCAACTCAAACTGCTCCACTGACATTCCATGACCGCTAGAGTGATAGCCAACATTACCTGGCTTCAACGCTCTCAACTCAAGCAAGCAGGCCTGTTGATAACATTGAATATAATCGCTCACAGAATTCGCCATGTTAAGCATTCAAGCCGCAATGTGTTAGAAATTGGCTCGAGATAATATCAACCACCGCTTCAGAGGTAGTTTGTTGGAGCCCTTTCCAAGCAGGCACGCTGTTTACTTCGGTGACCCAAAATTGACCTTGTTTATCACGAATCAAATCCACACCAGCATATTCAAGTTCAGTCACACGCGTGGCATCAATAGCCATCTGCTCAATAGCCTGATCAAGTTTTATACTTTCGACATGACCACCTTGAGCAACGTTAGTAATCCAACTCTCGCCAGTGCGTTTCATGCTAGCGATTACTTGATCACCAATAACGAATACACGGTAATCTACACCGACACTTTCACCAGCATCAATATATTCCTGCACATACATCACGCCATGCATATGCTCATA
>CALJEX010000105.1 GCA_938074525.1 uncultured Gammaproteobacteria bacterium
AAGGACGTAAAACTACAAACGCCTTTGAAGGTTTATAGCCGCGAAGGCAAACTAATTGCACTGTTTGGTGAGAAGCGTCGAATCCCTCTAACGTATCAGGAACTCCCTCAAACAATGGTCGATGCCTTCTTGGCTGCTGAGGATGATCGATTCTTTGAACATCCCGGTGTTGATTATCAAGGTCTACTAAGAGCAGTGATAAATCTAGTCATCACCGGACAAAAGGCACAGGGTGGCAGCACGATTACCATGCAGCTGGCACGTAATTTCTTCCTAACACCAGAAAGGACCTATACGCGCAAAATTAAAGAAATAATGCTAGCACTGCGCATAGATGACGAATTAACCAAGCAAGAAATCTTGGAACTGTATCTGAATAAAATTTATCTGGGTCAGCGAGCCTATGGAGTTGGCGCTGCAGCAGAAGTGTATTACGGAAAGAGTGCTGCTGAGCTTTCATTGGATCAAGTAGCCATGATTGCTGGTCTTCCTAAAGCACCATCAAGATTTAATCCTATTAGCAATTTAGAACGAGCCACTGTGCGAAGAGATTATGTACTTGGACGCATGCTTGAGCTTAAAAAGATATCTGAAGAAGACTATGAAACAGCCATTGCCACACCGGTGGAGGCTAAGCGTTACGCGGTTAACTTAGAAGTTGATGCACCATATATAGGCGAAATGGTGCGTGCGCATATGACTGATTTATATGGAGAAGAAGCTTACTCAGCCGGATATAGTGTTTACACCACGATTGAAGCAAGTAAGCAACAAGCGGCGGTTGATGCTATTCAAAGCGGTATCTTAGCTTATGACATGCGCCATGGTTATCGAGGTCCTGAAGGAAGCATTCCTGTTGACAAACTAACAGAGGTTGAAGTAGTTGCAGAGGTAGTTGCAAACATGCCAACAGTAGGAGGGCTACAGCCCGGTGTTGTCACGCAAATAAATGAACAATCCGCCATTGTGTCATTGTCTAAAGAAATCATTCAGCTAGATATTGATGCAGTGAAATGGGCTAGGACTTATAAATCACAAAATAGCTTAGGTCCTGAAATAAAGAAGGTGACGGATGTATTAAAAGTTGGCGATATCATTCGAGTGGTGGATACGGCTAAAGGATGGCAGCTTCGACAAATTCCAAAAGCGTCTAGTGCGCTTGTTTCTTTGCATCCTGAAGATGGATCAATCACAGCATTAATGGGCGGTTTTGATTTCTATGCCAGCAAATTTAACCGTGCAACGCAGGCTATGAGACAGCCAGGCTCGTCATTCAAGCCCTTCATATACTCTGCAGCGATAGAAGCAGGGTTTACGCCTGCTAGTGTGATCAACGATGCACCAGTTGTATTTGAGGATTCAGTGACTGAAGACTCATGGCGACCACAAAATTACTCGGGCAAGTTTTTTGGTCCAACCAGAATGCGTTTGGCGCTGACAAAATCAAGGAATATGGTATCTATTCGGTTGTTGCGCGATATCGGCCGAAAATTTGCGCGCGAACATGCGAGTAAATTTGGTTTTGATGCTGAAAAGTTACCTAAAGATCTAACCCTGGCCTTAGGCAGTGGTGCGGTAACACCTTTAACATTAGCCAATGCCTATGCAGTATTAGCTAATGGAGGATATAAAGTAGACGCGTACTTTATAGAGCGAATAGAAGGCCCAGATGAGGAAGTTTTATTCATGGCTAACCCTGCTCGAGTGTGTGATGAAGAGTGCGCTAGATTAGCTACTGAGATTTCAATGCATGCTGAAGAGATGGCGGAATTAGGACTCACCGAATCAGATAGCTTGGAAAGTACAGAAATTCGTGTTGCACCAAGAGTATTATCTGAGATGAATGCGTATCAAATAGATAGCATGCTTAAAGATGTTATTAAGTTCGGTACCGGTCGACGTGCATTGGCACTTAATCGTTCTGATATCGTGGGTAAGACAGGTACAACTAATGACCAGCATGATGCCTGGTTTGCTGGCTATCACCCTAATCTAGCGACTGTAGTGTGGTTGGGCTTTGATGCACACAAACCGCTGGGGCGTGGCGAAGTAGGTGGTGTTGCGGCATTACCGATATGGATTGATTATATGCGTGTCGCGCTTCAGGGAGAGCCGCATATTGAACGTCCATTGCCAAAAGACATGGTGATGCTAAAAGTGGACCCTGAAACAGGCTCAATAGTTGATCAGGATAGCGGCTTTGGTATTGAAGAAGCTTTCCATATCGATCAAGTGCCAGGTCTAGAGTTTGCTGCACCAAGATCCATTAGTGTTGATCATGACAATGTGGATACTAATCAGAGTCGACCTGGAAATTTACCCGAGCAACTATTTTAGCTTTAATCTACTAGCCCTTATTTAAGTGACGCGCTGTATTGATGTACAAAATCAACTAAGGTTTTAACCTTTTCTGGTTCTATTGCTGGATGAATACCATGCCCAAGGTTAAATATATGCCCCGTATTTTGACCATAATCGTCTATCACCTTTCTTGCGTGCTGTTTAATAGAATCTTCTGAACTATAAAGAATGGATGGGTCAAGATTGCCTTGAAGTGCGACTTTATTGCCAACAATACGACTGGCATCACCAATATTAACTGTCCAATCTAAGCCAACACCGTTGGTACCAGAATTGGCTAAGTCAGCAAGTGAATGATTTGCACCTTTTGAAAATAAAGTGACCGGAATAGTATCTCCATCATAATTACGATTTAGCTGTTCAACGATACGGGTCATTGAGCTTAGTGAGAATCGGCGATAGTCTTCCGGTGTTAATGCTCCACCCCAAGTATCAAATATCATCACTGCTTGAGCGCCCGCTTCAATTTGAGCATTGAGATAAGTCGCCACGCTGTCGCTTAAGATATCGAGCAATTTTTGCATATCATCAGGGCGGTCATACAACATGCCTTTGGCCTTACTGAAATCTTTAGAAGAACCACCTTCAACCATATAAGTGGCGAGTGTCCATGGGCTACCAGAAAAGCCAATTAAGGGTACTCGCCCATCCAATTCTTTTCTAATCAGCGAAACAGCATCTGTGACGTAACGTAATTCTCCGCTAGGGTCAGGGATAGAAAGCTTATCGATATCGCTACGGTTTTTAATTGGATTGCTAAAAGTAGGACCATCACCTTCTTTAAATTCTAAACCCAGCCCCATTGCGTCAGGGATAGTTAAAATATCTGAAAATAGGATAGCGGCGTCTAATTCAAAACGCTCCAGTGGTTGCATAGTCACTTCACAAGCAAGTTCTGGAGTTTTGCATAATGTAAGAAAATCTCCTGCCTTTTTACGGGTTGCACGATATTCTGGTAGATATCTGCCCGCTTGGCGCATGATCCAAATAGGTGTTTTATCGACAGGCTGACGCAAAAGTGCGCGGATGAAACGATCATTCTTTAATGGGGACATGTGAGAAGTATCTAGTGGTTATTGGCTTTCAAGTAAGGTCGAAAGCGTAGCCGAAGATGACCGGTATGCGAAGCTATATTTTAACTAGACAACTTTGCTTTGATTAGTTTGCTTACCTGGCTCATATCAGCCCGACCTTGCATTTGCGGTTTGAGTATTGCCATTACGGCACCCATGTCTTTCATGGAAGAAGCAGAAGTTTGGCTGACAGCTTGAGTAATCAGCTGATTTACCTCGTCATCGCTTAAGGCTTGTGGAAGATAGTCAGAAATAATAACTAACTCAGACTTTTCTTTATCAGCAAGGTCATTTCTGCCTGCTTGCTCGAATTGATGAATAGATTCACGGCGTTGCTTAGCCATTTTATCCAGAATCCCGATGAGATCCTGATCATTTAGTTCGGTGCGGGTATCTACTTCGACTTGTTTGACAGCTGACAGGATCAAGCGAATGGTTGCGAGACGTTCTTTATCCCCTGCTTTCATGGCAGATTTCATTTCTGCCACGATCTGTTCTTTCAGTGAACTAGAATCAGTCACTTAATATAAACGTCTACGCTTAAGAGTCGTACGAAAAACGCGCTTAAGGTTACGTTTTACTGCCGCTGCTGCTTTGCGTTTGCGCACAGCTGTTGGCTTTTCATAGAATTCTCTACGGCGAACTTCTGTTAGTACGCCTGCTTTTTCGCAGGATCTGCGAAATCGGCGTAAGGCCACATCAAATGGCTCGTTTTCTTTTACTCGTACTCCAGGCATAAATCCTCGTTACTATTGTGATGAATTGACAAAAAGACGGTGGATTATAATTGCGCTATGCTCGATTACAACTATAAAACTGACTTTTTCAACACTTTTCCACAAGGAAGTGCAAAAAAATCTTATGAAAGTGCTCGGAATTGAATCCTCATGCGACGAAACAGGTGTGGCAATCATCGATGAAAGCGGAAAAATCCTCTCCGAGCGATTATATAGCCAAATCGAACTTCATGCGGAATATGGCGGGGTAGTCCCGGAATTAGCCTCTCGAGATCATATTCGTAAGATAACCCCTCTACTAAAAGAAACCCTCGAACAAGCCAATTTAGGATTAGATGAGCTAGATGCCATCGCTTATACCGCCGGGCCAGGTTTAGTCGGCGCATTATTTGTCGGCGCATCAGTTGGGCAATCCATTGCTTGGTCATTAGATATCCCTTCTATTCCTGTTCACCACATGGAAGCGCACTTACTTGTGCCTTTTTTAGATCAAGACACAGGACTATGTTTTCCGTTTTTATGTCTGCTGGTGTCAGGTGGCCATACGATGATTGTGCAGGCTAATGCTTTGGGTGATTACCAAGTGCTAGGACAAAGTCGCGATGATGCGGTAGGTGAGGCATTTGATAAGGTTGCCAAGCAATTAGACCTGGGTTATCCGGGTGGTCCTGCAATAGAGAAATTGGCAAAACAATCGTTATCAAATAGAGATGATTTTCCAAGGCCGATGAAAGATCACCCAAGCTTGGACTTCAGCTTCAGCGGATTAAAGACACATACGTTGCTGGAGTATAAAAAAACTAAGCAAACAGATGAAGAGAAAGCAGACATCGCCTATGCGTTCCAGCAAGCAGTTACTGATACGTTGTTCTTTAAATGCCAGAAAGCCATTGAACAAACTGGCCTGGATACGTTAGTAGTAGCAGGAGGTGTTAGTGCTAATCGCGGGCTACGTGAAAAATTTAAGCAGTTAGCACATGCAAATGTGATTTTTCCAGAGATGAAATTATGTACTGATAATGGAGTGATGATTGCTTATGCAGGCTTGCAGTATGCATTAGCCGGGAAATTTGCGGGAACCAACGAAATAAAAGTATATCCACGCTGGTCATTGCAGCAATAAATTAACAACTAATTTTTTGCACCAATTTTAGTTTCTTTACCGTCAATTAAATTTTTAATATTAGATCGATGGCGCCATATCACTAGTATTGCGATGGCGCCAGTAAGGTAAATAACGATTGCTTGCGATTGCATAAGATAGGCAACGACAGGAAGTAGAGCAGTGGCAACCAGTGCCGCTAAAGAAGAGTAACCAGATAACTTTGCAGTACTAATCCAGCTGGCTACCCATACAACGGCAAGTATCCAATTGATGCCGAGTAGGACGCCTAATGTTGTCGCAACACCTTTCCCACCACGAAATTGGTAGTAGATTGGATACATATGACCAAGGGTTGCTGCCATGCCCATCAGGCACAATATAAACAAGTCAAAGTTTAAACTACGCGCGATTAAAAGCGGAATGAGTCCTTTTAGTAAATCACCTATCAACGTAAAAGCCGCAGCTTTCTTACTGCCGGTGCGCAGCATATTAGTTGCACCAGGATTGCCCGAACCTAAACTACGTGGATCTGGTAATCGCAATAACCGCGCGATTAAAATAGAACAAGAGATAGATCCTGCCAAATACGCAAGTATGATGCCGATACCATAAATAACTTGTGAATCCATTAACAACAAATTCTTTTAGGCTGATGACTTAGGAAATAGAAGTGGCAAAAGACATATTATTACTTACAGGCTGGGGTGCCACGTGTACGGTATGGGAACTGATTATTCCAGCATTAACTGATGGTTGCCAGATAAATTGTGTCGTGCCGAGTTGGCTTGAGGATTCAGAGATAGAGGGTTCTTTAAGTGACGTTGATAACTACATTGAAAAATTAGCGACAACAATCTCAACGCCTACAAATATAGTGGCCTGGTCTATGGGTGGCTTGTTAGCAATAAAGCTAGCTTCGCGCTTTCCTGGCTTGGTTGAAAATATTTGTTTTATATCATCAGTGCCAACGTTTGTTAGTGAAGGTAATAAACATGCAGGTATTGATTACCACTGGTTTAATCAATTTATAAATCAATACCAAGCGCAACCACTTGCAACGCTAAATAAATTTTTAACCTTACAAGTGAAAAATGATGCGTCGGTGAGAACTTGTTTGCGTTTTCTCAAAAAGGCATGTGACTTTGAGCGCTACGATTTAATAGAATGCGGTTATGGATTAAGACTACTCCAACAATTAGATTTATTAGAAGAATTAAAAAGACTTAAGTGTAAAACTTCATTTGTTCATGGTTCCTCTGATGCTGTTGTTAATCTGCAGTCTGCACAGTATGCGGCATATATTTCTAATTCTCCGCTGTCTATAATTTCACAGGCTGGTCATACACCACATATTTCTCAACCTGATGAAGTTGCACGTCTCATTAAAACTCACTTAGACGAATAAATGAAAGTTTCTCGCGACAAAGTTAAAACAGCCTTTGCTAAGGCGGCCACTTCATACAATGAAGCTGCGGTAGTGCAAAAAGAAATTCTTGTTCGTTTGTTAGAGAAACTAAAACTGTTACAGCAAGATCATGTGGATGTGTTGCTGGATATAGGCAGTGGTACAGGTTTAGCCAGTGAATTATTGCGCGAGCATTACGGTGATAATGCTTACTATGCAATTGATTTTGCCTTGCCAATGTTGATGTGGGCTAAAAATGAATCCAAAGTGAATTATCAGTATGCAGTGTGTGGTGATGTTGAGTCACTTCCATTTCAAAATAATTCACTAGATGTTATTTTTTCAGCTTCAACCTTTCAGTGGTGTAATGATATAGGTGCTGCTTTCCAGGAAAGTTGTCGTACGCTAAAAGACTCAGGGTTGTTGCTATTTTCAACGTTTGGGCCGGATACATTAAAAGAACTGCGTCATTGCTTTGCTCAGGTAGATGATCACCCGCATGTCAGTTCTTTTATAGATATGCAGTCGCTTGGTGATGGATTGCTGGCTAGCGGGTTTGGGTCACCGGTGATGGAATCAGAAATAATCACAGTTGAGTATTCTGACCCCATGCAATTATTAAGAGATCTACAAGAAACAGGTGCGACAAATCATTTAGAACAACGTGCACGTGGAATGATGACTAGGCAACGCTTAAATAGAGTTTTGAGTGAATACAAAAAGTTTGTGTTACCTAATGGAAAATATCCCGCTAGTTATGAAGTGCTTTATGGTCACGGGTGGAAGCAGTCTTCGGCACCATCGACCCAAAATAGTGCGGAAGAATGGCAACCGTTAGTATTTAAGTGATTAATTTAGTCTTAAAAATAAAGATGGAATTACTGTAGGTCAAAATTAGTGCAATTTGATCGACAAAAAAGCACCAAATATCGTAGAGGTTGAAATTTATACAATATTTAGCATGATTTAGATCAATTGGGCTCAAACAAGTATGAAATATCCATAAGAGTAGCTATGAATTTCATATCAATAATTGCTAATATTCGCTTATAAGTATTCACTGTAATTGAGTGATCTAAGTACGAATAAATTTCTTCGCATGAAATCAGTAATCAAGGTCGTCCGCTAGTATGGAGTCGGGAGCTAATAATAATTCTCTCTCTACTTTTGTAGTGACACCGAATTATTCTATGACATGGCGAGAAAATAAGATTTTCGTCGCGACTTTAGCGGTTGTCACCTTTAGCATCGCGGGCGGTTTTGCCTTGCAAGGGCTGTGGTTGATTCTTCCCTTTGCTGGTCTAGAGATGATGATGTTAACGGGAATACTGTACTGGAGCAGCTTACGGGCTACACGGTGTGAAGTAATATCGATTGATGCCGACAACATAAGCGTTGAGGTAGGTCGAAACAAAAGGCGACATGTGCATAGTTTTCAGCGTGCTTGGACTCGTGTGGAAGTGCGTCCACCAGCCCGGCCACATTGGCAAAGTCGATTAGTGATGAGGTCAAAAGGGAAAGAATTAGAAATAGGTGCTTGCCTCAACGATGAAGAACGTAAAAGTTTGGCAGCATCTATTAATAAAGCACTTTTGCCATCAGTTTAGAAAGATTTTTTATATAGGGAGTATTAAGATGAGTGGTAATAACTGGCTTAAATGGCTATCAGCCGTTAGCGTTATGTTTGCTGCAATGGGAGCTGCGAATGCCGGACAGCCAATAAACATGCCTGTTGGCGTGACAGATATCAGTGCTGATGTCTTCGATTTACACATGATTGCTTTTTGGTTATGTGTTTGGATTGCAGTGGCGGTATTTGGCGTTATGTTCTACTCGATTTTCGCTCACCGAAAATCTAAAGGCCATACACCAGCAACATTCCACGAGAGCACTACAGTAGAAGCTATCTGGACAACCATGCCGTTTCTTATTCTGATAGCACTGGCTATTCCAGCAACGACAACATTAGTTGCCATGGAAGATACTAGTGACTATGACCTAACTGTTAAAATTACTGGTTATCAGTGGCTATGGCACTATGAGTATATTGACGAAGGTGTTGATTTTTATAGTGTACTTAAGACGCCTCGTGACCAAATTAATGGTTTAGCTCCTAAGGGTGATAATTACTTACTAGAAGTTGATAAGGAATTAGTTTTACCCGTCGATAAAAAAGTTCGCTTTTTAATTACAGCTAACGATGTAAACCATGCCTGGTGGGTACCTGACCTTGCTGTTAAGAAAGACGCAATTCCTGGGTTCATCAACGAAGCGTGGGCAAAGGTTCATACAACAGGAACATATCGCGGACAATGTGCCGAGCTATGTGGCCGAGATCATGGATTTATGCCGATTGTAGTGCGTGTAGTTGAGCAAGCTGAGTTTGATCAGTTTCTTGCAGACAACACAACGTTATTAAATGATGGCGCAGAATACGCAGCAGTGGCTGAATAAAGAACTTGCTAAATGAATTTACGATTTTTATTTAATGTTACACATCTAAGGAGTACACAATGAGTACGGTAGCTACCGACGATCATCATGATGATCACCAGGAAAGTCCTTATTCGATAAAGCGATGGTTATTTACAACTAACCACAAAGACATAGGTACTTTGTATCTATGGTTCTCATTTATCATGTTTTTAATTGGCGGCGTGATGGCGTTGGTTATTCGAACAGAATTGTTCGAGCCAGGCTTACAGTTTGTTGATCCTCAATTTTTCAATTCAATGACAACCATGCACGCGATCATGATGATCTTCGGTGTGGTTATGCCAGCCTTTACAGGTTTAGCGAACTGGTTAATTCCAATGATGGTGGGTGCTACGGATATGGCACTTCCTCGCATGAATAACTGGAGTTTCTGGATTCTTCCTTTTGCTTTCGCCATGATGTTATCAACATTATTCATGGATGGTGGTGGCCCAGCTGGTGGTTGGACGTTATACCCACCATTGGTGTTGCAAACAGGTGATGCTCTTCCATTTGTCATTTTGTCTATGCACTTCATGGGCTTGTCTTCAATCATGGGTGCAATCAACGTGATTGCAACTATTTTGAATATGCGTGCACCAGGCATGACATTAATGAAAATGCCTCTGTTCGTATGGACGTGGTTAATTACGGCATATCTACTTATTGCAGTAATGCCAGTACTTGCCGGCGGTATCACTATGTTACTTACGGATAAGTTCTTTGGTACTAGCTTCTTTAATGCAGCAGGTGGTGGTGATCCAGTTATGTTCCAGCATATTTTCTGGTTCTTTGGTCATCCCGAAGTATATATTTTGATTTTGCCGTCGTTTGGAGTGGTCTCAAGTATTATTCCAACCTTCGCGCGTAAGCCGCTATTTGGCTATGCATCTATGGTGTACGCAACAGGCTCAATTGCATTCTTATCTTTTATCGTTTGGGCGCATCATATGTTTACTGTGGGGATGCCGTTAGCCGGTGAACTATTCTTTATGTTTGCCACCATGTTGATCGCAGTCCCAACAGGGGTGAAAGTATTTAACTGGATTGCCACCATGTGGCGTGGTTCGATGACATTTGAAACACCAATGCTATTTGCACTTGGTTTTATCATTATGTTCTCCATCGGTGGTTTCTCAGGGTTGATGCTCGCATTAGCACCAGTTGACTTCCAGTATCATGATACTTACTTCGTGGTTGCTCACTTCCACTATGTATTAGTACCAGGTTCAATCTTCGCGATTATCGCGGCGGTTTATTACTGGTTACCTAAGTGGTGTGGAAATATGTATAACGAAGGATTAGGTAAAATACACTTTTGGTTATCTACTATTTTTGTGAATCTAACATTCTTCCCAATGCACTTTGTTGGTTTAGCAGGTATGCCTAGACGTATTCCTGATTACGCATTGCAGTTTTCGGACTACAACATGTTAGCGACTATTGGCGCGTTTGGATTTGGCTTCGCTCAGTTACTGTTCTTGTACTTAGTGATTAAGGCAATACGCGGTGGTGAGAAGGCAACTAGCCAAGTGTGGGAAAATGCGGAAGGATTAGAGTGGACATTGTCTTCTCCTCCTCCTTACCATAGTTTCACAACTCCTCCAGTCATTAAGTAAGATTAAGTTAAGCAATGGACGCTAAACGTAAACAGCAGAAGGCAGCCAACAAAACAGTAGCAATACTGGCGTTGGTTGCCGTTGTTATCTACGTTGGGTTTTATTTTTTAGTGAGCAACGCAAATTAGCCAATGGACAAGTCAGCTAAAAGCCCCAAAAGTGTTGCCGCAAAACTAGCGTTAGTGTCTGTATGCATGTTTGGTTTCGGCTATGTGTTGGTGCCTTTGTATGACGTGTTCTGTGATTTGACAGGGCTACGCTTTACACAAGAATCGAACGAATTAGTTTCGCAAGAGATACAGGAAGACACGACTCGTTTAGTCACGGTTGAGTTTGATGTTTCTATGAATGAATCCATGCCTTGGAAGGTAAGACCTGCTGTTAGCAAACTTCAGGTGCACCCAGGCCGTGTTTATACAACCAACTACATTGCAAAAAATACAACTCAATCAGCGATGGTTGGGCAAGCCGTACCGAGTATTACTCCGTACGTGGCAAATAGGCACTTGGTAAAGACAGAATGCTTTTGTTTTGAAAACCAGCCTATCGAAGCAGGTAAAGAAGTTGAAATGGCGTTGAGTTTTATGATCAACCATAAATTACCAAAAGATGTAAAAGTGGTGACGCTTTCATATACATTTTTTGATATCACACAAAATAAAAGTCTGAATAAACTAGGTTCAGCAGATCTAAATAAATTAGATTCAACAGAATCTGTAATAGCATTTAATTGAGGATTAAATCATGGCACATGCTGAAAATTCATATTACATCCCACACGGGAGTCACTGGCCAATTGTTGGTTCCATAGGCGTTTGTACACTAATGGTTGGGTTTGCCAACTTTTTGAATAACGTTTCATGGGGGTCGCCAATGATGCTGGTCGGACTTGCCATCGTATTGTTTATGGTCTTTGGTTGGTTTGGTACTGTTATCAAAGAGAATCAACAAGGCATGTATAACATGCAAGTCGACATGTCATTTAGATGGGGCATGTTTTGGTTCATCTTCTCGGAAGTCATGTTTTTTGCCGCGTTCTTTGGCGCACTATACTATGCAAGAGTGTATTCACTTCCTTGGTTAAGTGGGGAAGGCAGCGGGATAACCACTAACTCATTTTTATGGGGCGGATATGAAGGTTCATGGCCAAATGAGGCAAATGGCCCGGGCAATATAGGTGGAGATTACACGACCATCGGGCCATGGGGGTTACCGGCAATTAATACAGCCTTACTCCTAACTAGTGGTGTGACGCTAACTTGGGCTCATCATGCGCTTAAGATCAATCACCGCGGTCAATTAATTCTTGGATTATTCTTAACCGTGTTGCTCGGCACTATATTCATGTTTGTTCAAGGCTATGAGTATGCACATGCTTATAAAGATCTTGGCTTAACGCTTGGTTCAGGTATATACGGAACAACGTTCTTTATGCTGACTGGTTTCCACGGTTTTCACGTGACTATCGGGGCAATTATATTAATGGTAATAATGTTCAGATGTATTACCGGACACTTTACGCCTGAGAGGCACTTCGCATTTGAAGCTGCCGCTTGGTATTGGCACTTCGTTGATGTTGTATGGCTAGGGTTATTTATATTTGTATATGTACTCTAAGCGCTAAACTCGTTTGAGAGAAAGGCGTCTATATGGCGCCTTTTTCATTTAAGCGGTTAAAAACTATAACTAGTGTGGTTATATCCAGCCAAAGTTCTTGCTAATGATGATGATAATAAAAGCGAATACTGAAAGCCCGATACGATAAGTTAATGCGCGTACGGTTTTGTCATTAGTTTCTTTAGAAGTTAAAAGATGAAATAGAGCAGATGCTAAGCTGCCAATAATGAGTAGAAAGAGTATTACAATAAAAATTTTAATTAGAAGTTCAATTAGCATGACTGACTCTGTAAATATTAGGTTGGATAGTTAGTATAACGACCATTGGAAATAAATGCCTTTATCAAAACCATATACAGGACGATTTTGGTTTGTACAGTTAAGCACCGTTGCTGTGATTAGTTTGTTTGTTATTCTCGGAACGTGGCAGTTAGGTCGAGGTGACGTCAAAAGCGAAATCGAGCTTGCTGTTAATGACCAAGATACAGAATTTTATTCAATTAGTTTGCCGTTGAAAGATATTGAAAATTGGCGCTATAAAAAGATTAAGTTAACTGGAAGATATCTGCCAGAAAAACAATTTTTACTTGATAACCAAGTTAGAGATAGAGCGACAGGCTACAGTGTATTAACCCCGTTTTATGTTGATGCGTTTAAAGCTTGGGTGTTAGTCGATAGAGGGTGGCTTGCGCAAGGTGCAAGTAGGAATGAGTTACCGATGGTTGATTTTCAAAGTGAACAAGTAACAATCACAGGCCGTGTTTATGTGCCATATGATGAAGCATACAGTTTAGGTGGAATCGCTGATGGGGAAGACTCAAATTGGCCGAGAAGAATACAATTTGTCGATTATGCGCAATTAACAATGCGCTTAGGAGAAACGCTGCAGCCATTTACACTACGGTTAGATGAAAAAGAATCAAATGGCTACAGAAGGGATTGGGCAGCAAATAATTTGTCGTCTAAAAAACATTATGGATATGCTTTTCAATGGTATGCCATGGCATTTGCAGTGATGGTTTTATGGTGGCTATATAGTATTAGACCTATGGTGAAAAAATAATGAAAACTGAAAACTCAAAATTATCTGGTTATTTATTAATAGCTGTATTCGTTGTTCCGCTATTAATAGCGATCGTAATGTATGTTATGCGTGATCATATGCCAACAACTAAAACTGTATCCCACGGCGAGTTAATTCATCCAGCCCAGCCAATTAAAATACTTACGATACAGTCAGATCCAAATGAGACCATTGACCTTCAAGGCTTAACAGGTAAATGGACCTACTTAGTATATTCGCCTAATGGCTGTGACTTACAATGCGAAGCATCTCTATTTAAGTTGCGTCAAACAAAAAAAGCGACGGGTAGAGAGTTGAATCGTATTCAATCTGTGTTATTAACTGATGCAAATAATGTGAGTAGCGAAATCCTCGATCGTAATCAACGCACTCGTGTTGGCCGATTACTTAAACTAGAAATTGAATCAGGTGCACAAAAACAACTAGAGCAAGGTGTTATCTATCTTATCGATCCAATTGGTAATTTAATGATGAAATATAATTCCTCTACAACTTCTAGAGGAATGCTTAAAGACATTAAGAAGTTGCTAAAAATTTCTAATATTGGGTAAACGGTAATGAGTACAACATTTCGAAATATTGTATTAGCTACATTATTGTTAACTTTTGTTGTGGTGGTATTGGGAGCCTATGTGCGTCTATCTGATGCAGGCTTAGGTTGTCCTGATTGGCCTGGCTGTTACGGACATATCATTGGTGTACCAGATACGGATACAGAATTAGCCCATGCAAATACAAATTTTGATCGTGCGGTAGAGGCCCCCAAAGCGTGGAAAGAAATGATTCATCGATATTTCGCCGGCAGTTTGGGGTTATTGATTTTTGTTATATCAATCTTTTTGTTCAGAAAAGACAAATACGGGCAGCGGCATGTGTTTGCAGGAGTGTTACTTGCCAGTACCCTATTATTTCAAGCAATGCTAGGGATGTGGACAGTCACATTACAACTCAAACCGCTGATAGTCATGGGGCACTTGTTGGGAGGGTTTACTTTATTCAATCTCATTGCCTGGCAATTTCTTCGTACTACCTCTTGGAAGCCGCAGATAGATCTAAGCTTAGCTAAATCACTATTTAATTTTGGGATAGTTGTGATGCTTATTTTAATCGGCCAAATCGCTTTGGGTGGATGGGTAAGTTCAAACTATGCAGCTTTAGCCTGTGTTGATTTTCCAAAATGCCAACAGTCTTGGTGGCCAACAATGGACTTTAAAGATGCCTTTATATTATGGAGAGGCTTAGGGGTAGATTATGAATTTGGTGTGCTTGATCATCCAGCACGAGTGGCAATCCATTATGTACACAGAATGGGAGCGGTAGTAGCGACACTGGCGATAGTTATATATGCAACTAGGCTCTGGAAGTATACCGATGCACAACAGCTGCTAAAAACGAATGCAATGGTAATAATGGGATTGCTGCTGTTGCAAGTATGTTTGGGCATTTCTAATGTTGTCTTCAAGCTGCCATTGGCCGTGGCAGTGTTACACAATGGTGTCGCGTTATTGCTGTTATTTAGCATTGTGGTAAGCGTATATATGTTAATATCCGCGCGCACTAGCCATTAGCTTCTATCAATTAATTAATATGCCTACAAAGTCATCTTCCCTATCAGTCAGTTCCGCGCTCGGCCCATTGAGTCGCTGGCAGGACTATTTAGAGCTATGCAAGCCAAAAGTAGTCGCCTTGATGGTATTTACAGCAATTGTAGGCATGTTAATGGCAGATCCTGGCAATGTTGCGTTAGCAACTTTCATCTACGCCACTTTGGGCATTGGATTAGTTGCCAGTTCTGCCGCGGCGATTAACCATGTAGCAGACAGTCGTATAGATGCGGCAATGGACAGAACAAAATTACGCCCACTACCATCAGGATCGTTAAGTAAAGCCTCTGTATTAGCTTTTGCTGGCATTATTGGCGTCATTGGCATGGCGATATTAATTCTCAAGATTAATATGATCACCGCAGTGCTGACATTCGCTTCGTTAGTCGGCTATGCGGTGATTTACACCATGTATTTGAAGCGAGCTACGCCACAAAACATTGTGATTGGTGGTGCCGCTGGGGCGACT
The DNA here is from genome assembly GCA_938074525.1 of uncultured Gammaproteobacteria bacterium. Classification (GTDB taxonomy): domain Bacteria; phylum Pseudomonadota; class Gammaproteobacteria; order UBA4575; family UBA4575; genus UBA1858. Next base: position 15,550 of record CALJEX010000105.1, read on the forward strand.
CCTCCATTATTGGGTTGGACCGCCGTGACAGGTCAAGTAGAGGCCGATGGACTGCTATTATTATTAATTATCTTCACCTGGACACCGCCGCATTTCTGGGCATTAGCTTTATATCGGAAAGAAGAATATGCAAAGGTAGACATCCCGATGTTACCCGTCACTCATGGCGATGACTACACACGACTACAGATCACTCTGTATACAATACTGATGTGTGTGATTACCATTTTCCCATTTTTAACGGGTATGTCAGGTTGGGTGTATTTGGTGAGTGTATTGCTGCTGAATGCAGGCTTTTTGTATTACGCCATCAGCTTACAAATTACTAAGAGCAATACGAAGGCAAGTAATACCTTCGTTTACTCGATTATTTATTTAATGGTGCTGTTCGCGGTACTGCTAATTGATCGATATTTGCCGTTTATATCTTAAGCTTGAATAAAACTCTGAAGCTTTTTCATCGCGTTGTTCTCTAATTGGCGTACGCGTTCGGCTGAGACACCATATTGTTTAGCTAGATCTTGCAGTGTCTGTTTCTTATCAGTTAGCCAGCGTGCTTGGATAATCCCACGGCTGCGGTCGTCTAATTCGTCCATGGCCGTTAGCAGCTGTTCAGTTTGGTGTTCACTCCAGTCATTTTTCTCGAAGCTAGTAGCAGGGTCTTCACTATCGTGTGCTAGATACGCAGCAGGAGAAGAAATACTATCTTCATCATCTGAACCATTAGGTGTATCAAAGCCTATATCTTGACCGCTAAGGCGTGATTCCATTTCCAGTACTTCACTAGGCTTTACGCCTAACTCCATCGCAACGGACTCGACTTCCTGGTGATTTAACCAACCAAGTCTTTTTTTCTTACTGCGTAAATTAAAAAATAATTTGCGCTGGGCTTTGGTGGTGGCCACTTTAACGATTCGCCAATTACGCAGTATGTATTCATGCATTTCAGCGCGAATCCAATGCACAGCGAATGATACTAAACGTACGTTAAGTGTAGGATCAAATCTTTTCACCGCCTTCATTAGGCCGATATTGCCTTCTTGAATAAGGTCAGCAAGCGCTAAGCCATAACCGTTATATCCACGCGCAACACGAATGACAAAGCGTAGGTGATGAGTAATAAGAGTTCGCGCAGCCTCAAGATCTTGATGATCTCGTAGGCGTATAGCTAAGTTTTGCTCTTCTTCAGCAGACAAGATGGGCAGTTGGTGCGCCGCATTGATGTAGGCGTCCAAACTTCCAGCTGATAAAGTTAGCTCATGTGGTTGCGAAATGACCAAGCTGTTATTCATGGCTTGTACTCTCCAATTAATACTATGATGTTAGTTTAGCACTCTCCGATTTAGAGTGCTAACCAGTTGTATAGTTCCCGCTGCGCCTAGTCAGATCGTGGTGTTCACTTTATCGACCATACTTGCCCATAGAGGGAACTGCCTATGGGTATTGCAAAATTATTCAGGTACCGTTTATTCCAATACCCCAACTAGAGGAAAGGGTTGCTCGTTTGAGCGCATAGGAGTGCGATTACAATATCGATGAACGGTCGACATCGCGAGATAGTCGGCAATTATCAGCACTAAGTCGTGTCATATACTGCTTTCATCATGATAGAAGCAGTGCATGGCCATACAAAATGTAAGTGTAATCGTTCCATTAGTAGATCAATAAGTAGTTAAAAAATAAAGATCACTAGTTGTGCTTAAGTTTATAAACGAATTTTCCGTACCACGGTTAATGCAAAAAAAGAGATAGATTCATGCCAGGAGTCCAAGTTAGCAAAGCCGATCTTGCCCATATCTTTGGTGTAGACCAACCGACCATTGATGGATGGTTGGAAAAAGGTCTGCCACATATGCAAAAACGCATTCAAGATCGAGAACGCCAATCATTTACTAGAGAATTAATTTTCGATACTGCTGATGCCATTAATTGGAGATTGACAGCTAATAATTTAGCTGAAGACTGGTAGCACTATCTATAAAGCTTGAGTTTATGCGTCACCGCAACCCATGCGGCACCTACGCCTAATAAGCTAGCACTAATAATAATTAAGCTAGCCAAGTCTATTGATAACGAGGTTAATTGAAAGTCACTGCCAAACAGTGAAGACAGTGTTGTGGTCGATTGTTGGATAAGCCAACTGCATAGCGAAACAATTATCAGCGCTAGTACAGACCCACTGATTCCTAACCAGAAGCCAGAATATAAGAAAGGCCGCCGGACATAAGCATCACTGGCGCCGACTAATTTTATAATTTCAATTTCTGCATGCCGACTGGTTACTTCCCAACGAATCACATTGGCAATAATTAAGGCTATCGCTAATAGCAATACAATACTGACTATCCATTGGATGCGATTAATCACAGCTAGCATGGCTTGTAATCGCTGAAACCAAAGCAAGTCAAATTGTACTTGCTGAACCTGCTTCATATCGCGCAGTTCGCTCTCTAATGCTTGCAACGATTCAAAATCTGAAAGTGTTGCTTCTGGATTAGCAATAATCAAATGAGGAAGAGGATTTTGCGGTAAATTTTCAGTGATCGAGTCCAAGCCCATCTGTTGTTTGAATTCATCTAGTGCGGCTTGTTTATTAATAGCGACAGCATTTGCAATTTCTTTTTTACTGGCAATGGATTCTGCTAGTTGTTGTGCTTGCTTGTAGTTAACTTGATCCGCTAAAAACAGAGTGATTTGTTTGTCGCTATCCCATTGATTTGTTAATTGCTGCACGCTGGAAAACACTACATACAGGCTGATAGGGATCGAAAGCGCAATAGCGATCATTAATGCAGTAAAAATAAACGCAACTGGACCGTTGATTGCGCGATTTAAGCTAAGTTTAAAGCTATCGATATGATGCTCAAACCAAAGGATCGCTTGAGTATTTAGAGTGCCCTGAGTAGTTTTATTTTTCATTGTCGGGCGTTAATTGACTAAGCGTCCGTTATCTAAATTTAATATCTTTTTATTGAAACCAGTGATTAAGCTGACATCATGGCTGGCAATTAATGCGGTGACGCCGATCTGATTAAAATCTAAAAATAATTTCATAATGTCTGCCGATAATTCTGGATCAAGGTTGCCCGTTGGTTCATCGGCTAATAATAGGCGCGGTCTATGCACAATAGCGCGTGCGATGCCCACGCGTTGCTGTTCACCGCCCGATAAAGAGATAGGGCTAGACTTTTCTTTATTGAGTAAGTTCACCTTATCCAGTGCAGCCCTGACTCTTCTAGGAATATCTTTGGGGTTGAAGCCATTAATACGCAGTGGAAGAGCTACATTTTCAAATACGTTACGATCATTGAGTAATCGATGGTCTTGAAATACAAGGCCCATTTTTTTGCGGAAGCTAGAAATGCTGGACTTGTTTAGACCGGTGACGTTTCTTTCGTCGAAATAAAGTTTGCCGCGTGTAGGTGCTTCAATTAAGGCAATCACTTTTAATAAAGTACTTTTACCGGAACCTGAAGGCCCTGTTAGAAAGCACATTTCACCATCATCTAATTGCAAATCTATTTGAGCGAGAATTTCGCCGCTTTCAGGGTAACGTTTGCAAATATTTTGTAATCGAATCATTTATATATAACCTACTGGCTATCCACCAATAAGTGCTGTGGTGAATTCCTTGGCATCAAATACTTGTAGATCATCTATCGCTTCGCCGACACCAATGTAGCGAATAGGTAACCCTAAGCGGTCAGCAATCGCAATTACGACACCACCTTTTGCAGTGCCATCTAACTTAGTAATACATAAGCCAGTCACATTCATTGACTGATGAAATTCTTCAGCTTGGCGTAACGCATTTTGTCCCATGCTGGCATCGAGGACTAGCAATGTCTCATGAGGTGCATCAGCATCAATTTTATTCATGACGCGTTTAACTTTTTGCAGTTCGGTCATTAAATCATTCTGAGTATGAAGGCGTCCTGCTGTGTCTGCGATTAAAACGTCAATATTGCGCGCAGTCGCAGACTCTAGCGCGTCAAATATCACAGAGGCACTATCTGCGCCAGTAGATTGTGAGATGACAGGAATATCATTTCGTTCGCCCCAGGTAATTAACTGCTCGACGGCAGCCGCGCGAAACGTATCACCAGCCGCTAACATGACCGACTTACGGTTTTTCTTTAAGCGTCTAGCGAGTTTTCCAATGGTGGTGGTTTTGCCAGCACCGTTAACACCTACAACTAAAATTGAAAAAGGCTTGATTCTGCCGAGCGACATTGGTTTGTTACTTGGCTCAAGTATCTCGAATATCGATTGAGATAATAATTCAGAGATATTAGGGCGTGTATTGGCTTTGCTTTCCTTGCTGACCAATGCTTTCAATTGAGTCATTAGTTTATCGGTAGTCTCTATACCTACATCTGCCATCAGCAAACCATCTTCAACGTCTGTGATAATTTCTTCAATAGATTTGGAAGTATCTTCTTGGATACCCTCTGCTAGTACACCACGAGTTTTGGATAAACCTTGTTTAAGTCGGTCGAGCAAATTTTGGTCAGTCATATATTTAAGTAAATAAAGGTAAGAAATATAATGCTATGCTTGGGTTGAACAAACGAATCTACCTGCTGTCGTAAGACATGGATCTTATTGTAACGTAACCACAGTTAGTCAATACGAATGAAGAAAATTATTTTATCAATAAATACAATTCTAGTTTCTTTTTTATTAGTAACAAGTAGCTGGGCCGCAGTTCACGAGAAGACACTGGAAAATGGACTCAAGGTCATCGTTAAAGAAGATCATCGTGCACCTGTCGCAACTGCTCAAGTTTGGTACAAAGTAGGCTCAGCAAGTGAATATGGTGGTATTACTGGGGTATCTCATGTGTTAGAACACATGATGTTTAAGGGGACTCCCAAATATCCAGTGGGGGAATTTTCTGAAATATTAGCCAGTATTGGTGCGCGCGATAATGCATTTACCAGCAGAGATTTTACGGCATATTACCAGTTGTTTGATGTGTCCAAGCTTAAAACTAGCTTTGAGCTCGAATCAGATCGTATGGCGCAGTTAAATTTAGATGAGTCCGAATTTATAAAAGAGCTCGAAGTTGTCAAAGAAGAAAGACGACTGCGTACAGAAGACAATCCAAATGCGCTCACTTACGAGCAGTTTAATGCTACAGCATATAATAGCAGTCCTTATCATAATCCTGTTATTGGATGGATGAATGATTTGGATAACATGAAAGTAACAGATCTGCGTGATTGGTATCAACAATGGTATACACCTAACAATGCAACGTTAGTGGTTGTCGGTGACGTTAACTCAGAGCAAGTGTTTGCATTAGCAGAAAAATATTACGGAGCATTGCCATCGCGCGATGTTAAACAATTAAAGGCTAGGCTGGAGCCTAAACAAGTCGGTGAGCGGCGCGTTGAAATTAAAGCAGTGGCCAAACTTCCATATATGATTATTGGCTATAAAGTCCCTTCATTGAAAACAGTGGAAGATACACGCGAAGCGTATGCGCTAAGTATTCTTTCTGGCATCCTTGATGGTGGAAGAAGTTCTCGCTTAAGTAAAAATCTCGTGCGAGAGCAAGAAGTCGCAGCAAGCGCTGGTGCTGGCTATGATCTTTATTCAGCGAGAAGCAATATGTTCCTATTTGATGGTACACCCAATGCTGAAAATACCTTAGAAGAATTAGAGCAAGCAATATACCAAGAAATAGAAAAACTACAAAATGAGTTAGTCAGTGAGCGAGAGCTAAAGCGTGTTAAAGCACAAACGGTTGCGAGTGAAGTGTATCAACAAGACTCAGTGCAAAGACAAGCTTACATTATTGGATCTTTAGAGACGGTAGAGCTTGGTTGGCAAACAATGAATGAGTACGCGGACAATATTCAAAAAATCACAGCTGAAGACGTGCGTGCAGTGGCTAAAAAATATTTAGTGAATGACACTAAAACGGTTGCGATTTTAACGCCACTAGAGCGTAAAAGTTTTGGTGCGAAACAATGATAAAGACAACTATGTTAATTCGATCTGCAATATTATTTTTTGTTTTATCTATTTCTTCGACTGTTTACGCTTTACCTGAAATTAATGCTTGGACAACAGATAATGGCATTAAAGTATTGCATGTAAATTCTCCTGAACTGCCTATGGTAGATATCGCATTAACTTTTGATGCTGGCAGTGCGCGTGATAACGAGTTAGCAGGATTGTCAGCAATGATGCACGGCTTGCTAGATAAAGGTACGGGTAAGCTTGATGCGGATGATGTTGCCTCTAGGTTTGAAGACGTCGGGGCCCAATTTAGCGCAAGTGTTGATTTAGATCGTTCTAGTGTCATGCTGCGCAGTCTTTCTAATGAAGAATTCTTTAATGATGCCTTAACGATGTTTATTAGCGTCGTATCCAAGCCTTCCTTCCCTGAGCGTGATTTTGATAGAGAGAAGAAAAGATTGTTAATCTCACTTGAGGATATTGATCAACGCCCTAGCGATATCGTTGGACGAAAATTCTTCGAGTTGCTTTACCAGCAGCATCCGTATGCACAGCCACGAAGTGGCACTAAACAAAGCGCTAATAAAATCACTCTGAAGGACATAAAGAAATTCCATAAGAGTTATTTAGTGACAACAAATTCTATTCTAGCCATCGTCGGTGATGTGTCTGAGCAGCAAGCACAAGATATCGCAAACAAAATAAGTGAGTCGTTACCAAAGGGTAAAGCACAAGAAAAAATTGCCTTAGTGAAATCCTCTTTGGAAACGAAACAACATATAGATTTCCCATCTCAGCAATCGCATGTGCGCATGGGTCAGATTGGGGTGGAGCGCGGCAATCCAGATTATTTTAATTTGTATGTGGGCAACCACATACTTGGCGGCGGCGGATTCACTTCTCGCTTAGTTAAGGAAGTACGCAGTAAAAGAGGATTGTCCTATAGCGTATATAGCTACTTCCTTCCTTATGAGCAAGCCGGACCATTTATGCTTGGTTTGCAAACACGTTCAGATCAAGTAACAGAAGCCATACAGGTTTGCAATCAAGTGCTAGCAGATTTTATTGAAAATGGGCCCACACAAGAAGAGCTTGCTTTAAGTAAACAAAACATCATGAATGGATTTCCTCTGCGTATAGATAGCAACAGAGATATTCTCGGCTACCTGTCTTTAATTGGCTATTATAATTTGCCGTTAACCTACCTAGATGATTTTAATAAAAATATTGAAAACGTCAGCTTAGAGGATGTAAAGAAAGCATTCCGCAAACAGTTAGACTTAGACACATTTGTTACTGTAGTCGTTGGTAGTGAGCAAAAGCCAGAAGAAGACGCATAATTTAGCGCGAGCGCCTCAGCAAGTTAGAATAATTGCAGGGCGATGGCGAGGAACAAAGCTGCCAGTTGTTCTTCAGGATGATGTACGCCCTACACCTAGTCGAGTGCGAGAGACGTTATTCAACTGGTTACAAACGCGTATTGAGGGCAGTCACTGCCTAGATTTATTTGCTGGCAGTGGTGCATTAGGTTTTGAAGCAGTATCACGCGGCGCGGCTCATGCAACATTAGTCGATAGCGAGCAAAAAGTAATTTCGTTGCTCTCGCAACAGGTAGAAAAATTAGACGCACAACAAGTGAGCCTGGCCTGTGTTGATGCATTATCTTATATTCATAACTGTTCTTCCCAGTTTGATATCATCTTTCTAGACCCGCCTTTTTCTAAATATGACCCTGATGAATTGCTACAGAAATTAGTGGAGAGTCAGTGTGTCAAAACAGGCGCTATGATTTACTTGGAGTCATCGCCAGAGAAATTCCCCCAAACCTTACCAGGGTTATGGCAATGGCAGAGACAGTTACAAGCTGGTCAAGTAGAATGTGGGCTGATAGCTGCTAAATAGTGTAGTAGCGCAACCAGGGCAAAATTACCCATGTCAAAAATAGTTGTATACCCCGGAACATTTGATCCTGTTACAAATGGTCATGCGGACTTAGTGCGTAGAGCCATGCATGTATTTGATAAAGTGGTGGTGGGTATTGCGGCTAGTCCTCAGAAAGAACCACTATTCTGTTTAGAAGAAAGAGTCTCATTAGCCAAGACAGTATTTTCAGAATATAAACATGTAGAAGTGTGCGGGTTTAATGGATTGCTAGTGGACTTAGCTAGAGATCATGATGCCGTCGCTGTGTTAAGAGGCTTGCGAGCCGTGTCTGACTTTGAATTTGAGTTTCAACTGGCAAGTATGAATCGCCATCTTGATCCAACATTGGAATCCATATTTTTAACCCCAGCAGAACAGTTTTCATTTATTTCTTCAAGCATTGTTAGAGAAGTGGCTTTGTTTGGCGGCGATATTTCAACATTTGTTCATCCACAAGTTGAACAAGCCCTACAGAATAAATTTTCGAGCCGATAATCATGGCGCTATATATCACCGATGAATGCATAAACTGCGATGTATGTGAGCCAGAGTGCCCCAATGATGCAATTTTTGAAGGCGAGGAGATTTATCAAATAAGGCATCAGCAATGTACCGAGTGTGTCGGCCATTTTGATGTGCCTCAATGTGTGGAGGTGTGCCCAGTCGACTGTATCTTAGTTGATCCTCAACATACGGAAACAAATCAACAGCTACAAAATAAATATGCAGCGCTGATGAAAAATAAAGTTGAATAAATGATTTTCCGAATATGCTTAATCTTAATGCTTTGTTCACCGTTGCTTGTATCAGCAGGCGAGCAAAAAAATTCATATGCAGTGGCTAGTGCACATAGTTTAGCAACGCAAGCAGGTGAGCAAATATTACAAAAAGGTGGTAATGCATTTGATGCAGCGGTTGCTATTAGTGCTGCATTAGCAGTGGTTGAACCTTATGGTAGTGGACTGGGTGGTGGAGGTTTTTGGTTACTGCATGATGCAAAAAATAATGTTGATGTGGTTATCGATGGTAGAGAAGTAGCCCCTCTAGATGCGACGCAAGATATGTATCTCGACGAAGAAGGTCAGTTAACAGGAAAGTCAATTAATGGTCCATTAGCTGCTGGCATACCTGGCGTGGTCGCCGCGCTGGAGCATATGACTAAGCACTATGGGCGTTTGACCTTAGCAGACAACTTACTACCTGCGATCACATATGCAAAAGAAGGTTTCACGCCGGGCGACCATTACATAAAACTTGCCAGTTTGCGCCAGCAAGCGTTATTAGCATCACCCGCAGCAAGTAATGTTTTCTTAAATAAGGGCGAAGTTCCTACACATGAGTTTGTTGTTCGACAAACTGATTTAGCCAACACGCTAGAAAAGATCGCCCAACATGGCGCTAAAGGTTTTTATCATGGCGATGTGGCAGAAAAAATGGTGCAAGGCGTACAAGCAGCAGGAGGTATTTGGCGTTTAGAAGATTTGGCAAATTATACGATTGAAAAAAGAACACCAATTAAAACTGACTATCACGGAATTGAAATCATCATGCCGCCACCGCCTACCTCGGGTGGTGTAGTGATCACACAAATTCTAGCGATGCTAGAACACGTGCCCACTCTAGACCTTAGCAATGCAGAATCAATACACACAGTTGTTGAAGCCATGCGTCGCGCTTACCAAGACCGTGCTATTTATTTAGGGGACCCTGCTTTTACTGACATGCCATTAAACAAATTACTTAATAAACAATATGCGCAAGATAAATTTGCTAGCTTTAGCCAAGCACACGCCAGTACCAGTGGATCATTAGTGAAGTCACTTGAATCAAAAGGGGAAGACACCACACATTTTTCAGTACTGGATAGTGAAGGCAATTATGTCGCCGCCACATTATCTATTAACTATCCCTTCGGCAGTGGATTTGTTGCACCCGATACTGGCATATTACTTAATGATGAGATGGATGACTTTTCCATGTCAGGAGGTGTAGCCAATATTTGGGGTTTAGTCGGTTCTGACGCCAATGCCATAGAACCAGGGAAACGCATGCTATCCAGCATGACACCCCTGTTTGCACGAGATGAACAGCGCACCTTAATCGTCGGTACGCCAGGAGGTAGCCGCATCATCAGCATGCTGGCTTTAGCGTTAATCAAATATCAACAAGGTGCTAACGTTGACGAAATAGTCAGCGAAAGAAGGTTTCATCACCAATACCTACCCGATGAAATCCAATTTGAAATAAATTCGTTAACAGAAAAAGAAATATCGGTACTAGCAGACAAAGGCCATCAATTAAAAGAAATGTCACGCACCTATGGCAACATGCACGCGATAATCTGGAATCAAAAAAATAATAAAGTAGAAGCCGCTTCTGATCCGCGTGGTGAAGGCTTGGCGAAAGTTCAGTAAAGAAGAAACTAAATTAGAAATGTCTGCTTTCAACCCTTAGCGGACATCCGATAATTATTGATAAGCAGGTCTGTATTTACCAATTTCTATATTTCACATCGGATATTTAACTGTTAAGGTTATCAATAACACAACCTAATTCATTAGAAGCTTCTAATAATGATATACGGACCGAGAATAACTATTTAGTAACTGTTTGCCATATATGAAAGTCATCATTATAACTGTTTTAATATTAGTCTTGATGTTAATCATATCAATTACTAGTTATAAACAAGGTGTTAAAGACTCTGTTGCAATATTAATGTTTAGTTATGCTGGTAATAATTATGCGCAGCAAAAGATATTACGTGAACAAGGTGATGAAGCATTGTTGAAATTTTTGGACCATGATATTAATTCAACTATCGCAATCCATAAAGGATTGCTCGAATCTCAATCCATCCTTTCAGATTATTTTGGTCCAACTCATGAAATTAGAACAAATAGACTTCATTACATAGAGTGGTATGAATCAATAATGAATGACAATAGCTTCAACGAAAATAAAGAACTTAGAATTAACTTAAAGTGGCTAATTGATTATGCAGAAAAATAGCCACCTACTTACATGACTTCAATGACCGCTATTGCGCCGCAAAGCGACATGAATTGATATGAGACTGCTACTAATATTTATTTTGTTGATTACTCTCGTTGCTATAGCGGATAACGAAACAGTGCAAGTGGAAGTGTTCGAAGCTCATATTGCGATAGAGGGGAAGCGTTACGAAAAAACTCTATGGCAATCTTTGAACGACCATTTTGGTCAAGAAATACCACCGCTTGTTGTAACGGGTGATTTGTCATTCGACGAGTTCTCAAGCATTTTGATAGAAGCTGAAAAACGAGACATTAAAATTGGCTTATTAACTAAACCAGAGAAATCTGAATGACCGCTTTTGAGCCGATAAGCGACTATGAGTAACGATAAATATATTTGCCCAATCTGTGGCTATAATGAATTAGAAGAGCCGGCTTATGATATTCATGATTGTCCAACATTTTGTATTTGTCCTTGCTGTTTAAATGAATTTGGTTACTCCGATGCAACTCGGAGTCACGAAGAATTGCGAATAGAATGGATTAGTAATGGGAAAAAATGGGGTAGATTGGGTGAGGCGCCTCCCAAAAATTGGGATGCTACTACACAGCTTAAAAATATTTCACATGAATGACTGCTAATGCGCCGTAAAGCGACATTAAGAATGAATTAAAGGGGTCAGAGCCCTTTAAAATAAGATCTATACTAATTAGCTTAACCACTAACGCTGGCACTGCGTACAATAAGTCGTCGTTCGTTGACCTTGCTTAGTCGAACGCAATGGATGTGCGCACACCACACAAGGCTGCTTAGTTCTTCCATACACTTGTAGCGCCTGTTGGAAATAACCCGGCTTTCCATCTTCTCTAGTGAAGTCTCTTAATGTTGTGCCACCACGTTGAATAGCGCCTGCTAAAATTTCTTTGATAGCGGTGACTAATAATTCGTATCTCGGAAGCGATATTTTTCCAGCTGCTCGTAGTGGATGAATCTTGCTTGTAAATAATGCTTCGGTGGCATAAATATTTCCTACGCCGACGACAATATGAGAATTCATAATAAATTCTTTGATGGAAATGCGTCGATTGCGAGATGCTTGATATAAATACTGTGCAGTAAATTCTTCTTCTAAAGGTTCTGGGCCTAATGAGGCTAATAGTTTGTGAGAGAGTGGATCTTTACTTGTCCAAAGCACGGCGCCAAAGCGGCGTGGGTCTCGCAGACGTAAAATATTTTTCTTGAATACGATATCCACATGGTCATGTTTTTCAGCAATGGCGGTGGGTGTGGTAACGCGCAAGCTACCCGACATACCTAAATGAATAATTAAGGTGCCAGGTTCGCTATTAAGCAGTAAATATTTGCCACGCCTATTAACCGAGGTAATGATTTGGTTGCAGAGTTTTTTGTTCAGCTGGCTGGGGATAGGCCAGCGTAATTTTTTAGTCCGCGCCACGACAGATAAAACTGTTTGTCCATTTATATGTGGCTCTATGCCGCGCCGAGTGGTTTCTACTTCTGGAAGCTCTGGCATAACAGTGACGTTATATTATTGGAATAATCGCGAGTGCTTCTATTTCTACCGACAAATCAGAACGGCACATATCGCCTTGCAAATAATAGACTGGTGCGCTTGGGCCTAATATCTGTTGAATATGTATGCTGACAGTGTCGATATCATTTGGGTTTTTAATATAGATTTTAAATTGAGAAAAATCTTGCAAACTAATAGCCGTCATATTTTGCTCGTTGACGGCAGCAGCAATCAGCTGTTCTATGTTGGATAAACAAATTTCAGTTTGTCGATTAATATCGCCTGCATACTGAGTATCGTGACCAGTAATGCTAGCCGTGCCCGAGACAAATAATATTTCTTGAGATTGATTGCGATGTAATAGTGCGCGCGAAAACAAAGGTGGGTCTTGGCTATAAATAGAGGGGTAGTCAAATGCACTCACCTGTAAAGTATTTTCGATGCCGATTCCCGCTTGCTTGGCGGCAATAAAGAAAATCTGCATACCCGCTTGCTGAGTGCCGATGACTGTTGCTGCAGGATAAGCTTGTTCAATTAATGACTGTTGTTCATAAGCACGCGTTCTACCCGTACAAAATAACTGATAATTATTTGAGCCCGCATAGCCATCACTAGTGATACCAGGGAAATAGTTCCAAGTGCGCACCAGGTATGGATACCCGCATGCATGCATTTGCTCAAAAATAGCGGAGTAGGCTTTTTCTGTTGCCTGATCTATGGGTAAGTGTGCAATTAATGATGCTGGCACACAGGCTAATAAGTATTGATCATTTTGGAATAACTGCCAGCCGTCAGGGTCACTAGTGTGATTGATAGCGCCTTGCCAAGATTCAAATATTTGCTCCGACTGTAACGAAGGTATCGCGACATTGGCCAGTAAATGGATAATGTTTTCCGCAGGTTGATTACTGAATCGCACTGTAAAAAACTCATGCAAGCCATCAGTGATATCAGTGTTCACTTTTATATTAAGTGCTTCGCTAACAGATCCGTTTGTTATAGCCGAGGTATTCATATTTTTTTGATATTAATGCTTATGGCGTAGCCAGCGTATTGCAAAGCCTGTTCCAATTAAGGTTGCGGGAACAAGCAATAGTAATATTAGCGCAATGAATGTTACATCCTTGTCGGCTAACTCTAAACTCTGATCTGGTGCCGATTGGTGTGTGATAGAGAGTAATTTATCATCCTCAGTTAACCAATTTAATATATTCAAGCTAAGCGCGAAGTTAGCGCCAAAGCCGATATAACCATTGGCCATAAAATCAGAATCGCCTATCACCACAACGCGTTGTTGCTGTTGCTCTATTTCTCGCGAGAGAGAAATACCAATAGTGAGCGGGCCTTGGGTATCACCGAGTTCTTGTTCGTATTTTAGCTTATCTGTATTTATCTCACCAATTTCTGACCAAGAGCGATCCAACGATTTAAATAGTTTGTTTACTTGCCATCCAGAGCTTGCTTGATGATCAATTGCGCTGGCAAATGGAAATAGTAGATGAGTTTTGAGTTGTTCAGTAATGCTGTGCTTATGAAATTCAGTCACAGGGATGACTGCGGCGTGTTTAATTCCGAGCAATATACGTAACTTAGTATTGGCGTCGATAACGACACCCGGGACAAGAGATAAGCCCAATAAATCATCCAAGCTGGCGAAATAATTCTGTTTAGCCGGATCACGCAGCCAAAGTAAATTGCCACCTTTGTTGATGAATTCTTCGATCAATTTGAGTTCACCACCAAGATAGGCGTTGCGAGCGCCCGCGATAATTAATACTTTTGTATTATCAGGGATGACGGCTTGAGAAAGCAGATTGATCGGCTGAACTTTAATCCCAGTTTTATTTAGTTCGCTGACGAGTTTGCTTAAACCATTATTGCCAGCATCCAGAGGATCACGTTCACCGTGCCCTTGGATCACCGCAACCCAAGTGTCTTCTTTTCGCGCAACCTTAAAAGGTGCAGTATCGGGTAAGCAACCCAAGCTCTTTTTGGCTTGTCGTGGGTGTAAATTTAAATCGATATTATTAATCGTGATCTTTCCAGCATCAGGCGCAAGATCACCCGTAAGAAGGCGCAGGGTGGTTGTTTTTCCAGCACCATTAGTACCAAGTAATGCCATGACTTCACCGTGCGACAACGTTAAGCTAAGTTCCTTCACAGAAGCTTGCTGCCGGTAATGGTGGCTAATATTGGTGGCCTGAATAATTGGTTCCATGCGGATCAGCTTAATTTAATATAGTGGGGACAACATGTCCGAGTTAGTTGGTATTGATACAGGTGGGACATTTACAGATTTTATTTTATATAAAAATGGATCATTTGTTAGTTATAAAATTCCTTCTACCCCGCATGCCCCTGAGCAAGCCATTGTTGCCGGTTTAAAACATCTAAATATAGAGCTGGAACAAGCTCACTTTGTGCATGGTACTACGGTTGCTACCAATGCGCTGCTTGAAGGTAAAGGTGCGAAAACTGCTTTTGTCACTAATCAAGGCCTGAAAGATTTACTCCATATCGGCCGACAGTCAAGGTCACAACTTTATAGCTTATGCCCACAACGTGATCGACAGTTAGTAGCGCCTGCATTGTGTTTTGAGTTAGAGGGTCGCTTACAAGCTGATGGTAGTCAGCTTGCGCCGATTACTGATCAACAATTGCAGGCGCTGAAAAATAAGCTTGATGCGGAAGGAGTA
>CALJEX010000106.1 GCA_938074525.1 uncultured Gammaproteobacteria bacterium
CTAGCATTAGTTGCAATAAGAATTGATGCCAAGACAACCCCAGCAATAGATACTGATTTCCACATGATAAAAACTCCGATATCGTTATAGGCAAATTGTAGCAGAAGGTTTGCTTATCGCAGTGAGCCAAGTGTCGATAAAATGGACGGCATACGACAGAGTCGTCTATATCGGCGACAAGAGAAGGCGCATGAGTTGCTGTATAACCAGTAGCTGGATAAATTTCGGGCATCATGTACTGTATAGACAGTGATATACTCATAAAAATACAGGTAATCCACTAAGGAATATTGTTTATGGCTGATCGCCGGCTCCAAGTTTTTTATACAGTTGCAAGATTGCTTAGCTTTACTAAGGCGGCTGAAACTTTGCATATGACTCAGCCAGCAGTGACATTTCAGGTACGCCAACTCGAAGACCATTTTGATACGCGTTTATTCGACCGAACCCATAACCGAGTCGCTTTAACTGAAGCTGGCCACAAGGCCTATGAGTACGCTGAACAGATTTTTACTCTTTACGCTGAGATGGAAAATACCGTAAAAGAATTGACGGGTGATATCAGCGGAGCGTTAACCATGGGCGCAAGCACTACGATTTCTGAGTATATGTTGCCTGCTCTTTTGCGTGGATTTACCGTTGAGTTTCCCGATATCAATTTAAGGCTTAAAGTGTCTAACACGGAAGGGATTGTGTCTATGGTTGAAAATAGCATGATCGACCTCGGCGTGGTTGAAGGCCCAGTATCGAATAAGAATCTATTGGTGGAAGTATGTCGTATTGACCAGCTAGTGGTCGTGGTGCCTCCAGAGCATGAAATCGCCGAGCGAAAATCAATTCCACTAGAAGAGGTGATGGGATTTCCATTTATATGTCGAGAGGAAGGTTCTGGAACACGAGAGGTGATTATGGATCATATGGTGAAGTTAGGATTAGACCGTAATAACCTGAATGTCTCACTTGAATTAGGCAGTCCTGAATCAATCAAAGGTGCTGTTGAAGCAGGCATGGGGATTTCAATCGCTTCATTAGCGACGCTAGAGAAAGAACTGAAATTAGGTACCTTGGTTGCTGTTACACTGGACCCACCGATGGAAAGATCGTTTTCGTTTGTACGTCAGCGACAAAAATTCAGATTGCGCGCGATGGAAAAACTACTTGATTATGCACGTGCATACTGTAGTGATGCTTCTAATAATTTGGCTACGACAAAATCTGAAGACTAACCTCTGAAGACTGGCCTCATGTTGCACCTTGCAGTGCTTCTTCATAATATTGTATTGGTCTAAGTTTAGGTTGTTAGTTTTCTATGTTTGATTATTTTCGTGCTTGGTATACCCGCCATTTTTCAGATCCTCAGGTTGTTATTTTACTGCTGTTTTTACTCGGCGGGCTTGCGGTCATTATATTTGCAGGGAAAATATTAGCGCCGTTGTTAGCGAGTGTGGTTATTGCCTACTTGTTAGAAGGTGCGGTCTCTTTACTGCAAAAAAGTAAGAGCCCAAGAATAATTGCGTTATTTGTTGTGTTTTCTATATTTATGGCGGTATTGCTATTGCTGCTATTTGTATTTATCCCGGTATTGTCAAAACAATTGACAGAATTTTTCAAAGACCTGCCTATGATGGTGAGTCAAGGGCAGCAATTACTTATGCAGTTACCAGAAAGATTTCCCAGCATGATCAACGAAGAGCAAGTACAAGATATGATATTGTTTATTCGTGGTGAATTAGTCACTTTTGGGCAAGCACTTATTTCTAAGCCGTTGGCTTCTGTGGTGGGGCTGATCACGATTCTTGTCTATTTGATTTTAATGCCCTTGCTAGTGTTCTTCTTGCTTAAAGACAAAGCACTAATCCTGAAATGGATAGAAGATTTTCTTCCTGGAGATCGTGATTTAGCTAATGAAGTATGGTTTGAAGTCAACCAAAAAATTGCCAGCTATGTGCGTGGTAAATTCATTGAAATATTTATAGTCATGTCGGCGACCTATGTGACTTTTACATTCTTAGGTCTGAATTACGCCATGTTGCTTGCAGTGTTGGTGGGGCTTTCTGTAATTATCCCCTATGCGGGTGCAGCAGTAATTACGTTGCCAGTGATGTTTGTTGCTTATGCTCAGTGGGGTATCTCTAGTGAATTTGTTTATGTGTTGATTGCTTACAGCGTTATCCAATTCTTGGATGGAAATATCTTAGTACCATTATTGTTTTCTGAGGTAGTCAATTTGCATCCTGTTGCTATTATCGCTGCGGTAGTGTTTTTTGGCGGGATTTGGGGTATCTGGGGAGTGTTTTTTGCCATTCCTCTAGCGACGCTGGTGAATGCAGTTATTAATGCCTGGCCTAAAGTGGATGAGCTTGAGCCTAATGCTCAGCAGGAATAGTCATTTAGAAAATGAGTGCTTACACTTAAAGCACCTTGTTTAGTAGTACTCTGAAAGCAAGATACGCTTGTAAAGGCGTAAACGGCCGATTACTATTCCCTGCTATTTTATTTAAAGTGCGTGGAGAGATGAATGTTTAAAGGCAGCATGGTTGCGATTGCCACACCAATGCAAGAAGACGGTTCGGTTGATTTTGAATCGTTAGATAAATTGGTCGATTTTCATCTAGATAACAAAACTGACGTGATTATCCCTGCGGGTACTACCGGCGAATCAGCTACTTTAGATCACGACGAGCATTGTGAAGTGATTAAGCGAGTGGTGGATCGCGTCAATGGCCGTGTGCCGGTTATTGGTGGTACGGGAGCAAATTCTACTTGGGAAGCTATTTCTCTAACACGCTGTGCCGCTGAGGCGGGCGTAGATGCCTGTTTATTGGTGACGCCTTATTATAATAAGCCTACTCAAGAGGGCTTATACCAGCACTATAAAAAAGTGGCTGAAGAAGTCGACATCCCACAGATTCTATATAATGTGCCTGGTCGTACCGCATGTGACATGTTGCCAGACACAATAGCGCGTCTTGCAAAAATTAAAAATATTATCGGTGTCAAAGAAGCCTCGGGTGAATTAGCGCGCGGTATTAAAATTAGAGAATTATGTGGTCCAGACTTCATGATTGTTAGTGGCGAAGACTTCCAAGCAATGGAATCTATCCTCGCAGGCGGACAAGGAGTGATTTCAGTGACAGCCAATGTTGCGCCACGGTTAATGCACGAAATGTGTCAAGCAGCGCTTGCAGGTGAGCGTGAAAAGGCACAAGAAATAAATGCTAAGATTGAAGACCTGCATCGCGATTTATTTATTGAATCGAACCCTATCCCAACTAAATGGTCTTTACATGAAATGGGATTAATTCCATCAGGATTACGTTTGCCGCTTAC
>CALJEX010000107.1 GCA_938074525.1 uncultured Gammaproteobacteria bacterium
ACTTCTTTACCATCTAGCAGCACCAACTTTTCACCGGCCTTAGCCATACGCACGATGATTTTATCGCTAAGCTTATCAAGATCAAATGCATGCATCGGCTGTCCTAGCTCAAGCATGACGTAGTTACTGATATCGACAATAATATTAATGCATCGAATACCACCCCGACGCAGCCGTTCCTTCATCCATATTGGGGTATTTGCGGCTGCATTAACATCGCGCAGCACACGCCCACAATAATGCGGACAAATCTCTTGGCTTTCTACCTCTATTTCGAATTGATCATTATTATCTTGTTTAACACTAGCTATTTCTGGTGTGTTAATTGGCAGCTGATAAAGCGCCGCAGTTTCACGCGCAATACCTTCAATGCTTAAGCAGTCCGAACGATTAGGCGTGAGATCAATATCAAACACCACATCATTGAGATCTAACGCATCCATGAGCGAAGTTCCAACGGTTAAAGCGTCGTCCAATTCAAGAATGCCTTCACCTTCTTCATCCAAACCTAGCTCAGTTGAAGCACATAGCATTCCTAATGATTCTACACCGCGTAATTTAGCCGCTTTTATTTTGATACCACCTGGCAATTCAGACCCCACAGTGGCCAATGCAGTTATCAATCCTGCACGTGCATTTTTAGCGCCACAGACAATTTGTCGAGTCTCACCATTGCCTACGTTAACCTGACAAACTTTCAATTTATCTGCATCAGGATGCGGCTCTGTTGATTCGATCTTAGCGACAATCACCCCGGTTAAATCTGCTGATGCTGCTTCAATACCATCCAGCTCCAAACCAGCCATAGTCAGCTGATGCCCAAGCTGTTCGCTTGATACCTCTGGACTTACCCATTGCCGCAACCAATTTTCGCTAAATTTCACGCTAACACTCTCACACTAATCATCACGCAGAAAACTGGCGCAAAAAGCGCAAATCATTTTCATAAAACATTCTTAGATCACGCACGCCGTAGTACAACATAGCAAGACGTTCCACACCGACACCAAAGGCGAAGCCATTATATTGATTTGAATCGATGCCCACTTTACTAAACACATTAGGATGCACCATCCCACAACCCATCACTTCCAGCCAATTTGAATTACCCTGTTCGTCATGCCACTCAATGTCCACTTCTGCGGATGGCTCAGTAAATGGGAAGTATGAAGGACGAAAACGAATCCCTAATTGATCATTCTCAAAAAAGGCATGCAAAAACTCAATTACCAAGCCTTTAAGTTGTGCAAAGTTAACATCAGTATCTACTAGCAACCCTTCTACCTGGTGAAACATGGGGCTATGAGTAATATCCGAATCGCATCGATACACTCGACCAGGGGCAATAATTCGTATTGGTGGCTGCGAGTTCTCCATGGTGTGAATTTGCACTGAAGAAGTATGCGTGCGAAGTAATAGGCCATCATCAAAGTAGAACGTATCATGCATGGCACGCGCAGGATGATGCGGCGGAATATTTAATGCTTCAAAGTTATGAAAGTCATCTTCAATCTCAGGGCCATCTGCCACTTCAAAGCCATGACGTTGAAATAGCTTTTCAATTCTTCGCAAAGTGATGGTAACCGGATGCAAAGTGCCCACGGAGGAAGTCCTTCCAGGCAATGTGACATCAATGGCTTCAGATTTTAATTTTTCCGCAGTTGCGACTTCTTCCAGAAAAGCAGATCTTTGTTCCAAGCTAGCTTGAATCGCTTGCTTGACTTCATTGATGCGTTGACCTGCAGCAGGACGCTCTTCTGCCGACAATTTACCTAAAGATTTAAGCTGCTCGGTGACTAGACCTTTTTTACCCAAATAATGCACACGCAATTCTTCGAGCGCTTTTAAATCAGATGTCGCTTCGATCTCATTACTGGCAGTTTGTAAAAGCTCGTCGAGGTCACTCATAAAATTTAGACTATAAAAACGTAGAACCTGTTCCTATTTAGGCTTCCCCAAATAAAAAGGGAAAGGTAAAGCCTTTCCCTTATACAACTAAAACCAAACTAGCGAAACTTATAGCTGCGCTTTGGCTCTCTCTGCTAACTGTCCGAAAGCGGCAATATCATGCACTGCTAAGTCAGCCAATACTTTTCTATCTACTTCAATAGATGCTTTTTGCAAGCCATTAATTAAACGGCTGTACGAAATGTCGAACTGGCGGGCTGCCGCATTAATTCGCACAATCCACAAAGAACGAAATTGTCTTTTTCTCTGACGACGATCGCGATATGCGTATTGGCCTGCTTTTGTGACTGCTTGTTTAGCTACACGATAAACGTTTTTACGCGCACCGTAATACCCTTTAGCTTTCGCTAATACTTTCTTGTGCCGTGCACGTGCGGTTACACCGCGTTTTACCCTAGACATCTCTTGTTTCCTTTAAAAAATATATTAAACGTAAGGCAACATTCTGCGAATCATTGGCGTATCTGCCGCTGTTACAACATCAATAGAACGCAAATGACGCTTACGCTTGGTGCTTTTCTTAGTCAAAATATGACGTAAATGCGATGGCTTGCACTTAAACTTTCCAGTCGCAGTTTTTTTGAAGCGTTTTGCTGCGCCGCGGTTTGTTTTTAATTTAGGCATTTCCTAACCAATCCTATAAATAATATGTTAACTACTTTGATTTTTTAGTCGGCGACAACACCATGATTAACTGCCTGCCTTCCATTTTGGGACGTTGCTCTACGTCACCATATTCACTCAAATCTGCTTCAATTCTATCAAGCAACTGAGCACCTAATTCTTTGTGCTGCATTTCTCTGCCGCGATAACGAATAGTGATTTTAGTTTTATCACCATCCTGCAAGAACTCAGTCAACTTACGTAGCTTAACTTTGTAATCGCCTTCTTCAGTACCAGGACGAAATTTAATTTCTTTAACCTGAATCTGCTTTTGTTTCTTCTTAGCTTGATGAGCTTTCTTATTCTGCTCAAATTTAAACTTGCCGTAGTCCATAACACGACAAACCGGAGGCTGTGCATTAGGTGATATTTCAACAAGATCTAGTGCTGCTTCACTCGCAATTCGTAACGCTTCTTCGGTCGCAACTACACCGACATTTTCACCTGTGGCATCGATCAATCTAACGTTTGGATCCAAGATGTCTTCGTTCATTCGAACGCCTTTACTACTACTGATATTCTCTGCTCCTATGAACTAATATGTACGACCTTAGCGATCAGTGGGTGATGTCTCCTTAGAAAACAACGACACCAGGTTCTCGATACTCATTGAGCCCAGATCTTCACCTTGACGCGTACGGACGGCCACAGACTGCGATTCCACCTCTCGATCTCCTACGACCAGCAGATATGGAACGCGTTGAATTGTGTGCTCGCGAATCTTATAGCCAATCTTTTCATTTCTCAAGTCAAGATTTACCCGAAAGCCTTCTTTTGTCAGCATTTTTTGTACATTTTGCACATATTCGGCCTGCACATCAGTAATATTCAGAATCACCGCTTGGATTGGTGCTAACCACAGCGGCATATTACCCGCGTGGTGCTCAATTAACATACCGATAAAACGCTCCAAAGAACCCAAAATTGCCCGATGGATCATCACCGGTATCTTTTTAGACCCATCTTCGCTGACATAGCTAGCATCTAATCGACTTGGCATAGAAAAATCCAACTGAATAGTCCCACACTGCCATCGTCGTCCCAGGCTATCGCGCAAGGTGAATTCAATCTTAGGACCATAGAATGCACCTTCCCCTGGCTGCAAAACATACTCTAGACCTTTATCCTCTAATGCGACTTTAAGACTTGCTTCAGCCTGATCCCATAATGACTCTTCGCCGACACGTTCTTCAGGACGAGTAGATAAAGCCAATTCGATTTGATCAAAACCAAAATCTTTATAAACATCAAATGTCAGATCAATCAATTCGGCGACTTCTTGCTGCAATTGGTCTTCAGTACAAAATATATGAGCATCATCTTGAACGAAGCGTCGCGCACGCATCAAACCATGCAAGGTTCCTGAAGGCTCATTACGATGAACAATTCCAAACTCAGCGATTTTGTAAGGCAGGTCTCTATAACTCTTCAAACCTTGATTATACAACTGCACATGACATGGGCAGTTCATCGGTTTTACCGCAAATTCACGGCTCTCTGATTGAGTTGAGAAAATCATGTCGCCAAACTTATCCCAATGACCCGATTTCTCCCACAAAGAACGATCTAATACTTGCGGTGTGTGTACTTCGTTATAATTATGAGTAGATAACTTATCACGGATATATTTTTCAACTGTGCGATATAATTCCCAACCACGCGCATGCCAAAACACCATGCCCGGAGCTTCTTCTTGGAAGTGGAATAAGTCCATTTGTTTGCCCAAGCGACGGTGATCACGCTTTTCAGCTTCTTCTATCCGCTTAATATATTGTTTAAGTTGTTTTTTATCTGCCCATGCTGTGCCATAAATACGTTGAAGCATTTGGTTGTCAGAGTTACCGCGCCAATAAGCACCGGCTAACTTAGTTAGCTTAAACGCACGCAAATGACGTGTATTAGGTACATGCGGTCCTCGACACATGTCGGTGTATTCTTGATGGTGATATAAGGCAATGATTTCACCATCTGGAATCTCACTAGCGATTTCCACTTTGTATGGCTCATTGCGTGCAGTGAATACGTCAATGGCTTCTTGCTTAGAAACCACTTTACGAATCACATCATAATCTTCACTGACTAATTCACTGATTCGCTTTTCTATCGCCTCTAAATCTTCCGGCGTGAAACTACGCTCATATTCAATATCATAATAAAAGCCGTTTTCGATAACTGGCCCAATCGCCATTTTTGCAGCCGGAAATAACTGCTTTACCGCATGACCAATCAAGTGAGCAAAAGAGTGGCGGATAATTTCAACGCCCTCTTCATCCTTACTGGTGATAATAGATAAATTTGCGTCTTCAGTGATTTCTACACAAGCATCAAGCAACTCGCCGTTAACCCTTCCAGCAATCGTGGCTTTAGCCAAACCAGGACCAATAGACTGAGCAACTTCAGCGACAGTGACAGGATTATCAAAAGATTTTGTATTGCCATCAGGCAATGTGATTTGAGGCATTATATTCTCCAGTGGTGACCCATACTAAAGGCCACATGATTACTAAATGTTTTCAGACAAGTTATGAGCAGGCGCAATAATAGAGAATAATAACAAGGATTGAAACTGTTATGTCTAATATGAATTATCTTTTCAGTTATTCTAGGAAATCAAGAATATGGAAGAACAGAATTGCGAATCTCTTCCTCACTTAGAGATTCCACGTTATTAAGAGCTTCAATTTGCTTTTGTGCATCATCCACAATATCGTCGAATAAAGCTAATACCGCTGGATTGAAATCAGGCGTATGCTCGGCTGTTTGCTTAAATATAAGCATTTGGTTGAGAAAATTATTCAGCACATACTGTGAAGACCAAAGCGTCGCTTTATGGATGCTATTTTTTTCGTTTTCCACTTCAAGTTTTTTCCTCCATATAATTTCATTCACACAAACAAAACAAAGCAGAATAAAAAATGGCACGATAAATTCGTCTAACTCCAAATGCTCACGCGTGGCTAGGAAAGAACATAACCTCTCAAATAGATCAAAATCAGAAACCACTGTCGCTATATAAAGCGCTGACGAGAGAATCAATCCAAATATTGGGATAGTAAATCTTCTTATCTTCATACAAACCCGCCTATTTACGATTAACTATAATTATTATTTGCAAGTTGTAAATTATAACCGCTAATTACCGCAAGTTAATCAGGTGTATTTTTTATGAACTAGCAATATTTATTGACAGATGGCGCTAATGACAACGTAAGGACTAATCAAGTGATTCATGTGATAGGGGAGTCTGGTAGGCGCGATTGGATTCGAACCAACGACCCCCACCATGTCAAGGTGGTGCTCTAACCAACTGAGCTACGCGCCTGCAATTAACGCTTAAGTAATTCAGCGTTCCAACAGGATTGCGAAAGGTAGCATAGTCAAACTATGATTTGTAGCCAAACCTATAAAAATACTAAACAGAGCTACTAGCTGGCCTCAACGTCTGGAGTGCCCAAAGCAAAGTTCTTTAAGCGATGAATCTCATCTCTGATTCTTGCTGCATCTTCAAATTCTAAATTACGCGCACATTCATACATTTTTTGTTCAAGCTGCTGAATTTGCTTGATAGCCAGTTCAGGCGTCAACACCGTATAGTCATCAATGACTTCAGCAATTTCATGCATCTGCTTGTAACGTTGTTGATCATAGCGAGATTGTGATCCTTCCATAATATTACCGATAGATTTTTGAATACTATATGGAGTGATATTATGTTTCTTATTATATTCTTGTTGTTTTTCTCTGCGTCGATCTGTCTCCTCAATCGCGCGCTGCATAGAGCCGGTGATTTTATCGGCGTATAAAATAGCTTTGCCATTGAGGTTTCTTGCCGCGCGCCCGATAGTTTGAATTAACGATCGATCAGACCTCAGGAATCCTTCTTTATCTGCATCAAATATAGCAACCAATGAGACTTCAGGAATATCCAGCCCCTCACGAAGTAGATTAATCCCTACCAATGCATCAAAAACACCTTTACGCAGATCCTGGATAATTTCTACTCGTTCAACAGTATCAATATCAGAGTGCAGATATCTAACACGTGCGCCATTTTCTTCTAGATACTCCGTTAGGTCTTCTGACATGCGCTTAGTTAAGGTAGTGATAAGAACGCGTTCACCTTTGGCAGCGCGCTCATTAATTTCTGATAAAGCATCATCAACTTGCGAAGCAACAGGTCGTATTTCGATAACAGGGTCAATTAAGCCTGTAGGACGCACTACTTGCTCAACAATTTGCGAAGATTTCTCAAGCTCATAATTTCCTGGTGTGGCAGATATATAAATCACTTGAGGTGATAAGTTCTCAAATTCCTCAAATTTTAGTGGTCGATTATCTAACGCTGACGGCAAACGAAATCCATATTCAACTAATGTGCTCTTGCGAGAACGATCACCCTTATACATGCCGCCAAACTGGGACACAGTGACATGACTCTCATCCATCACCATTAATGCATTATCAGGCAAGTAATCTAACAAGCAAGGTGGCGGCTCACCTGCTCCTCGTCCACTTAGATAGCGCGAGTAATTTTCAATACCATTGCAATAACCTAGTTCTTGCATCATTTCTAAATCATATTGAGTGCGCTGTTCTAGGCGTTGCGCTTCAACTAATTTTTCAATGTCTCTTAAACCAGCCAGACGATCTTTAAGCTCCTCTCTGATTGAGCTTATTGCTTCAAGTATCACGCCTCTAGGCGTTACATAGTGCGACTTAGGATAGACCGTCAATCGCGGCACTCGTCTTAACACTTCACCAGTAAGAGGATCAAAATAACTTAGCTGTTCAATTTCCTCATCAAATAACTCAATGCGAATTGCTTCTCGCTCTGAATCGGCTGGATGCACATCAATCACATCTCCTCGCACTCGAAATGTGCCACGTTTGAGTTCTATATCATTTCGCTTGTATTGAAGTTCTGTTAAACGCCGCAGCAGTGTTCTCTGATCAGCAATGTCTCCACGATCAAGATGCAGCACCATATTCAAATATGAACGCGGATCACCCAAACCATAAATTGCTGACACTGACCCCACTATTATCGTATCGTTACGTTCAAATAATGCCTTAGTCGCAGACAAACGCATCTGCTCAATATGATCATTTACCGAAGCATCTTTTTCTATAAACGTATCGCTAGATGCCACGTAAGCTTCAGGTTGATAATAGTCGTAGTAAGAAACGAAATACTCCACCGAATTGCGTGGGAAAAATGATTTCATTTCCCCATATAATTGAGCAGCTAAGGTTTTATTTGGTGCCAAAATTATTGTAGGTCTCTGCACATCTTCTATCACCTTTGCGATAGTAAATGTTTTACCTGAGCCGGTGACACCCAATAAAGTTTGATGAGCTAGCCCATCATTTAAACCCTCAGTTAATTCTTTAATAGCATTGGGTTGGTCCCCTGCTGGCTCAAAAGATGATTCAATTTGAAATTCTTTAGTCATTTACTTTATCGACACTAGTAAAATACAGTATGATCACGGCCCGAAATCACACTGAAACATCTGTTAGGAAAATTTACGCAATTGAACATTAAATTAGCTTCTCGCGTGCGAAGAATCAAACCCTCCCCTACATTAGCGGTGACCGCAAAGGCCAACCAGCTTCGCCTTGAGGGTGTGGATGTCATTAATTTAGCGGCCGGAGAGCCAGACTTTGACACTCCAGATCACATTAAACAAGCTGCGATAGAGGCTATTCAATCAGGAAAAACCAAATACACGCCTGTGGGCGGAACAAACTCACTAAAAGCAGCTGTGATTGCTAAATTTGAACGCGATAATGGCTTAAGCTATAAACCAAATGAAATTCTCGTTTCTAATGGCGGCAAGCAAAGCTTCTACAATCTATGCCAAGCAGTCATCAGCCAAGACGATGAAGTCATCATTCCTGCACCATATTGGGTCTCTTACCCTGACATGGTATTGTTAGCTGACGGCATTCCTGCTTTTATCACTGCAGATCATACCCAGTCATTTAAAATCACTGCGAAACAACTGACTAGCAAGATCAGCATTAAAACAAGAATGTTAGTGTTGAATAGTCCATCTAACCCTACTGGGGCTAGTTACGCCGCAAGTGAATTAAAAAGTTTAGCTGAAGTATTGGTTAAACATCCTCAAATTTTAATCGCTACCGATGACATGTATGAGCATATTTTATTTGATGGCAAAAAATTCAATAATATTTTATCTGTATGCCCAGAATTAAAATCAAGAACATTGGTGCTTAATGGTGTCTCTAAAGCTTATTCAATGACGGGTTGGCGTATCGGTTATGCTGCCGGCCCTGTAGACATCATTGAAGCGATGAAAAACATTCAATCTCAAAGCACGTCTAATCCTTGTTCAATTTCACAAGCAGCTGCTGAGGCCGCATTATCATCAGATCAACAATGTGTCAGCGAGATGAGTGCTGCTTTTGAAGAACGTCATGACTTTGTCGTTGAAGAGCTAAATAAGATAAATGGAATTACCTGCTCTAAATCACAAGGTACTTTTTACTGTTTTGCTAATATAGACGAAGCAATTAAGAATACTGAGGGTGTAGAAAATGACGTGGAATTCGCGACTTATTTGCTAACTAAGTGTGGTATTGCTGTCGTTCCCGGCACCGCTTTTGGTCTACCTGGCTATATGCGTATTTCGTTTGCAAATTCAAAACAGAAGTTAGCCGATGCAACGCAACGACTGAAAAAAGTATTAGGCTAGCTAAAATTAGAATATCGGCGCACATATTATATGTGCGCCTACTTTAACGGAGAATTATTCTGCGGTGCTAGCTCCAGCGTAAGCTGTACTAGCATTAATCTTTGGGTATTCTTGCTCAACAAACTGTTTGAATTGTTGCGCTTTAATCGTGTCAGACAGGCTAAGCATTTGCATCAATCCATTTTCTGAAACGATCATCATATCGATCCACGGGTTTTTTGGATTTTCCGGAGTATCAACACGAAACTTTTCTTTTTGGCTATCTGTTAGCTCACGTGTAGCAACAGTAACATTGGGTTTACCTGTACGACTATTTATAGCTAGACACACACAACGGCAAACATCCGCAGCTACAAACCACATGTCTCCTGCTTCTCGCTCGACCAACCTAATCTGGTGGCCTTCATATTCCATTATCGTAACACTACTCACCCAATATTCTCCTTAATCCCTAAGTCTCCATGACGTTCCTTCGGCTACTGTATTAAGTTCAACAGCACACAAAAAATCACCTCAGCTGACTGGTAGAAACCGTCTGATGACCTGTGTCTGAGCCATATGATGTGCTCATTACCTGGAGTAGGAATAGTAGTCTGTTGAATTAACACGAAAAGTGAATTACCTAACGTATTAACCCTCACGTGCTAGTAGTAGTTCACATTTCCATATAATTCACTAGTTGATGAGATAAGCGTCGAAGAAATTACGATATTCGATAGAAAAATCTCAGAGTTGACCGAATCACTAGAGACCAGTAACATCTCGGCCTTCCTGATCCTCGGTAGCTCAGTTGGTAGAGCGGGTGACTGTTAATCACTAGGTCGGCGGTTCGAGCCCGTCCCGAGGAGCCAATCTTGCAAGTGATTCCTACTTGCTAAGTTAATAATGGCGCAGCCATTCCAAATTGTTTTGTCTTGATGATACTGAACAAAATTCAGCCTTCATCAAACTTCCAATAACAGATAGAAATCAGTCTCTAAGACTTTTCAAATACTCTGAAAAATCCTCGCCAATTTCAGCGTGTTTCATCCCATATTCAACAGTGGCTTGAAGATAACCCAGCTTACTGCCGCAATCATATCTCTTGCCATCAAATTCATAAGCATAAATAGATTTAGATTTTATTTGGTTCGCAATGGCATCCGTTAGCTGCAGTTCCCCTCCTGCGCCTGTGTCCGTTTCTTCCAGAATTTTGAATATAGAAGCATCTAATATGTATCGGCCCACTACAGCGATGTTTGACGGCGCCTCTTCAGGTTTGGGTTTTTCTACTATTCCAGAGATCCTCCATAATTTATCACCCACTTCGTCACCAGAAATAACTCCGTAACTGCCAACGTTTTCTTGAGGGACTTTCTGCACACCAATGACGCCACTGTTTTCACGTTCATAGATATCTACCATTTGCTTTAAGCAGCCACATGGATGGCTATCAATAAGATCATCGGCCAATATCACTGCGAAGGGCTCATCACCAATGACAGGCTTTCCACAAAGTACTGCATGCCCCAAACCCAAAGCCTCGGGCTGACGAATATAAATACATGAGATGCCTGATGGGAGAATGTTGCGAACAACATCTAACATAATGGTTTTCCCATTCGCTTCTAGCTCGGCTTCTAATTCGTAAGCTTTATCGAAGTGATCTGGAATCGAACGTTTACTTCTTCCGGTTATAAAGACTAATTCTTCAATGCCGGCATTAACCGCCTCTTCCGCGGCATACTGAATCAACGGCTTATCAACAATCGGGAGCATCTCCTTAGGATTCGCTTTAGTTGCAGGTAAGAAGCGAGTTCCCATGCCCGCGACTGGGAATATTGCTTTGCGAATCTTTTTCATAAGGTCCATCTCTAAAGTAAAGTTATTCAAAGATGATACCCAATTGATATGACAACATAAACAAAAAGGGCTTACCAAACAGTAAGCCCTTAAATGGTGCAATAAAGCGATTGTTACTCCAACAATATATTACCTTCGTTCTTCTCTAAGGTAGCAGCGCCGATGCCTTTGACGTTAAGCAATTGATTTTGGTTTTGAAACCCACCGATTTTGTCTCGATACTGAACAATTGCTTGGGCTTTTTTCAATCCCACACCCTTTAAGTTATCAGCTAATTGCTGAGCATTAGCCTGATTAATATTAATGGGTGAGGCAACCAAGGGGCTGGCAATAAACAAAGCGACAATGAATGCCGCCGTATACAATAATTTTCGCATGTAATTTCTCCGATTTACTTAATTATTAGAAATTCAACGCCTAACTAATAAGCGTTGAATTTAGTTTAATTAAGCAATCGAATCGGCGTAAACGAACAGCGTGCATTACGCACTCACGAACGCTTCTCGAAACACCTCTAATGCAGCGCACGGATCTTTTGCTTGCGTGATGGGTCTGCCAACGACGATATGCGTCACACCTGCTGTACGCGCATCCGACGGACTAACAATTCTTTTTTGATCATCTTTATTATCACTCAGCAAACGAATGCCGGGAGTAACAATCATAAACTTTGGATCACTTTGAGCACGGATTAATGTTGCTTCTTGCGCCGAGCAAACAACGCCATCTAAGTCTGCTTGTTCAGCCATTGCCGCCCACTTAGTAACCACTTGATCCACCGACCCACTCACACCCACTGCGGTCAAGGTATCTTGATTCATAGAAGTTAGCACGGTGACTGCAATCAATTTAGGTTGAAATGATACATCTTGCTTATCAATCGCTTCTCGTGCCGCCAGCATCATGCCAGGACCACCAGAGGCATGCACATTCAGCATCCAAACACCTAACTTACTTGCAGCGCTACACGCCTGAGCGACAGTATTGGGAATATCGTGAAATTTAAGATCAAGAAACACTTTAAATCCTTTAGCCACTAGTTTTTCAACAAAATGTGGCCCACCGGACAGGAATAATTCAAACCCGACTTTTAACGCGCATGAATTCGATTGAATTTTATCAACAAACTGTAATGCTAACTCAGGACTAGAGTAGTCCAGAGCGACAATCACCATGCGATTAGTCATTATTGAACATCGATATGATTGGGATAATTTAAATTATGCTTAGCAGGTTAACAACCAGCGTTAGATATGGACAACAAACAAAGCAGACTAGCTATTATCTTCTTGATCCAACTCTTTGTTAACACGCTCTCTTAATTCTTTACCTGGCTTAAAATGCGGAACATATTTCCCTGGCAGGGAAACAGTCTCTCCAGTTTTAGGATTCCGACCCACGCGAGGCGGTCGAAAATGTAATGAAAAACTACCAAAGCCCCTGATTTCAATACGCTCCCCAGAAGAAAGCGCATCACTCATTTGCTCTATGACACTTTTGACAGAAAGTTCTATATCTTTATGCTGCAAATGATTTTGCTTTTGCGCAATTTTTTCTATCAACTCAGATTTGGTTATTACATTACCCACCGAAGAGACCCTTTATAATGATTGATTATTATTAGTCGCCCATCTGTTCCTTCAGAATATCTCCCAAAGAAGTAGAGCCGCCACCACTGTTAGTGCTACTGTAGTCTGACAATACGTCTGCTTCTTCTTGCTCTTCCTTAGCTTTAATTGAGAGAGTTAATGCGCGTGTCTTACGATCAACACCGATGAATTTAGCTTCAATCGCTTCACCTTCTTTCAACACAGTACGCAAATCTTCAATTTTGTCACGAGCATATTCATCTGCTCTCAATACACCGTCGATACCTTCAGCTAATTCTACAATTGCTGCTTTCGCATCAACTTCTTTAATCACACCATTAACAATAGTGCCTTTAGCATGTTCTGCCAAGTAAGCTGAAAGTGGATCTTTATCAAGCTGCTTAATGCCTAATGAAATTCTCTCACGTTCGGCATCCACTGCAAGCACAACAGCTTCTATTTCTTCACTCTTTTTAAAGTTGCGAATGGCATCTTCGCCAGTGTCGCTCCAAGAAATATCAGATAAATGTACCAATCCGTCAATACCGCCATCAAGACCAATGAATATACCGAAGTCAGTAATTGACTTGATCTGCCCACTAACTTTACTGCCCTTATCATGAGTTGCTGCAAACTCATCCCAAGGATTAGATTGACACTGTTTGATACCTAATGAAATACGACGACGTTCTTCATCAATATCCAGCACCATTACTTCTTTCTCATCACCTAGTGCAACAATTTTAGCTGGATTAACGTTTTTACTAGTCCAATCCATTTCAGATACGTGAACCAAACCTTCTACACCATCTTCAATTTCAATAAAACAACCGTAATCAGCAATGTTTGTGACTTTACCAAGGGTTCTTGAACCTTCAGGGAAGCGGCGCATTAAATCAGCCCACGGGTCAGAACCAAGCTGCTTCAAGCCAAGTGATACACGTGTCTTTTCTTTATCAAACTTCAATACTTTTACTTCAATTTCGTCACCAATGGCAACGACTTCTGAAGGGTGCTTAACACGTTTCCACGCCATGTCAGTAATATGTAGTAATCCGTCCACACCACCTAAGTCCAAGAATGCGCCGTAGTCTGTTAAGTTCTTAACTATGCCTTTAACCACGCTACCATCTTGCAAGCTTTCTAATAATGTTTCGCGTTCTGCACTGTATTCTGTTTCAACCACTGCACGACGTGATACCACAACGTTATTTCTACGCTGATCAAGCTTTATGACTTTAAATTCTAATTCTTTACCTTCTAAATACCCTGTATCACGAACAGGTCTGACATCAACTAGTGAGCCAGGAAGGAAAGCGCGAATATCTGGCAATTCAACTGTAAATCCGCCTTTAACTTTCCCAGTGATAATACCAATAATAGACTCACCAGATTCGGTAATACGCTCAAGTTCGCTCCAGGCTTTAGCACGACGTGCTTTTTCACGTGATAGGCGAGTTTCGCCATAACCATCTTCAACTGCTTCTAACGCAACTTCAACTACGTCACCAATGGCAACATTGGTCTCACCGCGCTCATTTTTGAACTGGTCAATTGGAATAAC
The DNA here is from genome assembly GCA_938074525.1 of uncultured Gammaproteobacteria bacterium. Classification (GTDB taxonomy): domain Bacteria; phylum Pseudomonadota; class Gammaproteobacteria; order UBA4575; family UBA4575; genus UBA1858. The sequence goes on from CALJEX010000107.1 coordinate 14,346, forward strand.
GCCTTCGGACTTAAGCCCCGCATTGACCACGACTACGTCGTTTCGAATATCAATAACAGTCCCATCGACAATGGAACCAGGTTTCATGTTTAGACTAGAAAAACTCTCTTCTAATAATTCAGCAAAACTCTCACTCATAAATTTTAAACTTTAATATATATAATACTTGTTAGTTAATTAAAAACTGAGACTACTTATTCCATAAACAAACGTTCTCGAACGTATGCAGCCGAGCTACTAACTACGGTTTCAATAGACATTTCTGTAGAATCAATCACCATTGCATCCTTGGCCGCAACCAAAGGAGCCGTACTACGCGTACGATCGCGCTCATCTCGCGCACGAATGCTGTCGAAAAGGTGGTCAAAATTAGCACTAATTCCTTGCTCAATCAACTGTTTATATCGCCTCTGAGCTCTTTCTTCACAACTCGCATCAAGAAATATCTTAACTTCTGCTTGTGGGAACACCACGGTACCCAGATCTCGACCATCTCCGACCAATCCTGGTGCGGCTTGAAATCTTCGCTGTAGCGCTAATAGCTCTGTTCTGACTTCACTTATTACCGCCACTTGCGATGCATAGCTTGAGCATTCTTCAGATCTTAAGCTAGCATCGATATTTTCACCATCGATATGAGCAGCAAAGTTTTTTTCTTGTGGGAATGCCAATGATAGCTGGCTAGCCAATTCGACCAGTTTAGTTAAATCATCTAATTGGACACCTTCTTTTAGGGCTTTCACTGATAGTGCTCGATAGACCGCACCGCTGTCTAAATAATTGAATTCAAACATTTGAGCGAGTTTTTTTGCCAGTGTGCCTTTACCCACGCCTGCTGGCCCATCAATGGTAACCACTGGTATATGGGCAGTTTTGTCGTTAGATGACATGAATACTCAGCCCAATTGAATTCGCAAACTCAACAAAGCCAGGAAAGGAAGTCGCGACATTCTGACAATCAGTGATTTCTATATTTGAATTTGCTCTTAGTGAAGCCACAGCAAATGACATTGCAACGCGATGATCATGACCGCTTTCGATAACCCCACCCGACAATTCTCCTCCGGTGATAGCTAAACCATCAGCAAACTCATCTACTTTTATATTGAGTGTTGTTAATCCTTTTGCTACTTGGCTAATTCTATCGCTTTCCTTAACACGCAATTCTTCAGCATTACTCACGCGTGTCACACCTTCTGCACATGCAGCTGCGATACATATGATAGGAAATTCATCGATCGCTGAGGGAACAAGGTGCGTAGGCACATCAATGCCTTTTAATTGGCTTGCACGCGCTGTAATCGAGGCAGTTGGTTCGCCGCCCATCATTTCTTGATTATGAATTTCAATATTCGCGTTCATCTGTTGCAAGATGTCCAGCACTCCTGTTCGTGTTGGGTTCATCCCCACATGATGGATTGTGATTTCTCCTTGATCCGCAATACACGCCGCAACAATAAAAAATGCCGCCGAAGAAATATCAGCCGGTACTTGTATATCAGTAGCTTGCAACTGTTTACCGCCTTCAACAGACACGCACCCATCTTTCACTTCTAGTGGATAATTAAATGACTCCAACATGCGTTCAGTGTGGTCGCGCGTAATTTTCGACTCTTTTACAGAGGTCGTGCCTTGTGCGTACAAGCCTGCGAGTAGAATTGCCGATTTGACTTGTGCACTAGCGACAAGCAATTCGTAAGTAATTGCTTTCAGATGATCGACTGGTCTTATTAATACTGGTGGGGTGCCATCTTCGCTAGTCGATACATTTGCTGCCATTAGACTCAATGGATCACATACTCTGCGCATAGGACGCTTCATTAATGAACCATCCCCTACCAACTCAGTATGAATAGATTGTCCCGCTAGCAGTCCTGTCAGCAATCGCATAGAAGTGCCAGAGTTGCCTAAGTCCAATGTTTTGTTGGGTTGAGTTAACCCGTTTCTTCCTACACCGTGTATTGTCAGCTCGCCTTCACCCACGCGGTCAATCTGGACGCCCATTTGACGAAATGCATTCATGGTAGCCAAGCAGTCTTCACCTTCTAGAAATCCGCTAACGTTAGATGTCCCTTCTGCGATTGAAGCAAGCATTACGGATCGATGTGAGATGGATTTATCACCGGGAACAGTGATCTCACCATGTGCATTTTTGCGTGGTTCTACAATATATTTCAAAATGGTCAATACTTAAAATTTTAGATTAGTGTTGTATCGCTATGAATCGGTATATTTATCTCTGGCGTTCTTAGCATCTACGAATATTCGTTCAAGCGCATCACCATCACCCGCCTCCAAACCACTACGAAGCTGCTGCAAGCTGGTATCAAAATGCGACAATGCACTTAGCAATTGTTCTCGGTTAGCTAAACATATATCTCGCCATACCGCAGGATCACTAGAAGCGATTCTGGTAAAATCAGCAAATCCTCCCGCAGCATAACGAAAAATCTCTTGGGTATGCGATTGCGTTGACAAGCAATGCACTAGAGAAAAAGCCAAGGCATGAGGCAAGTGGCTTGTCGCTGCTAAGATTTGATCATGATCTTGCGGGCTAAGTCTTTCAACTTTTGCACCTACTTGTTCCCACATTTCAGTCACAAGCTTCAAGCTGTTTTCGTTGGTGTGTTCAGTTGGCGTCAAGATAACTTTTCTTGCATCAAACAAATCATCTATCGCAGCACCGACACCACTTTGTTCGCGACCTGCTATTGGGTGACCCGGGACAAAACAATTTGACGACTGCTCGGGATAAACCTGATTGAAATCATTAATAACACTTTGCTTGGTACTACCGACATCAGTAATTGCTCGACACTCATTAAGCCATGGCTTTAATTGTCGAAAAATATTAGCTACTTTCAATACCGGTACTGCAATAACAACAATATCGGGGATCACTGGACAATCTTCGATATTAGTATAACCATCATCTATCACTTGAAGTCGCAAAGCGTCATTAATTGCAGACTGACTTACATCAATACCAACAATAGATTCACACCAATGATGCTTTCGAAGTCCACACGCCAATGAGCCACCAATCAAACCAACGCCAATAACACAAATTGTTTTTACCATCAGATTATTCTTATAGAACAGCTTTAGGATATGAACCGAGAATATTGATCATATCCGATACTTCACTCAATTCTTGCAACGCAAGCTTGAGCGGCTGATCTTCAACATGCCCTTCAAGATCCAAAAAGAAAACATATTCCCAGTTAGCGCTATGTGAAGGTCGCGACTCTATCCGCGTCATACTTACATGATGCTTAGCAAATGGTTGCAGCAAGCTATGTAACGCACCTGGTTTATTAGGCGCACTGACTAAAAGACTTGTTTTGTCGATACCTGATGGCCCAACCGTGTTTGACCCAATAATCAAAAAGCGAGTGGTATTATCAGGCATATCTTCAATGTTACTTGCCAATATATTTAAGTCGTACTTTTCTGCAGCAGAATAGCTTGCTATTGCTGCTACATTTTTTTGTTGTTGCGCGATTAACGCAGCTTGTGCATTGCTACCAACCGCTTCTCTTGGCACCTCACCCATATTTGCATCTAACCATTTACGACACTGCGCAAGCGATTGCTGATGCGAATTGATTTGAGTGATTTTACTGATATCAGTTTCACTCGATAACAAATAATGATGAATTCGCAATTCCACTTCACCAACAATCTTTAATGAAGAGCGAGTGAAATTATCTAGCGTATGGGTAATCACACCCTCGGTGGAATTTTCAATAGGCACAACACCATAATTTGCCGCCCCTGACTCGACCTCTCGAAACACTTCACTAATCGAGTTAATCGCTGTGGTTTTAACGGAATGACCAAAATGTTTTAGCGCTGCTTCTTCGGTAAAGGTTGCTGCTGGCCCAAGAAAAGCAATATTTAGCTGTCTTTCTACCGCTAAACACGCAGACATAATTTGACGAAACAATCGTGCCATCTCTTCGTCTGCAAGTGGGCCCGGGTTTTTTTCCGCCACCTTACGCAGAATATTCGCCTCTCTTTCTGGCCGATAAAATTGACAATCATCTTCGCCACTTGCTCGCTTGCAAGTACCTACTTCAGAAGCGCAATTTGCACGCGCAGATATCAGCGCTAATAATTGCTCATCCAAATGATCAATTTCAGCTCGAAGGTCTTTAAGGCTTTTTTTCATGCTCAATCAATTTTTCTATACGGTTTTCAAATATACAAATTAACTAGCTCGCATCATCCAACATTTGAATTCAAGCTCGTTATTAAGCTTAAAGATCATGATAAAGTAGAAGCAGATGCCCACTAGTATCAGTCTTAAAAAAACAATGGATTGCCATTAGTCAGGGCAATAGACCTAGTGTATATAATTCAGTCTACTTTATATACTCAGCCCTATTATTCTGCTTAATTTAGATTCATACAGACACACGTCAATACTAGCACGCAAGCAAACCCCCAAACCACCGAGATATATTCTCAAAAAACAGAAAATCATGAAGCGTATAAAATCTCTCATACAACAGCTTGGTTACATAGCAGCCGTAAGCTATATCACATCGAGAGTATTAGATAAGCTTTTTGGGATTTACGTGCATCATGTTAAATTTTACTCACAACCGACTTCTTCAGCACTGAGAGTCCCAGAATCAAAATCAAGTCGATATGATTTTTCCTGGATTAACCAACCAGAGCAGATTCTTGATGAGTTACAACGACCACAGAAAGTCATCGAAGATCGTTTCAAGCAGGGATCTCAATGCCTCATTGCCAAGCAAAATAATGCATTTCAAGGATGTCTATGGCTAGTTCAATCCACTTATATAGAAGATCAATTCAGAGCGACCTACCATTTCCCCGATAATGCGGTTTGGGATTATGACGTTTACATCACGCCCAAAAAACGTTTCTCGGTTCTATTTGCAGCAATGTGGGATAGCGCAGACAGCTGGATGAAGCAACATAACTTTGTAAGCTCGCTGAGCAGAATATCTGCTTACAACCCTCAGTCTGTTCGTTCTCACGAAAGTGCGGGCGCAAAACAAATTGGCTGGCTGATCGCATTTGAAAAAAATGATTGGCA
>CALJEX010000108.1 GCA_938074525.1 uncultured Gammaproteobacteria bacterium
AATTCAATCAACTTGGTCACCGGCACGACTTCAATATTGTGCTCTAACAAAGTAGGCAGATAATTGCTTAACAATCTGATGGTTGATGGGTAGGGGTGGCCGATGGCCACTGCAAAGCCTTTTCTTGCAGCAATTTTTTTCAGATACTTTAGCTGTCGTTTAATATCTTCTTCATTCTTGCTGCTATCTAAGAATACATCCCTAGAGATATTAGGAATGTAATGTTCTTTAGCGATTTGACTGGCTACCGTTTGCGCAGTGGTTTTACTATCAACAAAATAAAGATTGTCATTCCTATTTGATAACACTTCCATTAACCATGACATATGACCCGGATGCTGAGTGAGTAAACTCCCCATATGATTATTCACTCCACGCGCATGTGGCACAGAATCAATACTTATCTGTACAGATTCCTGAAATTCTCTCTGGGTAAGCTCGAGGGTAAGTGCACCATAGCCCAAATTTAACCTTCCGGAAGACTGCATAGGTAAATGCACCATGACTTCTTTTCCATAAGAAGCAGCCATATTGGCTAGACGCTTAGAATAGGGGCGCTTAGGTAAGAATGAATAAGTGAGCTGATAAGGCAGATCTATCAACTTACGTCCTTGATTTAGGCTGTTGCCTAAATCATCAATAATAATCGCAACTTTGTAAGTCTCATGGGCAACTAAAGACTCTTCAGCATATAAGCCAGGAACAGACAATAATAAGGCCGCTCCTATAAAGAAACGGCCTATTGTTGATGTAACTTGTTTTGCTTGTCCTGAACTAAAAAGTTTATGCACTCGCAGAATCTTTGTCTTTAGCTAAATCCTTAAGAATACTCAGTGCTTCATTCAGCACGGCATCTTCTTCACTGTCTACCGCAATTGTAATACGTTTTACATCTTTCTGCGGCTTGTCTGTACTTTTTTCTTGATTATTTTCCAAGTGCCCTTGTAGATCAGCCTCGCGCACAAACTCAAATCTTTTATTTTCCTCGCCTTCTCCGCCGTGTATCTCTTCAACTAAAATATCAGGATCAATACCTTCATTTTGAATCGATTTACCAGATGGCGTGTAATAGCGCGCAGTAGTTAATTTTAATGCCGCATCTTCTTTAAGTGGCAATATGGTTTGTACTGACCCTTTACCAAAAGACTTCTGACCCATAATCACTGCACGTTTATGATCTTGTAACGCACCCGCAACAATTTCAGAGGCTGAAGCTGAACCTTCATTTATCAATACGATAATAGGGATGCCATTTACCGAGTCATTAGTGCTTGCGCTGTAATTTAATTCTGCATCTTCTACTCGGCCTTTAGTGAAAACAATTAGCTCGCCATCTTTAAGGAAGATATCAGAAACACCAACTGCACCCGTTAACACTCCACCTGGGTTATTACGCAAATCTAATACTAACCCTTGTAAGTTTTGATCTGCCTTATCTAATAATTTTTCTACTGCGGCAATCACATTACGCGTGGTTTTAGATTGGAAACTTGAAATACGTATATAGCCATAGCCTGGTTCTAAAATACGACTACGTACACTTTTCACTCGAATTACATCACGCGTCACGGAGATTTCTAATGGCTTCGCTTCACCTTCGCGCACGATGGTTAGTAATATCTTTGAGCCGCGCTTTCCGCGCATTAATTTTACAGCTTCATTAAGTGTTAGGCCTTTTACTTGGGTTTCGTCTAACTGAATAATAAGATCGCCAGCTTCAACGCCTGCTTTGTCAGCAGGTGTATCTTCAATAGGGGAGATAACACGTACAAAGCCATTTTCCATACCCACTTCAATACCTAAACCACCAAATTCACCCGTCGTGCCAATTTGTAGTTCTTTGAATTCTTCCTGACTTAAATATGAGGAATGCGGATCTAGACTACTGAGCATGCCGCGTATGGCGCCTTCCAACAAATCCTGATCACCAACTTCTTCAACGTAATCTTTTTTAATACGCGCATATATATCAGTAAACAATCGAATATCTGATAAGGGTAATTCCAACACCGCATTATCGCGCTTAGCAAATACTTGGTGGCTTCCCGCTATTAACAAGCCTATGAGTAAACCGACGGTTAATCCTAAACTGAGGGGTCTTACGCTTTTCATGAATTTGCTCCTTGTGGCGATAGTGCTCCTAAGAGTGACCGCTACTGGTTGTTTAGTCTTTCTATTTAATAAACTCTATTTACGGAGAATAAGCCATATTGGGGTAAACACACCAGTCTGCTGGATCTACTGGTGTTCCTTGGCGACGAATCTCAAAATATAGGCTAGTTTGATCCACATCGCCCGAATCACCTACTACAGCGATCAATTCACCTTGCGTGACATAATCATCTACATTTTTATACAATCCTTCGGTGTGCGCATACAAGCTCATAAATCCACCGCCATGGTCAATAATCACCAACCACCCGTAATGATCAAACCAATCGGAAAACACCACTGTGCCGGGATAAATAGCTTGGATTTCACTACCGCGATCTGCTTGAATTGACACTCCACTCCATTGCAAGCCTGCTGAACCTTGTCTATTTTCGCCAAAACGATGTTTTAACTTACCTTTCGTAGGCCAGTGTAGCTTGCCAGTGTTACCCGCAAATTTCCCTTCCGACTTCTTGATGGTTAATTTTTTAAGTAGCTTTCGTAGTTTATTCTTTTTGTTCTGCTCTTGTTTTAAGTTGTTTTGATCGCTCTCGATGCTTTTTTCCAACTCGCGTTGTGCTTTTTCTTTTCGAATACGCACTTTCTCTAGCCCAGATTGCTCTTTTGATTGATTATTGAGCAATTTTTGCAGCGTTTCTTGTTGTTGCTTAAGCGCAATCTGATTATTTTTTATCTCTTCGGTCAAATTACTAATCAGGCTAATCTGCTCAACACGTGCCTGATGGATGTAGTCATAGATAACTGAGTTCCTTCCCGCATCTTGTAAACTATTCTGACTCAACAATAATTTCCACTTACTCTGTGATCGGCTGCTATAACTATTTCGAATCTGCAACTTGAGTAAGTCTCCCTGATCAGCAAGGGCTTGGTCTAACTGAGATTTTTCCTTCTGCAACTGCTGATACTTATCTCTGCTATTAGCAATTTTCGTTTTTGAATCTTTAATACGTTGATGCAACTTACCGATCTCACGATCGAGCTCGCTCATCTCTCTTCTTACAACATCATGATTCTTAACGTTTTCTGCGAGTTTGCTCTCTATTTGATCAACAATTTTTGCTATGGTGTCTAATTGTTGTTGAGTTTGACTTAAATCATCATTACTAATCGCCAAATCTATAGTTAACAGATTGAAATATAAGCATATAATTAGAAAAACAGCAGATCGCAGCTTATTCGTTCTATAGCAAAAATGAAGGAAAAGGCTATTCAACAGACAAATTCCCGACTATTATCAGCGTATTAATGGTTTAGAATATTAGGTAATGCCATTATTAATTTATTAGGATATGAATGGAAGCGAACAAAATGACTGAAACAGGCTTTGTGTCACTCAATCGCTCAGACCTCATGGCAAAAGAGGATGATATAGAAAGGGCTTCACGCTCTTTGAAAGCGATGTCCCACCCATTACGTTTAAAGATCCTATGCGTGCTAGGTAACCAAGAAGTCAGCGTACAGGACATTGTAGAAAATGTGGGCACTTCTCAGAGTAACATCTCACAACATCTCGCCATACTCAGAGACAAAGGTATACTCAAGTCCCGCAAAGACGCTAACCGAGTATTCTACAAAGTCGGTGACGAACGCACTTTGAAACTTATTGAAATGATGCAACACGTTTTCTGTTCTGTACATTAAAATAGAACACCTTTAATTAATTCGTATAATACAGCCCACAGTAACGGGCAGCTTACTTATGATCCCTGATTCAGAATTCTTTACAAACAACATAATTTTATTCATCGCGTTAGGTATTATCATTGCTTTGATTATTCGCATGGAAATTAAACGCGCCGCGCGCGGATTTAAAGACGTCACACCAGCCGAGGCTGTGTTATTAATCAATAAAGAAGACGCCTTTATTCTAGACGTGCGTGAAAGCAACGAACTTGCACAAGGCTCTATTCGTGATTCAAAACATTTGGCCTTAAGCGTGCTAAAACAGCGTGTCGATGAATTAAAAACTTATAGCGAACGACCAGTGATTGCCTATTGCAAGTCAGGCGCACGTTCTTCAGCCGCATGTGAAATATTGAAGAAGAACAACTTTGCTAATGTAATGTCTCTTAAAGGCGGACTTGAGAGCTGGAAAACTGCAAACCTACCGGTGGTAAAATAATGACTACTCCAAATATAAAAGTATACAGCGGCCGTTTATGTACATACTGCAACGCTGCAAAACGACTACTCGATAGTAAAGGCGTCCAATATCAAGAAGTATTAATTGATGACGACCAGGCCGTGCGAGAAGAAATGGAAAAACTTAGTGGCCGTACTAGCGTTCCACAAATTTTCATAGGTGAGACACATGTAGGTGGCTTCGACGATTTAGCCGAACTAAATCGTGATGGCAAACTCAACAGCATGTTAGGTCTAGAATAAATAATAAAAAAGCAAAACAACTGCATTTAAATTTATTAAAATTAAAATATCTCCATGGCTGATAACGAACAAAAGTTTGAGATTCAAAAAATCTTTCTTAAAGATGCGTCATTTGAATCCCCTAATTCTCCAGACATTTTTCGTGAAAAATGGCAGCCAAAAACAGATATTCACTTAACTGCTCAAAATGCAAAGCTCACTGACGAACTTTACGAAGTCACTCTCAACGTTGAAGTCACTTCTACTCAAAATGAAAAAACAGCCTTTATGGTTGAATTAAAACAGTCAGGTGTCTTTCTAATTAAAGACTTCCCTGAAGATCAGAGAAATCATTTACTTGGCAGCTATTGTCCGCATACCCTATTCCCCTTTGCCCGTGAAGCAGTTGCTGATCTAATTGGCAAAGGTGGTTTTCCCCCACTACTATTATCGCCAGTAAATTTTGATGCCTTATATTCACAACAACTGGCAAAACTAAAAGAACAGCAGCAAACAACCAGCGAAGAGACCAAGCACTAACTCTCTAGCAAAATATTGCAGGAGACACTCAACATGACAGAGCCAACCATTGGTGTAATTGGTGCCGGCGCATGGGGCACTGCCTTAGCGATACATCTTGCCAAGCTACATCCTGAAATAACCCTTTGGGCTAGGAACTCTGAAGCCTTACAAGAAATAATTGCTCACAAAGAAAATAAACGCTACCTCCCAGGCTCTACCCTGCCTGATAATATTATTGCCAGCACAGATTTCGCCATGATGGTAAGCAACTGCACACATGTATTGGTTGCCGTGCCAAGCACTACCATGCGTGACATGATGCAACGCATCAATACCCACGCCTCAAATAAATTACGCGGCATTATTTGGGCATGCAAAGGCTTAGAACAAAATAGCGGGAAGTTTTTACATCAAGTAGCTGAAGAGGAATTAGCAACCGGCATTAACACCGCGATTCTGTCAGGGCCTTCTTTTGCTCAGGAGGTAGGCAAAGGTTTACCCACAGCTGTCACTATTGCATCAGTAGATGAAACATTCGCTAACGAAGTCGCACAGTTATTTCACCACCCATTATTTCGTACTTACATTAGTACTGATGTCACGGGTGTTGAAATTGGTGGCACGTTTAAAAATATCTTAGCCATCGCTGCAGGCATTATTGATGGTTTGCAATTTGGCGCCAATGCGCGTGCTGCGCTCATCACTAGAGGTGTCGCTGAAATGACACGCTTTGGTAAAAAACTTGGTGCCAACACTGATACATTCTCAGGTCTTTCTGGGATTGGCGATATTGTATTAACTTGTACTGAAAATATGTCACGTAATCGTCGCTTCGGACTAGGTTTAGGGGCAGGCAAGTCATTACAGCAAGTCGAACAAGAGATAGGTCAAGTCATTGAAGGAAAGTATGCGGCTAAAGTAGTATTTGATTTAGCTCAAAAGCTTGATATTGAGTTACCTATTAGCACTCAGGTTTATGAAGTATTATACAATAACAAGCCTGCACGCGAAGCAGTCGAAGAGTTACTATCACGCTCGCTTAAGAACGAAGCGGATTAAACTGCGCCGTTAAAATTATTTTGTCGCCAAGCTTCGAAGATAAATATCGACACCGTATTAGATAAATTAATGCTACGACTACCTTCCAACATAGGTACGCGTAGAATATTATTTTTATCAAAGGTGTTTAACACATCCCCAGGTAATCCACGTGTTTCTGGGCCGAATACTAGTGCATCACCTGCCTGATAGTTGATCTGACTATAATTCTTCGTACCTTTGGTAGAACATGCAAATAGTCGACTTGCAGATAAATCTTCTAAACAACTAGCGTAATCAGGATATTCTTGTACTAAACTCTTATCTATATAATCTAAGCCAGCGCGACGCATCCGCTTATCATCTATCTCAAAGCCAAGAGGGTGAATTAAGTGTAACTGACAGCCACTATTAGCGCATAAACGCATAATATTGCCAGTATTCGGCGGTATTTCCGGTTGGTATAAAACGATATGAAACATGAGTTCTAAATATAAACAATTACACAACAAGTTTTGCGGCCTAGAATTTCAAACACCTCTAGTGTTACTTTCAGGCTGCGTAGGGTTCGGTCAAGAATACACGCGCGTGGTGGGATATTCTAATCAAGAAATCGGCGCTATCTGCTTAAAAGGCACAACACTTGAAAACCGCTTAGGCAACCCTGCACATCGAATATACGAAACACCTGCTGGCATGCTTAATGCGATTGGTTTGCAAAATCCTGGCGCAAGAGCAGTCGTTAACGATTATCTTCCTAAATTAGACTTTAACGAAACGCGTTACATCGCTAATGTCTCGGGTTCAACGATCGAAGAATATACTGAGGTTACCCGTATATTCGATGATTCTCCCATTGACGCCATCGAGATCAATATCTCGTGCCCAAATGTTAAGGAAGGTGGTGTAGCATTTGGTAATGACCCTGACATGTCTGCACGCGTTGTAGAAGCATGTCGCGCTGTCACTAACAAACCGTTAATTACAAAGTTATCCCCCAATCAAACTGATATCGCCTATAACGCCAAACGCTGCATCGAAGCAGGCACGAACGGCTTCGCAGTGATTAATACTTTAATGGGTATGGCAATTGATATTAACTCACGTAAACCAGTCATTGGGAACAATCAGGGTGGCCTATCTGGACCAGCAATCAAACCAATTGCTTTGCTTAAGGTGCATCAGGTTTACCAGGTATGTAA
>CALJEX010000109.1 GCA_938074525.1 uncultured Gammaproteobacteria bacterium
CCAATGCGTTAAACGCACTTGGTTATACGTTGGCTGATCGTGGTTTGCGTATAGATGAGGCACAAAAGTATGTTGAGCGTGCATATGAGTTGAAGCCAAATGATCCCGCAGTAATCGATAGCATGGGTTGGATTCACTTTCGTAAAGGCAACTATGCCGAAGCGGAAAATTACTTACGCAAAGCGCTTGATTTAATGGATGATGCCGAAATCATTGGGCATTTGGGTGAGTTACTTTGGGCTCAAGGAAATTATGAAGAAGCGAGAAATCTTCTAAGAGAAGCAATGGATAGACATCCCGAAGATAGCTATATTCAAAAACTGATTAAGCAGTTTTCAGAGTAAAAGTTTCAAGCATTCGGCTTGCGGCTTGATAGAATAATTCGATAAATGATTTTTAAGTCGTCGCCTCGCTGTTTTTCAATAGAGCAAGTAAAGTTCAGTGTGTTATTGCTCGCTGTGCTACAGCTGCCTGCCTGTATTACTATTTCACAATTACCACCGGTTGAAGATGCAAAGCAAGTGTGGGATGCGCGCACTAGTTATTTATATGAGCAACAAGACTGGACAGCGCATATCGCATTAGTGGGAAATAAACATCAGGAAAAATTCAAAGTCCGGGTTATTTGGAAGCAGCAATCTGAGGACTATCAAATTAAGTTGCGTGATTTTATCGGTAGGACAATCGCGATTATTGATGGAACGCCTTCAGGCGTGGTGGCAAAAACATCCAAGGGTGAGCGCTATCAAGGTGATGATGCGGAAGCGCTAATCAATCAGCTATTCACCATCAATATCCCGGTGACAGGGATGCGTTATTGGCTTCAAGGTGTGCCGATGCCGAATGAAACTATTGATCGCATAGAGTTGGACGATAATGGGCTAGCAAAACACTTAAGCCAGCAGGGCTGGACGATATCCTACCCACAGTATGTGCAAAACCTGCCATATAAAATGCCTAGTCAAGTGATCCTAGAATTTGAAAATATAAAGCTAACGACCAAAATTAGTCAGTGGACACTTCAATAAGCTGGTTAGCGCCGGCTAAAATTAATTTGTTTTTACACATCACTCGACAGCGTGATGATGGTATGCACGAATTGCAGACAGCATTTCAGTTTGTTGATCTATGTGACCAGCTCCAATTCTCACCACGGCAAGATACCCAAATAATACGTTCTACTGACATCGCCAGTGTGCCAAGTGAGCAGGACCTATGTGTACGCGCCGGCTTGTTGCTGCAAAAAACCGCTAACGTGAAACAGGGTGTAGATATCGCCCTAACCAAAAATATTCCCATGGGCGGTGGCTTAGGTGGTGCTAGTTCTGATGCTGCAACCACTTTATTGGTGCTGAATAAAATGTGGGCAATTAATATCAGTGAGGATGAATTGGCAGCGTTGGGCCAGCAATTAGGAGCGGATGTGCCAGTCTTTGTACGTGGACAAGCAGCCTGGGCAGAAGGGGTAGGTGAACAATTATCACCCATCGAGATGGAAGAATGCTGGTATTTAATAATAAATGCAGGAATTCATGTCTCAACAGCGCAAATGTTTGCGTATTCGCAATTGACACGTAATAGTCCCCAGCTCACAATATGCCCCCCTAAACCAGGGGAGTTCGGAAATGTTTTTGAGCCGGTAGTTCGGGCTCAGCATCCGAAGATTGATTCGGTTTTTGATTGGCTTGGTAATTACAGCCATCCATTCCTAACAGGGACTGGAGGATGTGTAGTGGCTGCTTTCGCAGATAAAAAATCCGCTGTTGAGATACAATCCCAGTGTCCTCAAGGGATGACAGCGTATGTTGCGCGAGCAAGAAACATATCGCCATTGAAAACCCAGATTCAGACTGGATAGTGAGTATTTAGAATAACTAAGTACACTAAAAAATAATTGGGCCGTCGCCAAGTGGTAAGGCACGGGGTTTTGATCTCCGCATTCGTAGGTTCGAGTCCTACCGGCCCAGCCAAATTCTTAAGCATAGTGGGATTAGCGTGACACAAGACAACGGAAAATACGACGACAGTCGCTTGATGGTGTTTGCTGGTAATGCTCATCCTGCATTGGCACGCGACATTGTCGAAAAGCTGAATATTCCACTAGGCAAGGCGATGATTAGCTCGTTTAGTGATGGCGAAGTTCAGGTAGAGATACAAGAGAATGTACGTGGCCGCGATGTATTCGTCCTGCAGCCAACAGGCATGCCAACTAACGATAACATCATGGAATTGCTGATTATTGTAGATGCTTTGAAACGCGCGTCAGCGGATCGAATCACTGCAGTCATTCCTTATTTCGGTTACTCGCGTCAAGATCGAAGAGTACGTTCTATGCGCGTACCCATCTCTGCCAAAGTGGTGGCTAATATGATTTCAAATATTGGCGCAGACCGTGTACTGACGGTGGATTTACACGCAGATCAAATTCAAGGATTTTTTGATGTGCCAGTGGATAATGTTTATGCGTCACCAGTATTGCTGGGTGATATATATAAGCAGAAGTATTCAAATCTAATTGTGGTGTCACCGGATGTGGGGGGGGTAGTACGTGCTCGCGCAATCGCAAAACGATTAGATGATGCGGATTTAGCGATTATTGATAAACGACGTCCGCAAGCGAATGTTGCGCAAGTGATGCATATCATTGGTGAAGTAAGAGATAAAACCTGTGTCATCGTTGATGATCTGGTTGATACAGCCGGCACGCTTTGTAAGGCGGCACAGGCTTTGAAAGAACATGGCGCTAAAGCAGTGATTGCTTATGCTACTCACCCAGTGTTGTCGGGTAATGCGATAAAAAATATAGAAGGTTCAGAGTTAGACGGCTTGGTAGTGACTGATACTATTCCGCTTAGAGAAGATGCGTTGAACTGTGATCGCATTAGACAATTAAAAGTTTCAGGTTTATTGGCTGAGACAATACGAAGAATTAGTTACGAAGAGTCCGTTAGTACTCTGTTTATGGATTAAAGAAACGCTAGCGTATTTGCTAGGGTTGCTTTGAGTTGTGCATACACTGGTCGCAAGTGTGTGTTTTTTTTATTTTAAATATTTAGGAGAAATTAAATGAGCATCGATTTTAGTTTAGATGCCGAGCCACGTAGCGATTTGGGGAAAGGTGCGAGCCGCCGCCTACGTCGTACTGGCCGCGTACCTGCCATACTTTATGGTGCAGGTGTTGATCCAGAGAACATTTCTTTGGACCATAATAAAATTAGAAATGACTTGGAAAACGAAGCATTTTATTCGCATATCCTGACTGTCAATTTGAAAGGCAAAAAGCAAAAAGTGATTTTGCGTGATTTGCAACGTCATCCAGCTAAGCCTGTGATTCTTCATGTGGACTTCTTGAGGATCAGTGATGACCAAGAAATTAGCATACACGTACCTCTACACTTTATTGGTGAAGATGTATGTCACGGCGTGAAGATGGAAGGCGGTCAGATTAGTCACCAGTTGACAGAAGTTGAAGTGACTTGCTTGCCTAAGAATATTCCAGAGTATATCGAAGTGGATTTAACGGAATTAAAGATTGGTGATTCTGTGCATCTTACTGAGATGAAATTGCCTGAAGGAGTTATTCTCACGGCACTGACTCACGGTGAAGGACATGATCAGCAGGTTGTTAATGTTCATGCAACTAAAGTGGTTGCTGAAGAGCCAACTGATGCGCCTGTTGCACCAGAGTCTGATGAAGACAAGCCTGCTGAAGACGAATAGTTCTTTAGTAAGCTCGACTAAGTGAAGCATTAATTGTGGCGGGCATTACCCCGATTCAGTTGATTGTTGGCTTAGGCAATCCTGGAGATAAATACACCGCAACCCGGCACAATGCCGGGTTTTGGTTTTTAGACCAGCTTGCGCAGCGACATCAAACAAGTTTTCGTCACGAAGCTAAATTTAAAGCCGATGTCGCATCGTTTGAACATGAAGGTAAACGTGTATGGTTAGTCAAGCCAACCACGTTTATGAATCTTAGTGGTGAATGTCTTGGTCCGTTTGCCAAGTATTATCAAATCGCCCCTGAAAATACTCTGGTGGCTCATGATGAACTTGATTTGCCAGTAGGGACTTCACGACTCAAGTGGGCTGGTGGGCATGGCGGGCATAATGGTATTCGTGACATCTTTAAACACTTTGCTAAAGACTTTTGGCGTTTACGTGTTGGTGTTGGTCATCCTGGGAATAAAGACCAAGTATTGTCATTCGTGATGAAGGCGCCTTCAAGCAAAGAGCAAAGCATGATTGATGATTCATTGGATCGCGTATTCGATACCATGCCAGATGTGTTAACCGGTGATATGGAAGCCGCAATGCGTGCGCTTCATAAGAAGCCAGAACAATAACAACGTGAGTAAGTAGAGCACACCATGGGATTTAAATGTGGAATTGTTGGTTTGCCCAACGTAGGGAAATCAACCCTATTTAACGCGTTAACACGCGCTGAGATTGCGGCCGAAAATTATCCTTTTTGTACCATCGAACCTAACGTTGGCGTGGTGCCTGTGCCTGATGCTCGCTTAGATCAATTAGCCAAGATTGCAAAATCAGAGAAAGTTATTCCTACTGTAATGGAGTTTGTTGATATTGCTGGCTTGGTTGCTGGTGCTTCAAAGGGTGAAGGTCTAGGCAATCAATTTCTAGCTAATATTCGTGAGACCGACGCTATTGCGCATGTAGTCCGTTGCTTTGAAGATGATGATGTCGTGCACGTGGACGGCAAAGTAGATCCTTTAAGTGATGTGGAAACCATTAATACCGAATTGATTCTTGCAGATTTAGAGTCAGTTGAAAAAGGCATGCAGCGTGTCAGCAAATTATCTAGATCAGGTAATAAAGAGGCGCTCACACAGCTAGAGTTAATGACCTCGTTGCGTGATCATCTAGGCGAGGGCTTAGCAGCAAGGCTGTTTAAAGCAGATGAAGAACAGGAAAAAATACTTCATCATCTACATCTAATTACACGTAAGCCAATGATGTATATCGCGAATGTCGATGAAGAATCGCTCGAGAATAGCGAGCTGGCTAATCGATTATCAGCATTTGCTGAAAAAGAGCAGGCTCAATTCGTAATTGTATGTGCGCAAATAGAAGCTGAGATTGCTCAATTAGATGATTCAGAGCGAGATGAGTTTCTGCAAGATTTAGGGCTGAATGAGCCTGGATTAAACTTAGTGATCCGTGCAGGCTATGGATTGCTTAGATTACAGACCTTCTTCACTGCCGGCCCCAAAGAAGCGCGTGCCTGGACGGTATTACAAGGTGCTAGCGGCCCTCAAGCCGCAGGTCGCATTCACACAGATTTCGAAAAAGGTTTTATCCGTGCAGAAGTCGTCGCTTTTGATGATTATATTCAAGGCAACGGAGAGCAGGGCGCAAAAGATGCCGGTAAATGGCGTTTAGAAGGCAAAGATTACATCATGCAGGAAGGCGACGTCGTACATTTTCGTTTCAATGTATAACGCCAAATAGGATCAATATTCTTATATAATAAACACAGCCTAGATTTATTGACAGATTTTAACCCGTCACGTATCTTGCGCTGCTCCATTCAAAATATGGCTATGTAGCTCAGCTGGTTAGAGCACAGCATTCATAATGCTGGGGTC
>CALJEX010000110.1 GCA_938074525.1 uncultured Gammaproteobacteria bacterium
AGTTCAAAATGAAATAGTGCTGTAAGCACCTCACAAAATCCATTGAATGCTTTGGTATCTGCAGCTGTTAACTCTGCATCGGCCTGACACATAGCGACTACATCAGCACGTCGATAAGGTATAAATCTTTCTCTAACTTTCACTTATATGCCTCTAATTATTATTTTTATGCTTTAAGCGTATAATTGTAATTAATCTATTTTTTCCAACAAATAGCCTTTCTCTTGTAAAAGCGAATTAATGCCATTATCCCCCCAAAAATGGCCTGCGCCTATGGCAAAAAAATAACGCTCCGATGTATTTTCACTAACCAAATGGTGAATCGTCTCAGTCATTTTAAAATTTCGCTGATCGATCAACCGATTTAACAATTGATCGTAAAATTCATTATCTTTCACATAAGACATTAAATATGACATCAAGCGATCTATATCACCTTGCAAATAAGCCTGTAGAGACTCTTCTATAAAATCTTCATCATGGCTTTTTGCTGACAGCATAAAATCAACAGTATCACTTAAAAAAGCAATTTGTTGTTTTTCCGTCATAGAATTAAACACGCTTAACTGTTCCTCAACGGTTTCCAGACCACCCGTATTCAACCCTAGACTCACCGCTTGCTCAAACAAAGCAGCATCTAGCGCCGGCTGACCAGGATATTTAAGCTGCTGTTCTATGACTGTGAGTGTAATAGCCAATACCCATATCTTCTGTTTTACAAAGAATTCTAAACTTAACGCAGAATCAACTTGTTTAAGATAAGTCTCAATTTTCTCTTCTAAACTCAAGGGTAGATAATCATGTAAAGTTTTTTGTTCAGGCAACCACATTGATTGTTTAATCATCATGGTATTTGATTCACTAAGATCTAATTCAGCATAAAACGAACTTGACTCAGTTAATGCTTGAACAACCTCCTTAGGCACTTCTGCGACTCTTGGATCAGGTAAGTGGATGGTGCCAAAAAGATAGAACTCGTGCTCGCCAGTGACTTTCCATAGAAACGGATGCGCAGATAGCGAGGAATGAAACGCTAATAATATAATGGCTAAGGTACAACTTTTAATTTTGATGTTTATAAAATACCTCATGACATCAAAAACACTCGCTTTATGTTGCACTAACTAAACAATATTTAAACCATGTTGGAAAGAATAGCTTTCTTTACATCTTCAAGTTTAGCGTCAATGGTGATCATCTTACTGGTTGCTTGCTTGATCGCGGTATCTGGGTCTTTTAATCCGTGACCCGTGAGCGTACAAACTACTGAACTTCCTTTCGGAATTTTTCCACTCTTTATATCTCTTAATGCACCAGCGACAGAGGTTGCCGATGCTGGCTCACAAAACACACCTTCATCACTTGCCAAGGTTCGTTGGGCAGTCAGAATTTCTTCGTCACTGCATTCATCAAACCAACCACCTGACTCTTTAGACACAATCCATGCATTATCCCAGCTTTGCGGATGACCTATACGAATAGCAGTAGCAATCGTTTCAGGATCATCAACCATTCCACCGCGCATAAACGGAGCACTTCCAGCCGCCTGATACCCTATCATCTTAGGTCTAGCAGTAATCACGCTAGGTGCATAAAACTGACAATTACCAGAGCACAAGCTACATGCTTGCGTTTGTATAGAACCGTTATCACTGGCACATTCTGTATAACCAATCCAATGTGCTGTTATATTTCCTGCATTACCTACTGGTAAGCAATGGAAATCAGGGGCCTTACCCAATTCTTCTACAATTTCAAATGCAGCTGTTTTCTGACCTTGAAGTCGGTATGGATTAATACTATTGACTATATCTACCGGTGCATGATCAGCCACTTCTTTGACTAAACGCATGCCATCATCAAAATTACCTCGCACTTGTATCACGATGGCACCATGAATCATTGCTTGAGCCAACTTACCCATAGCAATTTTTCCATCGGGAATTAACACGAATGCCGCAATATCAGCACGTGATGCATAGGCTGCCGCTGCTGCGGAAGTATTACCTGTAGAAGCACATATAATTGCTCGACTTCCTTCCTGTACAGCTTTTGTTACCGCGACCGTCATACCACGATCTTTAAATGACCCAGTAGGATTAAGCCCCTCATATTTCAAATACAAAGAGACATCATGCTCATTAGCAACTTTTATATTTTGGCATAAGATTAAGGGTGTATTACCTTCACCCAAACTAACAATCTTTCCATTAGGATCAATAGGTAATCTTGGTAAATAACGTTTAATTAATCCTGTGTAATGTGTTTCTATATCTTGCATAAACTTAACCTAAAGTTTCTAAACGAATTCTAACGATTTTGCCTGTGACAGTTGCTAGGCTCTCTATTTTTTCAATCGCTGCCATCATATTTGATTCAAGTACATTATGAGTCAACATAACTAAAGGCACACAATCTTGCTCATCCTTCTCTTCTTTTTGTACGATGGCTTCAATACTAATCTCTTGATCAGCAAATATGCGTGTGACATCTGCCAACACACCAGCTTGATCTTGCACTTGCATGCGTAAATAGAACGCAGTTTCTACCTGATCCATAGTTAAAACATCGATGTCTTGTATCGCATCAGGCTGGAATGCTAAATGAGGCACACGGTTGCCAGGATCAGTTGTTAATGCTCTTACCACATCAACAAGATCTGCTACTACAGCAGATGCAGTCGGTTCTGCGCCAGCACCAGGCCCATAATATAATGTAGGTCCAACTGCATCTGCTCGCACTAGCACTGCATTCATAACACCATCAACATTAGCAATTAATCGTCTGTGAGGAATCAAAGTAGGATGAACACGCATTTCCAATCCTGATTCAACACGTCGCGCAATGCCTAAGTGTTTAATTCTATATCCCAACTCACCTGCATATTCGACATCTGCTCGAGTAATTTCTGAAATACCTTCTGTATAGACTTTTTCAAACTGCAATGGCACTCCAAAGGCAATCGAAGCAAGTATTGTTAATTTATGGGCAGCATCAATTCCTTCAACATCGAAAGTTGGATCTGCCTCTGCATAACCCAATGCTTGTGCTTCTTTAAGCACATCCATGAAGTCACGACCTTTGTCGCGCATTTCTGTCAGAATAAAATTACCCGTGCCATTAATAATACCCGCAAGCCACTCTATTTGATTTCCCGCCAAGCCTTCACGAATTGCTTTAATGATCGGAATACCACCTGCGACAGCAGCTTCAAATGCAACCGTCACACCTTTACGTTGGGCTGCTTCAAAAATTTCATTACCATGTAACGCAATCAATGCTTTATTAGCAGTAACAATATGTTTACCATTTTCAATCGCACGTAACACAAGCTCTTTTGCTAACTCAGTGCCACCAATTAACTCTAGAATGATATCTATATTGGGATCATTGACGATTTCATTCGAATCTAGCGTTAACTTAACATTGTTTAAGTCTGCGCTACGCTTTTTATTAATGTCACGCACACTTGCTGCAACGAGTTCTATAGAACGTCCTGCTCGCCTTGCTATCTCTGCTGCATTTCGTTGTAGTACAGTGGCGGTTCCTCCACCAACAGTACCCAAACCTAATATTCCTATTGTGACTGGTTTCATGATGCTATTTGTTCTCTTTTGTTATTCAGAATCGCGGAACATTTTTTTAATTCCACGTATTGCTTGACGCGTTCGGTGTTCATTTTCAATCAAACTAAAACGCACATGACCATCACCATATTGACCAAAGCCAACACCTGGTGACACGGCGACTTTTGCTTGTTCCAGCATTTGCATAGAAAAATCGAGTGAACCCTGCTCAGCAAATTTCTCAGGTATTTTTGCCCAAACAAACATCGTCGCCTTGGGTGGGTCTACATGCCAACCCATACTATTTAATCCTTCGATCAACACGTCACGACGCGAACAATACATATTTCGTATTTCTTCAACGCAATCTTGTGGTCCATCAAGTGCAGCAATTGCAGCAACTTGTATCGGCGTAAACATTCCGTAATCAAGATATGACTTTAATCTCGATAATGCACCTACAAGTGTTTTATTCCCGCACATAAAACCGACACGCCAGCCAGGCATATTGTATGTTTTCGATAACGAGTAAAATTCTGCGGCAATATCTTTGGCACCTTTCACTTGTAGAATCGATGGGGGCTCATAACCGTCGAAGGTAATCTCTCCGTAAGCAATATCGTTAATCACCCAAATATTATGTTCTTTGGCAATTTCAATAACGCGCTCAAAAAATTCTAGTTCAACGCACTGAGTCGTTGGATTAGCTGGAAAGTTAAGAATAATCAACTTCGGTTTTGGCCAAGCCGCAATAATAGCTTTTTCCAACGCTTCAAAGAAATCCGTATCTTCAGTCAACGGCACATAGATGACTTCCGCACCGGCAATCACGCAACCATAAGGATGGATAGGATAAGCAGGATTGGGCACTAATACTGCATCGCCCGGACTCAACATTGCCAACGCTAAATGCGCTAGGCCTTCTTTTGAGCCAATGGTGACGATTGATTCAGTTTCTTCATCTAAATCCACGTCAAATTTACGCTTGTACCAGCCACAAATTGATTTCCTTAAGCGTGGGATACCACGTGACACTGAATATCTGTGAGTATCACTACGTTGGGCTGCTTCAACCAGTTTGTCGACAATATGAGCAGGTGCACCTTGATCAGGATTTCCCATGCCAAAATCAACAATATCCTCACCTTCAGCTCGAAATGCAGCCTTGCGCTCGTTGACGATATTAAAAATATACGGTGGTAACCGCTTAATTCTAGGAAAATCTTCCATTGATGCGTTATTCCAGAACTTAAAGTACTATTTAGTGAATTTGTAGACGAAAATTAGACCGTGCATTTTACAGAAGACAAGCCCTCGGGTAACTACATTATTAATGAGTACAGCGAAAATACTGTCACTATAAACAGACAATGTTATGGAAAATCGCTATATCTCTCTCCAAACACGTTTATTGACTCAGTCCCAATCAAACATAGCGCTGATTTAACCATTCAATCTATTCAATTTATTATCGAGCTAAAGCCTGAATTAGTGATTTTAGGTAGCGGCATTGCATTTCAATTTCCACCTGCCTCCATAATCGCTCACTTTGCGA
Source organism: uncultured Gammaproteobacteria bacterium (assembly GCA_938074525.1). Taxonomy (GTDB): domain Bacteria; phylum Pseudomonadota; class Gammaproteobacteria; order UBA4575; family UBA4575; genus UBA1858. The sequence continues at coordinate 5,122 of CALJEX010000110.1, forward strand.
GCAATAAAATTGGATTTGAAGCCATGGATCATTCTGCAGCTTGTCGTACCTATGCTGTATTGAGTGCAGAACAACGTGATGTCGGAATGTTGTTATTGATTGATTAGCGAGGCAAATACTTCAATGGATCAACAGGGTTCCCATCTTTACGAATTTCAAAATGAAGTTTTGCACGATCAGTGCCGGTTGAACCTACTTCTGCAATTTTCTGACCGGTTTTAACCACAGCACCTTCAGCAACGAATAATCTTCTGCTATGTGCATAAGCACTAAAGAAACTATCATTATGCTTAATGATTAATAAATTTCCATAACCACGTAAACCGCTACCAGCATAAACAACCTTGCCTGATGATGCTGCACTCACCACTGTGCCTTCCTTAGCAACAATATCGATACCGTTATTGCTACCTGAAAACTTACTTAATAACTTACCCTTTACTGGCCAACGCCAATCACCTACCGGGACAGTCTTAACCGGCTTACTTGATTTAGCTACCGATTTTGCCGTTGACGATTTAGTTGGTTTTTTTGCACCTCTGATTGGTGCAGTTGAGTTAACACGTAATTTTTGACCAGGATAAATTGTGTAAGGTCGAGAAATATTATTCCAGCGCGCAAGAGATTTAGCGTCCACGCCATAACGCCAACTTATAGAATGTAAGGTGTCACCTTTTTCAACAATATGGTAACTATTATGATAATAACGTGGTTGCTTTGGTTTAGAAGCACAACCGTAAAGTAGCGAAACCAAACACAAGCAAATAAGAAATAGCCGCATGTTAATTAAAAACGAGTTATTAGTGGGTAGAAACCCATGCTATGGCAATACCAAGTAAAACAACAAATATCCATCCTAACCATTCGATATATTTTAACAACATAGGTTCAATTCGCGGGCCTGCAAATTTAACAATTCCTGCAACCAAGAAGAATCTAGCTCCTCTTCCTATAAATGAAGCCAGCACAAATGGCAGCAACGGCTGCACCATCACTCCAGCAGTAATCGTAAAGAGTTTATAAGGAATGGGGGAAAATCCTGCAATAAATATCACCCACACACCCCATTGTTCAAACCAATCGCGTGCATGAATATAGCTATCCCAATACTTAGTAGTTTCTAGCCATTGCGAAATCAAATCAAATGCAAAGTAACCAACGGCATACCCCGCGATGCCGCCAAGCACTGAAAATATAGTAGTGAGAAAAGCAAACCAAAATGCCTTATGCGGTAAACGCATGCACATGGGTGCAAGCATGACATCAGGTGGAATAGGAAAAAATGATGACTCAGCAAAACTTAATGCACTTAAAATAGTAGGTGCGCGTTTATGCGCAGCCGCATTCATGCATTTTTCATAAATTGTGGAGAATAATTTCATTTAAATGATCTTTATCCTCGCACTAGAGGTACAAATGAAACATCTTCTAATTTTTCTTGGGTGACACCCTCGCTTGTTCTTTTCAGTGTTAGTAATTGCTGTACGCTATCTTGATCGCCCACAGGAATAATCAAACGTCCACCAATAGCCAATTGATTTATTAAAGAATTGGGAATCTCAGGGGCCGCAGCTGTCACGATGATTGCATCATAGGGTGCATAGTTCTCCCAACCCCAAGTGCCATCAGACAATTTACATTGTACATTTCTCAACCCTAGCGACATCAATAATTTTCGCGCCTGTTGATGCAGAGGTTTAATCAGTTCTACGGTATAAACTTTTTCTACAATATGTGCGAGCAACGCTGTTTGGTAACCCGAGCCAGTGCCAATTTCCAGTACTTTGCTAGGAATCCCCTCAGCAATTAATGCTTCAGTCATTCTAGCTACTATGTATGGCTGGGAAATGGTTTGTTTATGTCCTATCGGTAATGCATCATCTTCATAAGCTCGCGTAGCTAGTGCTTCATCAACAAATAAATGTCTTGGTAACGAGCGCATGGCTTCTAACACGGTAACATTGCGAATTCCTTTAGTACGCAAACGATCGATTAAACGATCTCGCGTACGTTGCGAAGTCATGCCGATGCCTTGAATATTTTTATTCATGACCAATCTCGCAATCACTCAACCAGCGACTGATCACATCGATTGAATTGTATTTAGTGAGATCGACATGAATCGGTGAAACTGATACATAATTTTCGCTAACGGCATGGAAATCTGTTCCCGGCCCTGCGTCTTGTTCAGGCCCCGCAGCACCTACCCAGTAGATTGTTTTCCCGCGTGGATCTTTAGCTTCTACGGCCGGCTCTGATTTGTGCCGATTACCTAATCTAGTCGTTTGCACGCCACGAATATCCGCTAACGGCACATCAGGAACATTGACGTTAAGAATGGTATCCTTGGGCAGTGGTTTATTGATCAGTTGTTGAACAATATTTCTGGTAACAATCGCGGCAGTGGAGAAGTGTTCGGCTTGAAAAGAGTTGATAGAAACAGCCACCGCAGGAAAGCCTAAATGTCGGCCTTCAATAGCAGCAGCAACGGTACCCGAATAAATCACATCATCACCTAAATTAGGGCCACAATTAATACCAGCCACCACCATATCAGGCTCATCTTGTAGCAAACCAGTGAGGCCTAAATGGACACAATCGGTCGGTGTTCCATCAACCCTATACCAGTCTGCTTCCACCTCATTAGCGCGCAGAGGCATTTGCAGGGTGAGTGAATTACTTGCAGCACTTCTGTCTATATGGGGTGCAACTACACTAATTTTGGCGATTTCTCTAAGTGATTGTGCCAGGGCCACGAGGCCGGGAGCCTGGTAACCATCATCATTGCTAAGTAATAGATGCATGCATGTAATCGAGTAAAATGTGTACTATCAAGAATATAAAATCCACTTATAATAACAGGCAACTGCCCAGGCTTCGTAGTAATAATTTAATTGATCATAACATTCATGTCAGACGATAAAGACAATCAAAACGACTCTCCTAGCTTTGCCGAGCTACTCGATGGCGTGAAGGTGTTATCTAATCACGATAAAGTTGTTCATGACACACCCAAACCTCGTCCGGTGCCAAAGCAAGCTCACCAAGATGAACAGAAAGTGATGCAAGAGTTATTAGTGAGTCCCAGCGAACATGAAGACATGCAACCTGGCGATAGTCTTTCTTATGTGCAAACAGGTATACAAAAACAAGTCTTTCGCAAGTTAAAGCGCGGCCAATACAGTATTGAAGCTGAGTTAGATTTACATGGCTTAACTAGGCTAGAAGCACAGCAGCAACTGAATGAATTTGTCAATGAGTGCCGAGATCATGGTATTCGTTGCATACGCATTATTCATGGCAAGGGTTATGGCTCAAGTAACCAAGGGCCGGTGATAAAACCATTAGTCAATCAATGGCTACAACGGCGCACAGAGATTTTAGCATTTTGCTCTGCAAGGCCTGCAGACGGTGGTACTGGTGCAGTATACGTATTATTAAAATCAGCTTAAATATTTCAACGCTGCAATAGATAGTTTTTGTAATAGCGAATATCATCGCGAATCAGCTCGACATCAATCGACTGGGTATATTTAATCTGATCAAACGCACTTGAGAATTCATCAGCGTTAGTAGCAGCTACCCCATTAACCGATACAATCAAGTCTCCTTCTTGCAAATCAAGTGTTTTAGCTACTTCTTCCTCAACTGCACTTTTGACTTCAAACGCAGCAAGTTGACCATCTTGCATGTGCGGCACTAGATTAAATGTCGTAATGAAATTCTCGGGGCGATCAAAATATTGTTCTCGTTCGTCATTTGAAATCGTGACAGGAGGCGACCATACATCCTGGCCTACGGTAGAAGTAATATCTATGCTTAGACTTCTTAGGGTTAGTGTTAGCACTTGATCATTACAGTAGAAACTAACACGACTGCGGCGCACATAATCTAATACACAACCCGCAACTACATCACCAATGCGCAATACTAATTCATTACGTTTTTCTTTATCAAATAGAACAGTAATAGAATCAGAGTTGTTCATCACAACTCCGCTTAATTCAAAATTGGCTAACTTAAGAGGCGCACTTGAGGCTGCCGGCATTGATACGGCAAGTGATAAAATCGCAGCAGTTATCCAGCGTCGATTAGACTGGGTAAAAGTCGATCGGATAGTTGAATGTAAATACTGGAACATCTTCAGATCCAAAATTGATCAGTTTTACTCGTTGTATCAGTTTCTGCTCGAGTTCCGTATCGGCTAATTCACTGCTGACTATATAGACATCAGTGACTTTACCTGATGGTAAAATGGTAATTTTTAGTACCACTTTTCCTTGAAGTTCAAGTGTTGAGCGAAGTGCTCTATTGTACATACTGAAAATCGCACTTTTATTGCGGTCAAATGTGATCTGAATTTTTTCTAGATCACGTTGAGCTGCACGTCCAATGCCATCATCAGTACCTGTACCAGATCCACCTTCACCAGCACCCATTCCCGCGCAGGCGGGAATCCAGTAGCACTCAAACTAATGTACATATACCAACAATAGCTAGATTCCCGCCTGCGCGGGAATGACGTAAAATGAATACAGACAAATTAATACTCAACTCACATGGCCGACAAAAAAATAAAGTATGACCCAAGCTGCATGGATGATTACGACCCATCCTCCATGGATGCGCAAATTGCTCAGCAACATATCCTACACTCTATTAACTCGATCACCGAGACTGAAGTAGTTCCGATTCGAGAAGCGTTACACCGAGTGGTCGCTGAAGATATTCGCTCTACTATCAATGTACCTAGTCACACCAACTCAGCCATGGATGGCTACGCCATAAAAAGCAGCGACATCCCAAGCAAAGAAACAAAACAATTCAAACTAATTGGTACCGCATGGGCTGGTCGCCCATTCAGAAACAATGTTGATGACAACGAATGCGTACGCATTATGACAGGCGCAGTCATGCCTGCGAATACCGACACAGTCGTCATGCAAGAACACGTACAAGTCAACGACAATCTCATCACCATAGATAACAAACAACAAGCCAATCAAAATGTACGCCAAGCAGGCGAAGACATTGCTGAGGGTGACCTTGTGTTCACACCAGGCAAGTTTTTAAATCCTTCTGATATAGGATTAATCGCATCATTAGGCATTGGTGAAATAAAGGTTATCCGCAAATTACGCGCCGCTTTCTTTTCAACGGGAGACGAACTTGTCTCTATCGGCACACCATTAGAAGTCGGCCAAATCTACGATAGTAATCGTTACACTTTATGGAGCATGCTCACTCGCATAGGCGTTGAAATAAATGACTTAGGTGTCGTCCGTGACACACCTGAAGCCGTTGAAGCCGCTTTCTTAGAAGCCTCTGAAAATGCAGACATCGTGATTACATCAGGTGGCGTATCAGTCGGCGACGCAGACTTTGTCAAAGAGACATTAGAAAAATTAGGCGAAGTCAATTTCTGGAAAGTTGCTATGAAGCCAGGAAGGCCACTAGCCTTCGGCAAAATTAAAGATGCTTACTTTTTTGGCCTACCCGGTAATCCCGTTTCGGTCATGGTGACGTTTTATATTTTCGTACAAGCCGCGATCGAAAAAATGATGGGGCACGAACCTAAACAACGCATACAAATAAAAGCGACTTCCAAAAGCGAATTACGTAAACGTCCAGGACGAGTCGAGTACCAACGCGGCACCTATGAGTTAGATGAACATGGTGAATACACAGTAAGTAAAACCGGCGAACAAGGCTCCGGAATATTACGTTCCATGTCTGATGCCAATTGCTTTATTTACCTACCAATGGAAAGCAATGGTATTGGAATCGGAGATAAAGTTGAAATCTGGCCGTTTGATTCGTTTGTTTGAGGCTTAATTAGAATCTAGCCCTATTATTATTTAAATAAGGATAAGCACCGTCTTTTTTAAACAAAGCACTTATAAATTCTGTTGCTGCAGGCATGACTTTATTGCCGGCTGGCCCGTATACAAGAAGGTCTTCTTTGCGTAAACTAAAGTATGAATATTTTATGTATTCGGAAAAGTCTGCGCTATGGTCAACATGAAAATGGGTAAACGCCACGGCTTTAATATCATTAAATTTTGCGCCGGATTTTTCAAAGTTATAACTACTACCGCCACCAGCATCGATCATGACAACTGCTTTGCTGTCCAGCCATACCAAATATGAGGATGATGCACGTTTATCGTTAAGTTCTGGGCCACCTGAACCTAACACTTGCAACGAAACTCTTTGTTTTTGGCATTGTGTAGATGTGAATAGTGTTAATACTATTAATAAGGCGGCTATTTTTCTCATGATAATGAATGCTCTCTAGACATTATTAACATTCTCATTGTTACACAATTCCTTCATTCCCATGGCAATGGGAATCTAGCGGTATTTAATTTATTTGCTTTGAATATAACCAGTAAGTGTCTTGAAACATTTACTAGATTCCTGCCTGCGCGGGAATGACGCTATTGAGTGTCATGAGGATACTCGTTGTAGTGACGGTATTGGCAGAACTATTTTCCTTAGCTACTTATTTTTAGCCTGTGGTAATCATCCATCGTATCTACCCCTATTCCTGGATGCTCTAGACACTCATCAATCACGATTTCATCACCGTTTTCTAGTGCGCGTAGCTGTTCCAACTTTTCAACCATCTCTAATGCTGATGGTGGCATTTTGATAAATTGTTTCAAATAATGGACGCGGTAGGCATAAATCCCTACATGACGAAAAACACTATTTTCTTTTAGTACTCTTACATCCACATCACGAATATAAGGTA
>CALJEX010000111.1 GCA_938074525.1 uncultured Gammaproteobacteria bacterium
GAGTTGGTCACACCAAGCTTTTAAGTGTGGAGATGTATATAAACTCCCACCTATTTTTACAATAATCACTATTGTTCAAAAAACCTAAACATAGCAGCTGCTTTATCAAACGTTTCTTGATACTCCTCATCGACTTGAGAATCCCATACTAAACCACCGCCTGCATAAAAGTATGCTTTATTCTCTTTCTGGATAATTGTTCTTATTGCTATATTGGTATCCATCTTACGGTTAAAGCCAATATAACTAACACTACCGCAGTATAATCCACGTCGGTGCGGCTCTAATTCTTCTATGATTTCCATGGCTCTAATTTTAGGTGCCCCAGTAATAGAACCTCCCGGGAAACATTCTCGCAGCAGTTCTATCGGTGAAGTCTTAACTGGAAGTTTGCCTTCGATCGTACTAACCAAATGATGCACTGTAGGAAAGCTTTCTATTTCAAACAACTTAGTCACTTTAACACTATTGATTTCACAGCATTTACTTAAGTCGTTTCTCAAAAGATCCACTATCATGACATTCTCTGCGCGATCTTTTGTACTCTCTTCAAGTTCTTGCTTAAGATTTTTATCAACTTGCAAATCATCCGATCGTGGCCGCGTACCCTTAATCGGCTTTGTCTCTACCACATCCTGATTCACCTGAAGAAAGCGTTCTGGAGAAACACTTAATATTTTACATTCAGGAATATTCATATAAGCACTGAAAGGCGAAGGGTTTATCTTACGCAACTTTTGATAGCCCAACCAAGAATCACCTTCCACAGTCACGTTAAATCTTTGCGCCAAATTAACTTGATAGCAATCCCCTGAACCAATATAGTTTTTTACTGACGAAAATTTCTCAGCATATTGTTCTGCCGTCATGTTAGATTGAATTTTATTTACTGCCGTATATTTATTCTCTGACACAAAGGTATTCGCTTGACTTACATCACTGATTATATCGTTCCAATTTAATCTAACTCTAGGCTCGGAAAGATCACCGACCACTACAGCTGTCTTTTCAACATGATCTGCTACATAAGCCCAATGATAAATACCAACCGCCATCTCTGGCAATTCAATATCATCTAAAGCAGTCGTTGGAATTTTTTCAACTCTGCGACCCAAATCATAAGAAAAGAAACCTAGGGCACCACCAGTAAAAGGAAGTTCATCCGGCTCAATGCAATTTTTTGAAAGCTCACTGGTTAGCAATTCAAATGGATCATCAGGCACAACTTGCTGATTACCTCCAGTGGTAACAGTGGTTAACTTACCTCGAGTGACAAATGTTTTTTTAGGATAAGCAGAAAAAATTTCGTATCGACCAAATTTACTCATAGGTCGTCCGCTATCAAGCAATATTGCCCAAGGCAAATGTGCAAAAGAAGAAAATACAGATGTGACATCTTCAAAATATGGGACACTGACACGAGTTAGTTTAGACGCGTTAGCCATAAGAATTATTTACTCAAATACCAATGCGACTGCGGGTGCACAGTCTGAAGCATTTGCCTGATAATCGATTCCCTGAGGAATAACATATTGAGTGAAATCCCGATAATCTAAAGACATACTGTTTGCAATTTTCTCTATCAAAAACCTCCCTACTCCGGCGCCAACTATAATTGACTTATCGTCGCAGAAATTCACAAGACTGTTCTTAACCATGTTCATTTGCTGCTCTGCAATATATTGCGCAACACAAACCCATTCTTGTTGATCTTGCTCTCGATAATCTTCTCCAATCATACGTGCAAGACGACGCATACTTGAAGTTTTATCTTTAGGTTGACCATCCATTGTGTTGCCATAATCCGCATGAGCTGGAAGCCAATCTAAGATTCGATACACATCTGCTGTTATAGAAAAATATTCAGCCATTAATGGAATCAAATCACCTTTATATAGTATTTTCTGACACACTGTATTAACACAACTGCGAACTACCCCAGTATAAACCAATTCACCAGAACGCAATCTTTCAAAATCTGACAAACCATTTAATCTCAACAGACCATCTTTAATTGATAACACGTCTGTTGTCGTACTACCCACATCAACAAAGATTGCAGATTCATTTTTTTTGCTAACACAACGTCCACTCGCTAGCCAATTAGCAGATGCAATCGATGCAGTATTTAGCAAAGCCTGTTCATGATTGACTAATCCATCACGCGAAAAAAAATTAACCCTATTATCTGAAGAAACCTGCTCCAGGAAAATGCGCATAATTTCTTTCACGCCATGATCACGTGAAGTGAAAATATCCACCAACTCACCCGTCATAGTCACATGGTGATTGCTTACATGATTTGGCATGTTTTTTAATGCGATTTGCAAAATAGTGACTAACTCATCTAGCCCTTTCCATAGCGGGCAATCCCACTGCTGAACGCATAGCCTATTATTTTCGACGTATGCTAGCTTCACATGCGCCCCACCGATATCCCAGCCTGCATTTTTCATCGCATCACTCAAGACAGACCTCAGCAGTTTCACTATTTCGCATTATATTTTCAGGTAGCTTTTGATCGAGAATGGTTTGAATACATAGCTCAGCTGGATTCCTTGTCAACACTTCACTCAGCCCAACATAGGATGAAGTTAAACGTGGATTAATATCGATAACAATATAACCACTATCCATGCTAATTAAATCAACACCCACATAACCAGCCAATCCAGGAAACGTCTGAGCAATATTATTAGCTAACATTTCCATTTGTTTATTTATTGATGCTGCATTCACATAGCAAGCTTTAAGCTTAGGTTCTTCCTTACCACTAAAAACTTGTTTATTACAACTGAGTATTTTAGCTTCGCCAGCATAACAAAGTAAGCTAAGACTTAAATGTTCTCCTTCAATATAGGGCTGTACAACCCACTGATTAAAATCATCAATACATTCTAATGCTAACGCACCTGAATCACATATTTTAAGTCCTTCACAACCCACACCAAAGCGACTTTTAATCACTGTTTTTTGTGTATATTGCTGCGCTTCGGTTGACGAGAAATTAACAGCAGTATCAATCCCAGCGTCTAACAAACGTGCAGTACACTTAATTTTATCTCCTGCGACTCTAATACTGCCAGCATCGCAATTAATCACAGGAATACTTTCTTTGGTTAGCCGAGATACTAGCGACTCAAGCACACCAGCGCTTTCGGGGGCAATTACCCAAGCGTAATCATTTTCATGCGCTAATTGAGACACTTGCTGCATATAATCGGTAGAGTTCTCAACAGGATAAACATCGACATTAATATCAGTTAATTCAATACGAGGATCTAAGCAAGTCATTAAATGAATATCACGCAAGCGCGAACAATCAGCCAGCACAGAATTAAGCATCAGCAGGCCTTCTTGTTTTAATCCTTCTGGTAATGGATGATTAGCAAAGCCTCCACCAGTGATGAATTCAGTGACAAATAAACGCATTCAATGAAAATTATTCCTGTTATAGATTACCAGCAAGGGAATATAGTACTCGCGCAAATGGGGAATCGCGATCGTTACCAACCTATTTCTTCGGTGCTTAGTGATAAATCAGATGTTAATAGTGTAATAGAAGGTATTTTAACGTTAGCTGAGTTCAAAACAATCTATATTGCTGATTTAGATTGCATAGAAAAACAACAATTAGACACTTCGCTATGGCCAACAATTTGCTCCAAATACCCTCATATAGAATTTTGGATCGACCTTGGTAATGCCAACCAGCGATGGGATCAAGTAATGAGCAATATTACCAATGCTAGGCCGGTAATAGGCACTGAATCTCACAATAATATACATTCATTAAACTCAAACCTTACCGCACTGACTCAATACCGACCGTTATTATCCATCGATATCAAACAAAATAAAATTTTAGGACCAGAAGGACTTCTATCTAAGTTCAATCACTGGCCAGACAATGTGCTTGTTTTATCCTTGAGTCATGTAGGCAGTAATAGCGGCCCTGATATTGATTCAATCAAGAAAATATCTAAGCATCTCGATGGACATAAACTTTTCTACGGTGGCGGTACTAGAGATATAAACGATATAAAACAATTAGAGCAACTCAATATCAAGGGTATTTTAGTTGCTAATAGTCTACATTCAGGCAAATTTGATAAAAATCTTCTGAGAAGCGTTACTTAACCACAACCTTCAAACTCTTTGCATTTTTATTACCACGCAACAATTGTCGTAATACAGACTGACCCAACTCGGGACGACTAAAATGTTTGAGTGGAGTTTTACCATAATTCTTTTGCAGCTCTTCTAAACTTGGACCACGGTACTGACAGAAAGATTGTGTTGTTTCATATGTTTGCAACTCAACTAACCCAGGTAAGAATTCAATTAACTGCTCCCAAATAAAAATATTTAACAACTCGGTACTTGAACGCCAACCTAAATCTGCGCAAACAAAATTTAAGTTTTGATGATCTAGTTTTTCGATAACCTGCTTTTTAACAACTTCCTTGAGATAACCATAATCCACAACAAATCCCGTCAAAGGATCAATACGCCCTTCAATTTTTACATGTAACGCATAACGTCCACCATGTAAGTTTTCACACTTGCCTGGATGATCAGTAATAAAATGCGCCGAATCAAACACCAACTCCTTACTGACTGTCGCATGTTGTACTTCTGAAAAGTAACGTTCAGAGACACAAGGTATTTCTTTCAAGTAGATTGAAACTAGTGCCAATAGTCTTTGCGCATCTTCTAATGATTCGGTCCTATATAAATTCTTTCGGGTAGCTGCGTCATCATCCAACATCTTCCAACGAATCTGATATTCGACCGTTAATCGATTTAACAATGCATCAATTTCATCGCTAGCCGGCAAACTCAAAAATATATATTCGTTATGAAATTCCCCTGCTTGCGCAACCACTACCGCAAGAAATAATTCAAAATTTAATTCATCACTGCTCGCTGTAAACTTA
>CALJEX010000112.1 GCA_938074525.1 uncultured Gammaproteobacteria bacterium
TTTATCGACACTTGGCTCACTGCGATAAGCAAACCTTCTGCTACAATTTGCCTATAACGATATCGGAGTTTTTATCATGTGGAAATCAGTATCTATTGCTGGGGTTGTCTTGGCATCAATTCTTATTGCAACTAATGCTAGCGCGCAAGCATATAAGTGGACTAGTGAGACGGGCAATATCATTTATAGTCAAACACCTCCTCCGTTTGGAACTCCATATGAACTGGTAGATGATTCAACTATCGCTTCGACTAACTACGGCACTTCAAGCAACAAAAATTCACAAAAAAGCTTAGACACATCTAGAGAAGCGCGCGAAAAGAAAAAAGCTGAGCAGCAACAACTGGCTGAAAGTAATCAAATCAAACAAGAAAATTGCGCACAAGCTAAAACCAACCTGACTTCACTCACAAGTCGCGGCCAAGTCACTATTAAAGAAGGTGAGTTATACCGCAAATTAACTGAAGAGGAACGCCAAGATCGCATTAAATCCGCTAGCCAAAGCATTGAGGAATTTTGCAATTAAGTAAGTATTTGCAAATTCATTTTAGTATTTACACGGATAGGCTTGCTTAGCGACTAAATCTGGTATTTACTGGCGCGCATTTCGTCAACAATCACTTATATTCGTCACTAAATGCGCGTTTCTAATTTCCCGCTCTCCACTTTAAAAGAAGTCCCCGCTGATGCTGAGATTATCAGCCATCAGCTAATGCTCAGAGCGGGACTTATCCGCAAACTCGCTTCTGGTATGTATACCTGGCTTCCGCTGGGCTTACGCACTTTACGTAAGGTTGAGGCGATTATCCGCGAAGAAATGAACAACGCTGGTGCACTTGAATTGTTGATGCCCTCTGTTCAGCCCGCCGAACTTTGGCAAGAATCAAAACGCTGGGATCAATATGGGCCTGAATTACTCCGCTTTCACGACCGGCATCAACGTGAATTTTGTTATGGCCCGACTCATGAAGAAGTCATCACCGATATTGCGCGACGCGAACTTCGTTCTTATAAGCAGTTACCAGTAAATTACTATCAAATACAAACCAAATTTCGAGATGAAATTCGCCCACGCTTTGGCATCATGAGATCGCGCGAATTTATTATGAAAGATGCTTATTCTTTTCATGAGACTCAAGAGTGTTTGGAGAATACTTATCAACGCATGCATCAGGCCTATACCAGTATCTTCACCAGACTAGGACTAGCGTTCCGTGCGGTTGATGCTGACTCAGGCTCGATTGGAGGTAACAGCTCGCACGAATTTCATGTACTAGCCGAATCAGGCGAAGATGCCATCGCATTTTCTGACAGCAGCGATTATGCCGCCAATATTGAATTAGCTCCTGTGGCGTACCAAGCAAATACTAACCCAGGCACAAAACTGGCTATTGAAAAAGTAGCCACTCCCACTGAAAAAACTATTGACGATGTAAGCAAAGCACTCAAAGTAGAGAAAAAGCAATGCATCAAAATGTTAATCGTTAAAGCTGAAGACCAGGGTGTTATCGCATTTGCGCTACGTGGTGATCACGAATTAAACCCGATTAAAGCAGAAAAGATTGATGGTGTATTCAAACCACTTACCATGGCTACAGATGCAGAAATTGAATCAAGCTTATCTTCTACACCAGGCTTCATAGGTCCACTCGAACTACCGTGCAGAGTAATCGTCGACTATGCTGCTTCCGTACTAGAAAATTTCATCTGTGGTGCGAATGAAGTTGGATTCCATTTCAGAAACGCCAATTGGCCAGACGTAGCAAAACTTGAAAAGGCCGATTTAAGAAGTATCCAAGAAGGCGATCCTAGCCCCGATGGTCAAGGCCGGATCCAAATCAAACGTGGTATAGAAGTCGGCCATATCTTCCAACTTGGTGATAAATATAGTCGCGAGCTCAACGCCAGTGTCTTAGATCAAAATGGCAAAGATAAAATCATGACTATGGGTTGTTATGGTATTGGCGTTTCACGCGTCGTCGCGGCAACTATCGAGCAAAACTATGATGATCAGGGAATTATTTGGCCGTTGTCTTTAGCACCGTTCCAACTCTCTCTGATCCCTATTAATATGGCCAAGTCTGAGATGGTAAAATCATTTTGTGAAGAAATTTATCAGCGTTTAAGCGAAAAAGGCATAGAAATCCTCTTCGATGACCGCAATTTACGTCCAGGTATGATGTTTGCCGATCATGAGCTGATTGGTATTCCACATCGCCTAGTCGTAAGTGAACGAGGCTTAAAAGCAGGCAGCCTTGAATATAAATCACGCACTGATAAAGACAGTCAGAATATTGAAGTGGGCAATATAGAGGCTTTCCTACTAAACGCTCTTACTTTAAACCATCTAAGTTAAATTCGCTCATTTATCACTCAATGTTCCCTTGCGTTTTTTTCAAAATGCAAGGGAACTATCAATTCAAAATACTCTAATTTAATAATATACAAAGCATTTTGTGTTGGCATTCATGTCCTTTTACGAATAAACTGATATTCAAGATATCTACTGTTCCTTTCAGTGGATGTTTAGTAAGGGGTGTGTAGTTCACGCTACATACAAGCAATAATTAATAATTGAAAGTAAACACTTAAAGACTTCCTTTTTTGTTAACAGGAGTGAAAATATGAAGACAAGAGTAATGATACTAGCAACCGCATTGTTCGCAATGGTCGGCGCTAGCAGCGTAGTCGTCGCAGAAGAAACGATGTACGTGCCCATCCCAAGTTATCGAGTAGGCCCATATGCAGCGGGTGGTACTGGGTATTTTGGTGGCATTTTAGATTATTATAATTTGTTAAACTCACGCGGCGGATTAAATGGCGTTAAGCTCATTTGGTCTGAGTGCGAAACTGAGTATTCAGTTGAGCGTGGCGTAGAGTGCTACAAGCGATTGAAAGATCGTGAAGGTGGCGCAGTATTCTTTGATCCACTATCCGTAGGTATCTCAACCGCATTGATCGAAACGGGTCGTGCAGACAAGATGCCAATCATCGCGGTCAACCACGGTAAGACAGCCGGTCAGCGTGGGGATATTTTCCCATACTACTTCATGCCGGGAATCAACACTTATGATGAGCATTCAATTATGGTGCACTACATTGGTGGCTTAGAAGGTGGTTTAGACAAGCTACAAGGCAAGAAGATTGCGATGTTGTTCCACGGTTCACCTTATGGTCGAGAAGCGATTGATTTCATGGACAGCATGTGTGAGAAGCACGGATGTTCACATGAAGCGATTGAAGTGCCTCACCCAGGTAACGAGCAGCAATCACAGTGGTTGAAGATTCGTAAATCAAAGCCTGACTACGTGTTATTACGTGGCTGGGGGGTGATGAATCCAGTGGCGATGCAGACGGCTAAGCGTATGGGTTACCCCGTCAGCCGTTTAATCGGTAACATCTGGTCTAACTCTGATGAGGACGTGATCCCTGCAGGAAGTTCAGCGGATGGCTACCAAGCGATTACAACTCACCCAGCGGGCACGGACTTCAAAGTGGTTCAAGACATCATTTCTGATGTATATGCGGCGGGTAACGGTGATCTACAAGATAAGTCACGTTTAGGTTCTGTGTATTGGAACTTAGGTGTCCTTGCAGGTGTAGTTCACACAGAAGCGCTTAGAATTGCACAAGAGCGATTTGGTAACCGTGCGTTAACAAGTTCAGAAGCACGTTGGGGCTTTGAGAACCTACAGTTAACAGCAGCCCGTATCGAAGAGTTAGGTGCGACGGGCTTAGTGCCAGAGTTAAACTTGAACTGTATGGACCATGTAGGCGGTCACTTAGCTAAGTTCCAGCAATGGGATGCGAGTGCACGTCAGTGGAACATTGTGTCAGATTGGATTGAAGGTGATGTCCCATTGTCACAGGCGATCATTGATGCAGGTGCAGAGAAGTATGCAGCAGACAATGGAATTACAAGACGTCCTTGTGATGCGAGCAACAACGATGATGACTTCGATATCTAATTCGAATTCGTAATCAAATTAAACCGGACTCTTTTGAGTCCGGTTTTTTTTCGTCTGCGTTTTTGCAAGACTTAAAATAATCAAAAAATATAAATTTCAAATATCATGACTCATCTACAAAATCGCAGCATATTAATCACTGGATGTTCATCTGGGATCGGCTATCAAGTAACAAAAGATTTAATCAGCTGCGGCTACAAAGTGATTGCTAGCGCGCGCAATCAAGAGGATGTAAAACGACTCAATAAAGAAGGCATATTCTGTCTACAATTAGATTTAACCGATTCTCAGAGCATCTCGCAGGCATTCAATGATGCTTTAGAATACACAGGAGGATCTCTTTATGGCTTATTTAATAATGGTTCCTACGGCCAGGCTGGCGCTGTAGAGGATCTTACACGCGAAGCTATGAGTCTACAGTTCGAGACTAATGTGATTGGTACAATGGAATTAACCAATTTAGCGATTCCTGTTATGCGTCAACATGGCGCCGGGCGAATTATCTTCAATAGCTCGATACTTGGATTTATTGCACTCAAATTCAGAGGCGCCTATTGTGCTAGTAAATATGCAATCGAAGGATTCGCGGATACATTAAGACTGGAATTGAATGGCACAAACATCACTACTTGCCTCATTGAACCAGGGCCGATAGAAACCAAGTTTAGATCCAATAGTTATAAAATGTACCAAAAATATATAGACCGAGATAACAGTCAATTTAAACAAGAATACTTGAATTCAGAAAAACGTTTGCTTAAAAAAGGCGCGGCCGCACCTTTCACTCTTCCGGCCTCAGCAATCACGCCTAAGGTGATTCACGCACTAGAAAGCAAATCACCTAAGGCACGCTATTACGTCACTAAACCTACCTATGCACTAGGATATATGAAGCGAATACTAAGCAATAAGTATTTAGACAAATTGCTACTGAAGATTTCTAACAGCTAATTTAACCTTTAGAAAAGTTCAACTGCCCTTCTTGTAGCTCAATTCTAATCACATCGCCAGCGGAGTATTTACCCTCCAACAAATCTTTTGCTAATGCATCTTCCAAATGCTGTTGGATAGCTCGCTTTAATGGACGTGCACCATAGATTGGATCAAATCCAGCATCGCCAAGATAAGCTAACGCATCATCAGAGATTTCAATATCAATTTCACGTTCAACCAAACGCTGGCGTAATCGATCCAATTGAATCTTTGCAATCTCTTGAATCTGCTGCTGCGTTAGAGGCTTGAATACTATCGTATCGTCAATCCGATTAATAAATTCAGGTCTAAAGTGTTGACCAACCACTTCCATCACAGTTGCTTTAATCTCATCATAATTTTGAGAGGCAGATAATTCTTGTATTCGATCGCTACCAAGATTAGATGTCATCACTATCACTGTATTTTTGAAATCAACTGTACGCCCATGCCCGTCCGTGAGACGACCATCGTCTAATACTTGTAACAAAATATTAAACACATCAGGATGCGCTTTCTCAACCTCATCAAGCAACACAACACTGTAAGGTTTACGCCTCACGGCTTCTGTTAAGTAACCGCCTTCTTCGTATCCCACATAGCCCGGAGGAGCACCGACTAAACGTGCGACAGAATGCTTTTCCATAAACTCAGACATATCGATGCGTACAATGGCTTCTTCAGTATCGAATAAAAATTCGGTTAACGCTTTAGTCAGTTCTGTTTTACCTACTCCTGTAGGTCCAAGCATCAAAAAAGAACCATTTGGACGATTAGGATCAGCTAATCCTGCTCGGGATCGCCTTACTGCATTTGATACCGCAGTGATCGCTTCATTCTGTCCAACCACTCTACGTTGAAGGTAACTTTCCATCTCCAATAATTTTTGCTGTTCACCCGACAACATTTTAGTCACAGGAATACCTGTCCACTTAGACACTACTTCTGCAATTTCATTATCGCTAACGTTATTGCGTAGCAATTGTGTTTGTCTATTTTCATTGCCGGCCGCCGCTGCAATCTTTTTCTCTAAACCAGGAATCAAGCCATATTGGATCTCAGACATCTTAGCTAGATCACCTGCACGCCTAGCCGCATCCATTTGGATACGTGCTTGTTCCAACTCTTCTTTTACGTGATGCGTACCTTGCAATATCGCTTTGTCTGCATTCCATATTTCTTCAAGATCAGCATAGCTTCTAGATAATTCTTCAATTTCATTTTCAAGGATTTCTAAACGCTTCAAAGAGGCATCATCTGATTCTTTCTTCAACGCTTCTCGTTCAATTTTTAGTTGGATGAGACGCCGATCCATACGATCCATTTGTTCGGGTTTAGAATCAATTTCCATACGAATTTTTGATGCGGCCTCATCAACTAGATCAATCGCTTTGTCCGGCAACTGTCGACCTGAAATATATCGATGCGACAGCGTGGCTGCGGCCACAATCGCAGGGTCAGTTATTTCTACACCATGATGCAATTCATAACGTTCTTTTAACCCTCGTAGAATTGCGATGGTATCTTCTACCGAAGGCTCATCGACTATAATCTGCTGGAAACGTCTTTCTAATGCGGCATCTTTTTCAATATATTCACGATATTCATCTAAGGTAGTGGCACCCAGGCAATGTAGTTCACCTCTAGCTAATGCAGGCTTCAACATATTGCCAGCATCCATGGCGCCTTCTGCTTTGCCAGCACCTACCATGGTATGCAATTCATCTATAAATAATATGATCTGGCCTTCTTGCTTAGACAAATCGTTTAGGACTGCTTTTAATCGCTCTTCAAATTCACCTCGAAATTTCGCACCGGCAATTAACGCACTTAAATCCAAAGAAAGTAAACGCTTGCCCTTAATGCCTTCTGGCACTTCTCCATCGACAATTCTTTGCGCTAAGCCTTCAACGATTGCTGTTTTACCTACGCCGGGCTCGCCAATTAATACAGGATTATTTTTTGTACGACGTTGTAATACTTGAATAGAGCGACGAATCTCGTCATCACGACCAATAACCGGATCTAACTTCCCTTGCTCTGCCCGTTCGGTTAAATCGACTGTATATTTTTCTAGTGCATCACGTTGTTCTTCTTGATTTTGACTTTTAACAGACTCGCCTTTGCGCAAATTTTTAATCGCCTTTTGAATATTAGATTTATTTGCACCCAGTTGTTTTAGGAGTGTGCCGACCGCGCCTTTATCTTCCAACACCGCAACTGCAAAAGCTTCACAAGCAATATACTCATCACCCCATTCATGAGCGACTTTTTCAGTAATATTTAAGAC
>CALJEX010000113.1 GCA_938074525.1 uncultured Gammaproteobacteria bacterium
GGATGCGGTCATTATTGATCCGCCACGTGCGGGTGCGAAAGAGGTGATAGAGCTAATCTCTAAGATAAGTCCCAGCAAGATTTTATATATTTCTTGCCATCCAGGTACATTAGCGAGAGACGCTGACGTGCTAGTGAATACGTTGGGCTATCGTATGGAAAAAATGAATGTGCTTAATATGTTCCCACATACGGGGCACGTGGAAACAATGGCGTTATTTGTTAAGGATTAATTTTTTCGTCATTTCCGAGGAGTAGGAGTCTAACAGTGTTTTTTGTTGCAGTGATTCTTATCATAGTCATTCCCGCGCAGGCGGGAATCCAGCAGTATTTCAGGCTTCGGTGAGGCCGAATAAACTAATCAGCATTTTTATGGATTAGCTAGATCCCCGTCTTCACGGGGATGACGTAGTTGGCAATGACATAGTTGCCATGTGAAGTGATTGCATTGCTAATGTTGCTTTTCTACAGGAGTGACAGTGTTTTTTGTTGCAGTAATTCCTATCATAGTCATTCCCGCGCAGGCGGGAATCCAGCAGTGTTTCAGATTTCAATGAAACTGAATAAATTAATCAGCACTCTTGTAAGATAGCTTGATCCCCGCGTTTGCGGGGATGGCAGGAATTTCAAATAGAGCGATTATAAGACTTAATTATCTGATGTATTCGATACTACAGAAGTTTTTTTGCGAAAGTTAATGCGGAAAATATTTCCGTTAGGCTCGATACGATCATCAACAATGATGTTGGGTCTAGTATTGTAAGGGTCTTGTTTGCGCGTTGAGACAGAGTTGATTAGGGCTTCGTCTTGACAGTTTACCTTGCGAAAATCGCCTCGGTAATCAACTTCCTCTTCGTCGCATAAGCGAACACCGGGTAAAAAACTGGACTCATAGACAGTTTCTGTTTTAACGGAATAATCAGGTTGTGCGTTTGATATCTCTTCTGCTGATGGTGGTGCTTGATCAACAACACTAGTGTCTTCAGCATTAGCGCTGGTGATTAGCATTGAGCAAGTGACTACAGCAAATATAAATAGATGAGCAAATTCAGATGATTTCATAGTGTGCCTCCTCATCGTTGTATTATTAAATTATACCACGCTTTAAACTGTTAATAGATGAGCATTTAGTGAGGTTTTTATAATATTTTATCGGTGACATTGTGATTCGTATAAGCTAATTAGCGCCGCTTATCGGAGTTTGTGAATGACAAAGATGGAAGCGGTACCTAAGCGCTTCATTGAACTGATATTTTTGTTGTCGGCATAATCCGCTTTGGCTCGAATTGTTACTTGTTAAGTGACTAAGCGGCCCCATATAATCCCACACCATTGTTATTAAGGAATAAGTTGCATGCCTATTTATGAATATGAGTGCCAACAATGCGGCCATCTCCATGAGGCTTTGCAGAAGATTAGCGAAGATCCATTAACGGATTGCCCTGCTTGTCATAAAAGCGCGCTGAAAAAATTAGTCTCTGCAGCTGGTTTTAGATTGAGTGGTAGTGGTTGGTACGAAACGGATTTCAAATCAAAGAATAAGAAAAATTTGACTAAAAGTGATTCAGAAAGCACTTCTAGTAAGCCATCAAAGCCTGCCAGTGCTGATTCCTAAGACGCACTCTACTCTTTCATTTAGAGCTTAATACAGTGTTACGCCGATACTTAGTTGCTGGATTACTCGTTTGGGTGCCACTAGGTATTACCTTTTTCATCATTAGGTTCATGCTTGAGATGATGGATCGGCTATTGTTATTGCTGCCGGTAGAGTGGAGACCAGAGACGGTACTAGGATTTACTATTCCCGGTTTTGGGCTGGTATTGGCAATTACCATTTTACTGCTTACCGGCATGATAGGGGCGAACTTACTGGGGCGCAGTGTTCTGCGACTATGGGAAAGCATGTTGTCCCGTATTCCGCTGGTGAGAACAGTTTATTCTTCGACTAAGCAAATTGTCTCTAGCTTGCTGTCCACCGGCAGCCAATCATTTCGTAAAGTGCTGCTGATTGAATACCCGCGTAAGGGTACTTGGACAGTTTGTTTTCAAACTGGTGCTGCCGCGACTGAAATTCAGTCCAAATTAGATAAAGAGGTTATTATGGTATTCGTACCAACCACGCCTAATCCTACATCCGGATTTATCATGGCAGTGCCTATCGAAGATACGCAAGAACTGGATATGGATATCGAAACCGCACTCAAATTAGTCATGTCTTTAGGAATTGCCGCGAATACCGATAAGGCTGAAGTTGATTCGAGCAAGGCGACTCCGTAATATCCTCACCTTCCGTTGAAAGCTGATGTTTTAGGGCTTTTTCAACGTATCGAATTGTGAAAATCACAAAATACATTACATCTCAGCCAGGAAGCTAAAGCATGCGCACGCAATATTGTGGGGAAGTCACTAAAGATAATCTTGATCAGGAAGTCACTCTATGTGGTTGGGTGAATCGTCGTCGTGATCACGGAGGCGTCATTTTTATCGATTTACGCGACAGAACGGGCCTAGTTCAGGTGGTTTTCGACCCAGATCGCGCAGAGATATTCAATCTTGCTGAGCAAATTCGTAATGAATACGTACTTCAGGTGACCGCGAAAGTGCGTTTACGTCCTGAAGGTACGGTGAATTCAGAATTAACCACGGGTGAGATTGAAGTGTTGGCCACTGAGCTTAATGTGCTTAATGAGTCAGACACTCCGCCATTCCAAATTGATGACGATGATGTCAACGAAGAGTCTCGTTTACGTTACCGCTATGTAGATTTACGTCGTCCAGTGATGCAAGAACGTATTCAAATGCGCGTGAAAGTGGTTAAGGCATTGCGAAATTATTTAGATAACAACGGTTTCCTCGATATAGAAACGCCGATGCTAACTAAAGCGACCCCAGAAGGTGCTCGCGATTATTTAGTTCCCAGTCGTACTCACCCAGGGGCATTTTTTGCGTTACCTCAGTCACCACAAATTTTTAAGCAGTTACTCATGATGAGCGGCATGGATCGTTATTATCAAATTGTACGTTGTTTTCGTGATGAAGATTTACGTGCCGATCGCCAACCTGAATTTACTCAACTGGATATCGAGACTTCCTTCCTAGGTGAAGAAGATATTATTGTGATGATGGAAGGCATGATGCGTGACATGTTTAAAGCCACGTTAAATGTTGATTTACCAAATCCTTTTCCACGCATGCCATATGCTGAAGCCATGCATCGTTATGGATCGGATAAGCCTGATCTGCGTATTCCATTAGAGTTGGTCGATATCACTGACCTGATGACTGACGTTGAATTTAAAGTCTTTAGTGGTCCAGCTAATGACGAGAAAGGGCGTGTTGCGGTGCTTCGTTTGCCAAATGGTAGCGAATTGTCACGCAAAGAAATTGATGATTACACTAAGTTTGTTGCTAATTATGGTGCTAGAGGGCTGGCATATATTAAGTGTAACGATGTCACCCAGGGTAGAGAAGGTTTGCAAAGTCCGATTCTTAAATTCTTGCCTGATGATGTTGTCGCAAAAATTATTGAACGCACTCAAGTGAGTAATGGTGACTTGTTGTTCTTCGGCGCGGATAAGACCAACGTAGTTAACGATGCCTTGGGCGCGCTTCGCGTTAAGCTTGGTATTGATCGTGGATTACTTGAAGGTGAGTGGAAACCTTTATGGGTGGTTGATTTCCCAATGTTTGAGTACGACGAAAAAGAAAGTCGTTGGAACGCGTTACATCATCCATTTACAGCACCTAATTATGATTCTGCACAGCAATTAATAGATAACCCAGGTGAAAGTCTTTCTAAAGCTTACGATATGGTGTTAAACGGCACTGAGTTAGGTGGAGGCTCTGTGCGTATACACAAACAAGACATGCAGAAAGCAGTCTTTGAAGTGTTGAATATTTCTGAAGAAGAAGCTGAAAGTAAATTTGGTTTCTTATTAAAAGCGTTGAAATTTGGTTGTCCTCCACATGCGGGCATTGCTTTTGGTATCGATCGTTTGATTATGTTAATGACAGGCAGCGATTCGATTCGCGATGTGATGGCATTCCCTAAAACACAAACTGCGCAATGTCCTTTAACTGATGCACCTGCAGAAGTGAGTGAGCGTCAGCTTAAAGAATTGAATATTCGTTTAAGAGCGAAAGCTCAAGATTAACGTTACTGCTATTCCTGCTTTAACCTTCGTTATTCCAGTTTTCATTCTCGTCATTCCCGCGCAGGCGGGAATCCAACGGTGTTTCAGATTTAAGTAAGACTAAATAAATTAATCAGCAATGTTATCGCTGAGCTAGATCCCCGTTTTCACGGGGATGACGTAAGTGAGTTGTTATCGCTGCTATTCTATCGTGGCAATGGCCCACTGATATTCTTCCGACGTGGGATATTCGTTTTGCAGTAAATTGAAGTAACTTACTTCCACTTCTTTGTCTCTTATTAATCGCCCAATTTCTATGCCTAGCTTTAATGTTTGTGGAGAGTGTGAGGCAAATTGTGAGTAAGCGTGTAGTCTTTCAAGTGCGGGAATTCCACGGCCTTTAGATAAATTAATTTGTGCCAATTGAAATAATGCAACTGAGTTATTCTCTTTAAAATCTAAAGCGGTTTTAAAATAATTTTCGGCTTGATCTAAGTCAGGGACACGTAAAGCACACAAGCCTGCATTTGTGTAAGCGATTTCTGGGTTGGGATTACTTGCATGAGTGCCGGCGCGCAGAAATTTTTCTTCTGCTTTTTGAGTGTTGCCATGGTCGCATAAAAAGCTACCATAATTATTCAACGTTGAAGCGTCATTGCGTGCTTGGGATAGTGCTTTTTCAAAATGTTTTATGGCTAACTCGGGCTGCTGGCTTTTTCCATAAATAAGTCCTGCAATATTGTTAGCATCGACGCTATCAGGGTCGAGTGCTAGTGCTTGATTAATGCTTTGTTGGGCTTGGGCTAGTGATCCTCGCTGCGCATAGACAAGACTATTGGTAACAAGTGCATTAATATCGGGGGCAGGGGTGGTATCTATAGGTTCGCTAGGCTGAGTAGCACATGCAGTCAGGTAGCAAGCCAGTAATAAAGCAGAAAAAATTCTTAGTTGATTAATCACAATAAAATAAACGACAGATAATAAGTGTATGCTTCAATGTAGCACTAATCCGATGAAAGCATAATGACACAAGCGATGGATGAGAAGAAAAAATATAAGCGCCCGGAGTCTGTGCTGGTGGTTATTTACAGTAAAACAGGGCGTGTACTTATGATGCAGCGTGTGTTTCCTGAAGATTTTTGGCAATCTGTGACAGGCAGTCTGGAATGGGGTGAAAGCGCTGAACAAGCGGCGATACGTGAACTCAAAGAAGAGACTGGCTTAGATGCTGATGGGCTAATTAACTGCCAATTTTCTCAGCAGTTCGAAATTTACTCAATCTGGCGTGATCGTTATCAGCCGGGAATTATGCATAATCAAGAGCACGTATTCTTAATGCCGTTGGAAAGCTGCGAAGAAATACAATTTGATCCACGTGAGCATAGCAAAACTCAATGGGTATCACGCGAAGCAGCGATTCAAATGGCGACATCTCATACTAACAGAGAAGCTATTTTGCGCTGGGTGCCGGATAATAAATCTAACCCCTGAATCTAGTTAGAAACATTCTCAGCAGATGCTAAACTAACGCCTTTTATTTATGCGAGAGGATCATGGCAGGACATAGTAAATGGGCAAATATTCAACACCGTAAGAAGTCCCAAGATTCCAAGCGCGGCAAAATTTTCACTAAACTCATTCGTGAAATCACGGTAGCAGCTCGAATGGGAGGCTCTGATCTTTCATCTAATCCTCGATTACGTATAGCGGTCGACAAAGGCCTGAGCGCAAATATGACTAAAGACACCATCGACCGTGCAGTAAAGCGCGGCGCCGGTGAGCTTGAAGGCATGGAATATGAAGAAATTTTATATGAAGGATACGGTGCAGGTGGCACCGCTGTATTGGTAGATTGCCTAACTGATAATCGTAACCGTACCGTGGCAGAAGTGCGTCATGCCTTCTCTAAGCATGGTGGCAATATGGGAACTAGTGGTTCAGTCGCTTATCTTTTTTCAAAGCAAGGTGTGTTTAGTTTTGAGGCAGGTGTTGATGAAGATCGTTTAATGGAAATCGCGCTTGAATCCGGTGGCGATGACATTGTGAATAATGATGATGGTTCTATAGATATTGTTTGCCAGCCAGAAGATTTTGTCTCGCTAAAAGAAGCGTTAGAAGCGGCTGAGTTTGAAGCCAGTTTTGCAGAAGTATCGATGCGAGCAGGTACCATGGCCGAAGTCAGTGATAAAGATGCAGAAAAAATCATTCGTTTAATTGATGTGTTAGAAGAATTAGATGATGTGCAAAATGTTTACTCAAATGCAGACTTCCCTGAATCTGTTTTGGAGAACTTAAGTTAATACTAATCAATCAATGGTGCGCATTCTTGGAATTGATCCAGGATCAGTAAAAACCGGGTACGGAATTATTGAGAGTAACGGTCAACAAAGTCGTTATGTGCATAGCGGCTATCTAAAACTTCCTGTTGATGGATTGGCTAACAAATTAGGCGAAATTTTTTCACAGTTATCGAGTGTGATTGTTGAATACCAACCTGAGCATATGGCGATTGAGCAAGTGTTCTTATCAAAGAATGCAGCATCAGCGTTAAAGCTTGGACATGCGCGTGGTGCAGCAATGACTGCAGGCGTGCACGCAAACCTGGAAATTTTTGAATACAGTGCAAGGTCAGTTAAACAGTCCACAGTAGGCTATGGCGCAGCATCTAAAGAGCAGATTCAGCATATGATTTTGCGTTTGTTAAATATTCGGAAGGTGTTACAAGAAGATGAAGCAGATGCCTTGGCGGTGGCGCTATGTCATGCGCATACAGGGTTGTCTCCTCAGTATCAAAAAAACATTAAGGCATCGCAGTAAATGATCGGACGATTGCAAGGCCAGCTTGTTTATAAGCAGCCACCGGGATTGATGATTGATGTCAATGGTGTGGGATATGAAATAGATGCACCCATGTCCACTTTTTATCAATTGCCCGAATGCGGTAATAACATCACCCTGCATATACATATGATTGTGCGTGAAGATGCGCAAACTCTATATGGCTTCCATGATCTTGCTGACCGCAGTCTTTTTCGTACTTTACTAAAAGTGAATGGTGTGGGTGCAAAGATGGCGCTGACAATATTGTCGGGTATGGATGCTGGTGGATTTAAAAACTGTATTAAGTTTGGTGATGTCGATGCATTAGTGCGCTTACCAGGTGTCGGTAAGAAGACAGCAGAACGTTTAGTCGTCGAGTTGCGTGATCGGTTAGATAACGATTCACCTACTCCAGTCATAGGTAATACGGGTGTTAATACAGGGTCAGTGCGCAATCATATTGAAGAAGCAATTTCAGCATTGACAGCCTTAGGTTATAAAGGGCCTGAAGCGATGCGTATGATTAAAAATGTGCAAGACGAAACATCTTCATGTGAAGATTTAATTCGCTTGGCGTTGAAATCAAGCCTGAGTAATTAAACCAGAGCAATTAAGAAAACATGACCACTGAACGAATAATAGAATCAGATAGTATGGGCAATGAAGATGTTGCCTTGGATCGTGCAATTCGTCCGCGCACATTATCTGACTATACTGGTCAAGAAAAAGTCTGCGAGCAAATGGAGATTTTCATTGCTGCTGCGCGAGAGCGTGAAGAAGCTTTAGA
>CALJEX010000114.1 GCA_938074525.1 uncultured Gammaproteobacteria bacterium
GGCTTGATCCGTGAAATTCGCCGTCTGGAGGCAGTGCGCAACGCTGGCGGCGATCAGCTCAAACCCTTCAAACCCGGTGATGAAGTATTCATTACGGCTGGCCCGTTCAAGGGCGTCTCTGCCGAGGTGCTGTCATCAGACCAGCAACGTGTGATTTTATTGATGCAGGTGCTGGGTAAAACACAGCAGTTGGAGTTTGAGGCCGGGATTTGTCAGGTGCGGTAGGGTTTTGACGGCTTTATAGAACTGATTGGTACTGCCACGTGTTTCTTTATGGTGTGCGGTGCTGATTGATGAAGGCGGCTGGTTCTGGTGGTGATATAGTCATCAAACTTTGTTTGGGGGTAACTTTCCACCGCCAATCTAATCTTGTTTCTCTAAAGCTTTAAATATATCCCGCCAACTTAATATACCCACAGGGTTGTGCTGGGCATTAATAACAGGGAAACATGAAAGCTTATGTTTATTAAATAAAATAATTGCTGTATTGATTGATGCGTCTGCATCGATTGTTATCGGATGTCTACTCATAATTTGATGGGCTTTTTTATTTAAGCTAGATAGATCGTTGCTAGACTCAGCCAATGTGCCTAAATTAGGACTCAACGATTTCAATAGATCTCTATCAGAAATAATTCCGCATAATTTGTTAGCATCCACTACAAGTAAGTGATGAAATTGTGTATGGTCAAATATCTCTTTTACTATTTTAAGAGTGTCATCCATTTCTACGGTGACAATATTTGAACTCATTAAGCTATTAATCTTCATGCTGTTAGTATATAGCGTCATCCTCAATCGCTATAATGATCTGGCTCAATAGAGCTATAAAAAATTAAAGATATTACAAATAAATGTTATTCAATTTTGATAATAGCTACGCTAAGCAGCTGGAAGGATTTTATAGTTCTTGTCAAAGTGCAGTGGTGCCAACACCTAAATTAATTAAGCTGAATAGTGAGCTTGCTTCACAGCTCAATTTGAACATTGAAAGTTCAACTATCAGTGATCAATTGAAAATATTCTCTGGTAATGAATCACCACAGGGTTCACTACCGTTAGCTCAAGTCTATTCTGGCCATCAGTTTGGCGGTTTTTCACCACAACTGGGTGATGGCCGTGCTTTATTATTAGGTGAAGTACTGGATGAAAATGGACAACGTTTTGATATTCAATTAAAAGGTTCAGGTCGCACGCCATACTCACGTGGAGGTGATGGTAAAGCAGGCCTAGGTCCTGTACTGCGTGAATATATTTTAAGTGAGGCGATGTATGCACTGGGTGTTCCTACTACTCGGGCGTTAGCCGCTGTCACTACCGGTGAAAAAATAATGCGTGAAATGCCAATTCCTGGTGCGGTGTTAACACGAGTGGCGTCTAGCCATATCCGTATTGGGACATTTCAATATTTTGCTTCGCGTGGCGAAGTGGATAAAGTACGTCAGCTTGCAAACTATACCATTGCGCGTCATTACCCTGAGCTGATGCAGTCAGATAATCCATATTTGAATTTATTAGAGGCAGTGTGTGATGCGCAAGCATTGCTAGTGTCGAAATGGATGTTAATTGGTTTTGTCCATGGGGTGATGAATACAGACAACATGACTATATCTGGTGAAACAATTGATTATGGTCCATGTGCATTTATTGATAGTTATGATCCTGCTGCTGTATATAGTTCAATTGATAAGCAAGGCCGTTATGCGTTGCAAAATCAGCCGCCCATTGCGCAATGGAATTTGACACGATTGGCTGAAGCATTATTAAGTTTGATTGATTCTGATCAAGAGCATGCTGTTGAATTAGCGACTAAAGTGTTAAATGAATTTCCAGAAAAATATTCTAAGCATTGGTTACAAGGTATGTGCTGTAAATTAGGAATAAACAATGCTCAAGAAAGTGACTCAGCATTAGTCAATGATTTACTTGCGCTCATGCATGAATACCATGTCGACTACACATTATTGTTTAGCGATCTTGCGAAAGTTTTGTCGGGTGACAAAGAAGCCGCACATAAGCACTTTGCAAACGTGATGACATTTGAGCAGTGGCTTGTTCGTTGGCATGATCGATTAGCGCATGAAGGGATGACTTCTGATGACAGTGTTGTGCTAATGAGTCAAGTCAATCCCATATACATTCCTCGTAATCATAAAGTTGAAGAAGCGATTGAGTCTGCGATGAAAAATGAGGATTACACAAAATTTGAAGCGCTGCTAACAGTGTTAACTCAGCCATACCAACAGCAAGCAGGGAAGGATGAATACACCCAGCCAGCACCAAAAGAATTTGGTGCCTATAAAACTTTCTGTGGCACATAAATGTAATTTAACAATTGTATAGGCGAGTTTTATCTCTTAACAGATGGCTGAAATGTAATTTTCAATGTATAAACGGTAAGCTTGCTTCTATCCTCAAAAGTCTATTAGCGCAACAATGTGATCTCATTCACATTATTTGAGGTGGTTGGATTATGAAAAATACACTCTCTATTTTATTGACTGTGTTTTTAACAGTATCATTTAGCGCTATCGCTGGTGAAGATTATGTTTGTGATAATGATGGTGATAAAAGAATTATTAAAATTGCCTACCATAATGATCAGCAACCCGTGCCTTGTGAAGTAAGATATGACAAAGGCGAAGGTGAGCAAATATTATGGACCGCAAATTCTGAAGTGGGTTTCTGTGAAACTAAGGCCGATGAATTTATTCAGAAGCAAGAATCATGGGGTTGGTCATGTGAGAAATTTGAACCGCCTGTAGCAGAAACATCGCTAGAAGAGCTACATACATCTTTGTACTAACTAACAATTGTAAGCAAAGTTAGATTCGAAATTAAAGCCTTGAATATGCGAGGCTTTTTTGTGACAAATAATCAAGTCCTGCTGAGTGTTGCAAAGGTATTGCTTTTGAATGGCTCGTAACTCGCGTGGTCAATGCTGGATAAAGCTAATGCACTAGCTAGTAAGCTTAATTTCAATTTCACAACGTATTTTCCTCATTTTTGTATAAGTATTAGAGACGCTGCAAAGTAACAAGCAAATATGATAGTTTTATGACGTCACCCTAATGAAAAATAGTTGTTTTGTCATTTTGGGTGAGATTAGCTTAAAGTCTTTAATAGTTTTAAAAGCTTATGCTTTGTTTTAGTGTGTGTTAGTCTAAAAATGCAGTGGTTGCCGCTTGACGGATTTAATTTTAGATCTAAGATAGAGGTCATAATCGTCAACGGCTATGGTGTATATGCTGACGATAAGTTAACCACATAAGAATATCTTGAACAACGCACACAATTATTAAGTTAAATTTATATGGCAATATTTATTAAGCGAGTATTTTTATTTTTACTCATCGCGTTGTTAATTTCATTTGTGTTGATACCGGCATATGATATTTTTGTTGGTGGGCAGTCATTTGCCTCGATTAAGCAACATGTTATTAATAATTTGAATTTTGAATCTGTAGAAATATGGAAACGAGTATTTATATTCTATTTAGCAT
This sequence comes from uncultured Gammaproteobacteria bacterium, assembly GCA_938074525.1. GTDB lineage: Bacteria > Pseudomonadota > Gammaproteobacteria > UBA4575 > UBA4575 > UBA1858. The sequence continues at coordinate 3,504 of CALJEX010000114.1, forward strand.
TGTGGTGTGGAAAAGCAATTTTATGGGCGTTAGCTACCGCTAGAATTGAGCCGCCAGCATCATAGGGACGAACTTGTGGTTGATGATGAAAAGATTAGTGTGTTATTTGTGTGTATGGGCAACATATGTCGTTCGCCCACGGCTGAGGGTGTGTTCCATCACTTAGTGCGTACACACGGATTAGAAGATGTTATTAGTGTCGATTCAGCAGGTACTCATGCTTATCATGAAGGTGAAAAGCCAGATCCTAGAGCATGTGCATCAGCATTAGAGAAAGGCTATGACATTTCATTTGCTCGTGCACGAAAAGTCAAAGATGAAGACTTCAAACAGTTTAAATATATCCTGCCGATGGATAATGCTAACTTGAGTTTTCTTCAAGTAAAAGCGCCATTGATGGAGCGCGACAAGATCGAACTATTCTTGGAGTATCATCCTGAAAAATCGGGTGAAGAAGTGCCAGATCCTTATTATAGAGATAGTGATCTATTTGAAGGGGTATTTGAGTTGGTTGAAGCAGGTTGTTGGAATTTATTAAAGGTGATGCGTAAGCGACATCACCTTTAATAATGTTTACTGAGAGCTAGCTAATTAGCTTTCAGTATTAGATGGTTTACTCTCAGCCGAAGGTTTTGGTTGTGCAGTGGATTGGTTAGCTGGCTGACTAGTAGGACTGGGGGTGCTACTACTAGGTTGCTGATTTTGCACAGGTGCAGTATTGCCATTATTGTCTTTCGGAATATTTGTTTGTGAGCTATTGCCTGGATTGCTTTCAGTCTTAGATGCTTGGGTCTGCTGCGGATTATTTCCAGCATTGCTATCTTGTTTGCTACTTGATTGATCAGCATTCTGATTTCGAGGTCGCTGCGAATCAGAGCGGTTGCGATTACGATTACGGTTGCGATTACGATTGCGGTTTTGATTAGGATTGGCATTGGAGTTTTCTGATTGTCCTTTCTCTCCATCTGCTTTTTGTTGTTCATCGCGATTATTATTTCGCTCGCCTCTATTACGATTCTGTCCGCCGCGTTGATTAGGATTTCTGCGTCGGCTATTGTTATTGCGATTACGATTATTATTGTTGTTGTATCGCCCACGTCGCTGCTGATTGGGTTGAGATTTTTCTTCAGCTTTCTTTTCTTCTTTAGTTGTGTCTTCCAACAACCAACCAAATAATTTTGCCAAAATACCTTTAGAAGCTTTAGCTTCGGCTTTTATAGGCTCGCTTTGAATTGGAGTAGGTGCTGGCGCATCCATGCTTACAGTAGAGACAGCAGGTTTATCAACAGGTCTACGAGTAGTCGTAGTGATTTCTACATTTTCTTCTTCACTAGTACTTAATTCATAACTAGTTTTACCTTCAACTTCTTTGTCGTCAATGCGTGCACGCTGTACTTCGAAGTGAGGCGTCTCTAGATTGGCTTGTGGAACGATAACTAAATCAATTTTATGACGTTGTTCGATTTCTTGTAGCGGTAAACGCTTTTCATTAAGAAGGAATGTTCCAACATCAACAGGCACGCGCGCGATCACTTTACCGGTCTTGTCTTTCATTGCTTCTTCTTCGAGTAAACGTAGAATCGCCAGCGCAAGTGACTCGCTAGTACGGATTGTTCCATGGCCGGTACAACGAGGGCATACAATTTGGCTAGACTCACCTAATGAAGGACGTAGTCGTTGGCGTGACATTTCTAATAAACCGAAACGAGAGATACGTCCAAGTTGAATGCGAGCGCGATCTACCTCAACTGCATCGCGTAAACGATTCTCTACTTCACGTTGATTTTTGTTAGCTAGCATGTCGATGAAATCAACGACAATCAAACCACCTAAATCGCGTAGGCGTAATTGACGTGCAATTTCATCTGCTGCTTCTAAGTTGGTTTGTAATGCAGTTTGCTCAATGTCGCTGCCTTTAGTAGCACGCGCAGAGTTAATATCTATTGAGAGTAATGCTTCAGTGTGGTCAATAACAATAGCGCCACCTGAAGGTAAATTTACTTCACGCTGAAACGCTGATTCGATCTGGGCTTCAATTTGGTAGCGATTAAATAACGGTACAAGGTCTTCGTATAGCTTAAGTTTACGTAGATCATTAGGCGTGACCTGCTCTAAGAAATGATGTGCGTCTTGGTAAACCTTGGGATCATCAATAATGATTTCATTGATGTCATTACGGAAGTGGTCTCGCAGCGCACGAATCATTGCGTTACTTTCTTGGTAAATTAAGAAAGGTTCTTGCTTCTGATCTGCGGCTGCTTCAATTGCAGTCCAAACTTTTTCTAGGTAGGCAATGTCCCAGCCAAGCTCTTCACTGGTACGGCCAACACCGGCAGTACGAACAATAGCTCCCATGCCATCAGGGATTTTGACTTGATTTAATGCCTCACGAACTTCCTTGCGGTCATCACCTTCAATACGGCGAGACACTCCACCAGCGCGTGGGTTATTTGGCATTAATACTAAATAGCGTCCGGCTAAGCTGATAAAAGTGGTGAGGGCTGCTCCCTTGTTGCCACGTTCTTCACGTTCAACTTGAACAATCAGTTGCTGACCTTCTGAGATCAGATCTTTAATAGCAGGGCGTTCGCCTGCGGGGGTATTGGAGTTTTTGAAATATAACTTAGATATTTCTTTGAAAGGCAGGAAGCCGTGGCGGTCTACGCCATAGTTTACAAACGCTGCTTCTAGACTCGGTTCAACCCGAGTGATAACGCCTTTGTATATATTGGCTTTCTTTTGTTCCTGTGAAGGAACTTCGATATCGAGATCGTATAGCTTTTGGCCATCGACCATCGCAACACGCAATTCTTCTTGCTGTGTAGCATTGACTAGTATTTTTTTCATATTGGTCTCGGTTTTCTATTTCCGCTTCCAGCTGCTGGTAAGGTGTTAACCCACTGTGCTTAACGTGTCCAACCACAGAGTGACCAAAAGGGCCATCCATGCACAACGTAACGAGCTCTCTTAGAGGGTTCATTATTAGATTGCAGATTGAAAGTAGAATGAACATTCTTTTATTAATTTACTTTGTCCGTCGTGACGGTAGTAAAATCTATTTAAACTCTGATTGTGTTATTACAGTCAGAAATAAGGTGATTAAGTATTTTAGCTCTTTTGCGTCGAACCATTTGGGTGTCGCTGAGAGTGGCTTGGGTAATGT
>CALJEX010000115.1 GCA_938074525.1 uncultured Gammaproteobacteria bacterium
AGCGCTTCCACACCAATCACTGTCAATTCTTTCAGCGCCACTTGCGGCTGATAATAAAGCTTGAATGACTTTTCTTCTAAGCCACGTTGCAACACAGTTAATATATCATTATCTGCTTTTTGCACTGAGGTGATAGCATCCGCCACAATTACTTCCATACCTCGATCGCAAGCTTCTAAGGCAGCAGACTGAGCATACTTTAATACTTCATCAAAAGGATGATCTTTATAATACGCTACGCCGATATAAGGAAAAATCGGCGCTTGCTCCGTGGCCACTTGAACCGGCACTTTTATACTCTTTAATATGTTATCGCAGATGGTATGAACATTTTCACGTTCCTTAAGATCATTCACATATACTGCAAATAAATTTTCATTCAACCTGGCAACATAATCGGTCGTTCTCAATGTGGCATGGATACGCTGTGCCACTGTTCTAATCACAAAATCCGACACACCAAAACCAACACGACGATCAAGCTGTCGTAAACCTGAAATCAAAATCACCATGACAGCAGGGTAATAAGGGCTATCCAATTGATGTTTAGCTAAGGCTCTTTTGGTTCTTTCCAAGAAGATAGGATATTTAGGTAGACCAGTACTTGAATCATGTTCTGTTTGTCTTTTTTCAAGCTGCCTAAAATATTCTCGCTCTTTCACCACGATGTTTGAGGCGAGCAAAAATATTGTGCTACAAATAATTAATAGTGCACCTCCGGTATATACCGCCAGACTAACTTCGGAAATAAAAATAATGCCAAAAATAAGAAACAGCAGCGTGCTGACCAAAAACACAAGAAATGCAAGAAATAGCATGGCACCTATGGACATACGTGATTCGTATTTAATAGGCACGCGCTTATGCAATCGCACGAAGGCGAAAGCACTTAATCCAGCCACAAAGGCTAGATACAAAATTTGGAGCACTGTAGATGCTTGCATAACCCTATTGTAACCAAGTAACTACAGTGATTTATGGCATTATTCTACACTCTAAAAAACTAGAGGCCCTGAATTCCACCTTTCGTCAGTTGAGTGGGGTCTAGAAGCTTGACAAGTTCTTCTTCTGACAGGTCTGTCAGCTGCATTGCGGACTCGATCACAGTTAGCCCTTCTGCGTATGCTTTCTTAGCCACGGCAGCTCCTTTTTCGTACCCGATCACACTATTGATAGCGGTCACAAGAATCGGATTACGACTCAAAGCATCGGTTAACGCATCTTCATTAACGGTAAATCCTTCAATCGCTTTATCCGCCATTAAGCGAGCACTACTCGCCAATAATTTGATGCTTTGCACCAAGTTATATGCAATCACTGGCAACATGACGTTTAGCTGGAAGTTGCCTGCTTGACCGGCAACAGTAATCGTTGCGTCGTTACCGATTACCTGTGCACATACCATGGCTGTTGCCTCAGGAATCACAGGATTTACTTTACCTGGCATGATACTACTGCCGGGTTGCAATGCAGGTAAGGCAATCTCACCTAAGCCGGCTAATGGCCCAGAGTTCATCCAACGTAAATCGTTTGCCATTTTCATCATGCTAACGGCAACTGTTTTTAATTGCCCACTCATTTCTACCGCAGCATCTTGAGAACTTAGCGCCTCAAATTTATCTGGCTTAGTGCTAAATGGAATGTCGGTTAACGTAGTTAAGTGTTTAACTAATTTATCAGCAAAATCTGGATGCGCATTAATTCCTGTACCCACCGCTGTTCCACCTTGAGCAAGTTCATATAGGAACGTCAATGCATTGTTAATTCTTACTTGCCCGTTTTCAATTTGTGTTGCCCATGCATTTAACTCTTGGCCTAATGTCACAGGCATAGCATCCATGAGATGAGTACGACCAGTCTTAACAAAACCATCTACCTCTTTAGCTTTAGTGCGTAGCGTTTTTGAAAGATGTTCAAGTGCTGGCAGTAATTCTTCATGGATTGCCAAACATGCACTGACATGAATTGCCGTAGGAATAATATCGTTAGAGCTCTGTCCCATATTGACATGGTCATTGGGGTGCACATCAACCGAAGCGATATGTGAAATCACCTCGTTAGTATTCATATTGCTGCTTGTACCCGAGCCTGTTTGAAAAACGTCTACAGGAAAGTGCTCATCAAGATCACCACTACTGACTTTTTTAGCGGCATCGACAATCGCACTGGCTATTTTTTGGTCAAGCAATCCCAATTCTTCATTAGCCATTGCGCAAGAAGCCTTCAACAAGCCCAAGGCTTTGATGAACTCTCTCGGCATGGTCAAACCGCTGACAGGGAAGTTATTCACGGCTCGTTGAGTTTGAGCTCCATATAAAGCATCTTTAGGTACTTGCAACTCACCCATGCTGTCTTTTTCAATTCTAAAATTGTCACTGCTCATATATCTTCCTATTCTAAATATTTTGTAAATGCGAACCTTATAATGGGCTGTAGTATAATGGTTCCTTCCTGCAGTTTAGAAGTAGAATTGAAGCAAAATGGAGAAACCATGGAATTAAACACCCTCAGCGCAGTGACACCCATCGATGGCCGATACAGCAAAGCCACACTGAAGCTTCGTGAAATATTCAGTGAATATGGATTAATTCGTAGCCGCGCAATTGTCGAAGTGACATGGTTGATTCGTCTGGCTGATACCAAGGAACTGGATGACATCCCTCCTCTAAGTGATGCGGGTCGCAATAAATTAAACAGCTTAATTGATAATTTTTCGATGGCAGACGCAGAACGCGTCAAAGAGATTGAAGCAACAACTAATCATGATGTTAAAGCCGTAGAGTATTGGCTGAAAGAATCTGTCAGTGACGATAACGACCTTAAAGAACTTTCAGAGTTTTTTCATTTTGCTTGTACTTCTGAAGACATCAATAATTTAGCCTATGCATTAATGCTAAAAGAAGGTCGCGACTTATTAATTAATATTGAAATTCATATTGCTGAACAATTAAGAAAGTTCGCTCAAGAATTAGCATTATCACCTATGTTATGTCGCACCCATGGACAGCCAGCCACGCCATCAACCATGGGTAAAGAATTCGCCAACGTTTGTCATCGCATAGAACGTCAAATTACTCAGCTAAATGACATAGAGTTATTAGGCAAACTCAATGGCGCAGTAGGTAATTTTAATGCACATATGACAGCCTACCCTGATGTTGACTGGGAACAAGTTTCACGATTAACCATTGAGTCCCTGGGTTTACAATACAACCCATACACAACACAGATTGAACCACACGACTACATTGCTGAACTCTGCCATAGCATACAAAGAATCAACACTATCAGTATCGATTTATCGCGAGACATCTGGTCCTATATTTCAATCGGCTATTTCACTCAAAAAGTAGTGGCAACAGAAGTAGGCTCTTCGACTATGCCGCATAAAGTCAATCCTATTGATTTTGAAAATGCTGAAGGTAACTATGGTATCGCAAATGCATTACTACAACATTTTGCAGAAAAATTACCTATCTCACGCTGGCAGCGAGACCTATCTGACTCAACTGTCTTGCGTAATTTAGGTAGCGCATTTGGATATTGCCTAATCGCTTGCGCATCCCTACTACGCGGGCTGAATAAAATTCAGATTGATGAGCAGCGACTGTCTTCTGATTTAGATAATAACTGGGAAGTATTAGCAGAACCGATTCAAACTGTCATGCGCCGTTATGATATTGAAAAGCCTTATGAGAAATTAAAAGAGCTCACACGAGGCAAGAAAATTAATCAACAAATATTGATTGAGTTCATCGAAGGCTTAGACATACCCGCTAGCGCCAAGAAAGAGCTACAAGCACTGACTCCAGAAAGTTATATAGGCAACGCTGTTAGCAAAGCTAAAAAAATATAATATTAATTTAACTGATCTTCAGTAATCTCAAGCACATCTGCTTCGCGCTTATTCATAGAATCGTATGTTACGTTGGGTATTTTATATACCCAGCCTGATGTTAGCTGCTTTAACTCAGCGACAT
>CALJEX010000116.1 GCA_938074525.1 uncultured Gammaproteobacteria bacterium
TTTAATTGTTTTAAATAATGTCTCTAATCTAGTTAATGACTGTTGTATTAAATCAAGCTTGCTTTCTATCGTTTGAAATCGTGACTCGTTAGCCCGCGCTTGCTCTTCTAAACTAATAACTTTTTGTTTTAGCTTGCCTAATTCCTCTGCGTTATTTAACTTATCTTTCATAAAAGAAAAGTACGCAAATATTACACCCACTATACTTGCTACACTTGCTAAACTATTATAATCCATCTCACTACTCACTATAAAAGGTTTAAAGTATGTCAGATAAATTTATCATATCATTATTAAGTAATAAAATATATATCGTTATCCTCACCCTGTGGGCACTAACCATGGGGGGGGCATATTACCTAGGAGTCAAAGAGGGCTTTATCCCTGCAAGTATTCAATGTAAAGAGAATATTTTAATGTTAGATCAATGTAAAAAAGATAAAGCATTACAACAAAGCTTATGTACAGAAGATTTAATTAAATGTAAAACAGAATGTAAGCTTGATACATGCGATACTATATGTAGTGAGAAAGTTAAAAAAGCTTTAGAATCATATAGGCGATTGATCACAGATATTAAGTGCAAGGTTAATAAATGAATACTATACTAATACCCATCTTTTTATTTAGTAACTTAATCACAGGTATTCAAATAGCTAAAGATCAAGTCATAGATAGCACGCTGATCATGGCGGGCACTAAAGCAGATGCTGACTATCTAGCATTTACACCAGATAAGTTTATACTTTTAAAAACAATCATAGAAGCTAAAGCAGATGACTGTAAGGAAGCTATCAAAGACAGTATAAGCGTGTGTCAATATCAGCTAGATGTATGCCATAGCTCATGCGATAGCACACCCAAGCATTATAAAGATATGATTAAGACTTTACAGTATGAGCTTGTCAGCAAAGAGAGTGATATAGAAGCACTTACTAAACATAACACAGCATTAAAATATATAGCTATTGTAGCAGGCAGTATTGCGCTAAGCTCAGGCGCCTACATCTTATTCAAGTAAGTAATCAAGCGCATGACAATAAGTGCGCAGATGGCCCCCATCATTATTAAAAAGATAACATCATTTCTCATGTTGTTTAGTCGCTTCTAGCTTAGCTATCTGTACTTTCATATTATTTACATCTTCCCACAGCTTAACGCGGCCCTCTTTGCATGCCCTAGAGCATTCATTTACAGAAGTTTGTACTTGCTCGAGTTGTTTATCTTGCACAGTGTTAGCTTGCATAGTGTTAGATAAGTGGCGCTTAAGATTAGATAGTGTGTTTGATATGTACCACACTACAGCTATTATAGTGCCAAAGAAGCTACATATTTGCATAATTAAGCCGCTGCTAATTTCCATTTAAAAGCTCGCTACAGAATACCATGGTGTACCTAAATAATCAAAAATACTAGGATTATTCACGCTTGGAACATTACCGCTCACTGACTTGATTCTGAATTCTATTGTAGTTTGAACTGTCGGACATACTACAGCACGAGCAAAACATCCTTCTTGAATTGTTTGAGGTTGCCCGCTGATATACATTTCTAATTCACAACCAAGCCAAGCGGAATTTGTAACGTCATATAATTGAACTGTAATTTGCCCAATAGATGTGGAAGTACTTTCTATGTATGCCGATGCTGTGATAATAAATGTATAGTTTGCATCTAAAACTAATTGACCGCTGGAGACTGTCAAGTTGTTATGTGTAATAGATGTAAACGGCATTTTTTCATTCGCTGCAATAGAAGAAGGACTAGTGACTGTCGATTGACTCACATCAATACTTGGTTTTGATATTGTTGCTAAATAAGTCATAATACATATCCATGAGAACTATAAATTAAATCATTATTATCATAAGCATGATATCTAAAAGCAAACGTGTCACTCGAATACACAGCACAACCCACAGCCCCCGAAACTCCTCGTTTACCTTTGTTTCTGACTATATCGCAGCCATAGCCTCCACCAGTTTTTGGGCAATGTTCTCCATACGCATTTGTCCCTGCACCGACTTGTGCGCTAACGTCAGAGAATGCCAGACCGGTTAATGTTGGGGTAGAGCTCAACAGCCCTCGGCTTGTTCTAAATTCATCATAGTTAATTGTCGTTTCTGTGCTGCCTGCTGAAGTTGTTGTATTTAAAATACCGACAACAAACGGCCCTGCAGAAATTGGTGTATAACTCATGTTTTCACCCCATAAATCAATAAATCAGAATCTTCTGAATATGTTGTTGTAACTGATGGCCTCAATTCAACATCGACATTTCCACTCGTGCAAAAACTTGCAGTTTGCATATCACTAGTAGAAGAACTAAAACATTGAATGTATGGGAAATCAGAATCTAAAACATTATCGACATAGATTCTTGCTGTGTAAGCTGCTGTAGAAGTCGATTGTAAACTAAAATTTAAAAGCCACTCGCCATCAGGCAGTGAAATGACGCCATTACTGACAGTTATTCCATGCCCGGAAGTGCTCGTTAAAATAGAGTATGGTACTGGATTATTCGCAGTAATTGACGTATTACTAGATAATTTCAAATGCACTGCATACGGTGTACGCGTTGTGGGTGTTGTTATTTTATACGTCATAATATCACACAATAAACCAGTTTGTTCCATCCGTAACTAAAGTCACGGATTCATATTGCACGCTTAAGTCAAATGTCGAGCTCCCATCAATAGACTCCGTAGAATCTGGGTCAAGTGTAATTGTGTTAGCTGATAGATTCTTGATATTGTATTTGTACCCACTTCCACATGTCGCGGCAGCGGGCAAGAAGACTGATATGTCTGTCGATGGTGTCAATAAATAAACTTCCTCAATTCCAGTGTATGTTGAGATTGTATAATTAGCACCAGGTGACGCACTTGTCACAGCGGGATTTGATCCACCGCCACTGGCTACCACCGCTTCCCATCTGCTATTAGCGTTTACATATGTTAATACATAGCCATCTATAGGCGCCCCCGCTGTGTAACTTACGTCACTCAAATCATTAGCAGTGGCTAGTGCTATGCGTGCATCCACCCTAGCATTAGTATGATATAAGTTAGTTGCTTCACTTACATTATCAGTAGTCAAGTCTTGATTAAATGAGCTCAGATT
>CALJEX010000117.1 GCA_938074525.1 uncultured Gammaproteobacteria bacterium
TATCACTAGGGCTATCACCATTGATTTTGATGTTGGTCAGTGACAACAGGTCACGAATGGTCTTTTCTGCCTTGCTCATATTACTTATCTCCTGTGCATGGCGAATGATACTGACAAATTATGTATATCTAAACACAAAGGCAACACAAAGAGGTCAGAGCCCTTTAGTTTTTCTCGTATTTAGCTTTTACAAGTAAATGCTCAATATTATTTTGCAAATTACTGGTAGAGATATTAACTTCATACAGCAATAACAATAATGACATTATCACTAGCGCCATGGCTGAAATAAACAACCAGGCAATAAATGAACCAAGATTAATAAGCACGAATTCACCAACGAACAAACACATTACCACAAGGCATATAGCAAGCGCACCACAAACAGAGAACCTTAAAGCCCAATTAATCACTCGAGTGCGCTTTGCTAATAAACACATCTCCAATTCAAGTGGTTTCTTATGGTCTTCCGACTTAATATCGCAAATGAACCGGTTTACATAACGAGTACGATCCACTACCCGGCTAAGTCGATGAGAAAGAATTGTTAAAAATCCAGCAATACCAGCAAGCAAAAATACTGGCGCAACCGCTAACGTTATAACTTGCGCTATCTCAACTACAGGTACTTGTTCCATATTGTTATTAATTCGTCAGTTACAGCAAAATCAATATTGAGCCAAATAGATATTAATAGCTAATATTATATCGCGAAATGCAAAATGGTATATGTAATTTGAGAAATTCTTTCCGAAAGAAATCAGAGAGAGACTAGAAGACAGACCGTGTTTCCATAGACAGAATTACTGTTTACTCAACCCAGGCCTACTTAATTTGCCTGGACTAACACGGCGATCAAGCACCTTTTCTATTTGCACCTTAAACCATCACTTAATACATAGTTGTCATTCATTGCATAACGAATACTGTCAATCACCTCATCATCAAGATGCGCATTAAACAAACCTCGATTAGCAGCCTGCCTGGTTACATCATCTCTGCCTAAACGCTTATATAAATTATGCTGCTGTAATAGTGTAATTACTACAATAACTAGACCAGGGATACTTAAGCATGTATTGCTAAAGAATGTTGTTTGCAAGCGTCAAACAAGCATTCTTTATAGAATTGATAATCCTGAGCATCAGCAAAGATAGGCGCTCGGTTATTGCCACGCTGAATAACATGTTGGGGTTGATTGACTACAAAGTAACGATTTAATCGCGCCATCACCTACTTACATAAAATATTCGATCTATGTAAGTGTATGCATTACTCTCCTTTTTTCGACGCACAGAGTAACACCGCACTGTAAAACTTTAATTTAATTCGAGTCTGACCCTATTAGTTCTATTAGTTGTCAGAAAAATTAGACAGGAATCTTAGTAATGCTTAATAGAGAAAACGTGGTCTGCCCCTATTTACTATTTACAAAACTCAGCACACCTCAGTCTGCTCCCTTTTATTTTTATTTATTCATCCGTATATAATATACTAATTGAATATATAAAGTTCATAGAATCATGCTGAAAATAAATGACGAAACGAATGATAAATGCCCTAATTGTAGGCAGACATTATTTCTTAAACAAAGTGATCTATGGACATGGTATGGATTCAGAAAAACTTACAAATGCGTTAATTGCAACACTAGCCTAACCCATAGCACATTTAGCTGGTATTCTGCAGTGATTGCTTTAATTTTTGGTGTTTCAGGAATATATTTTTTCGATATAACAGAATATAGCAAGCTATTATTAGTAATAGGCGGCATATTACTAATTACTGCATACTTTACTTCATCCATAAAAACCAAATAAAAAAGTAATAACTCTCTTAGTTATTATTTAGCCCCCCTATCCAATCGTTTGTGTAATTATGCATAGTTGAAGGCACAGTCCCATTAATAGAATAGTTTGTATTTTTAGAAATCGCGGCACCAATAGTAAACCCATATCCCCTACCAGCAAATATTAATTGAGATGCTATTCCTCCACCTGATGTTGAAAAAGACATATTTATATTCAGACCACTAGACTCAAAGTCTCTAGCTATATCACTTGATCTAAATATACCTACTTGATGAGTGAAAATAGCTGACTTTCTGTATGAAAATGATCTCCCTAAACCTACTTCAAAAGAATCAAATGAATGTATAACTAAAGTATCAGGCTCTAAAGCATATATTCTGGCACCTTCAAATGTGACTGGACCAACACTAAAAGAACCAGTATATGTATAAAGCAAATAATTTTTTGATACTTCAGGCTCGAAACCACTCAACTCTCGCTGTTCTTGATAATGTTCTACTGTACTAAAGTATGAATTAAACAAATACTGAAACCCAGAAGTCAATGCTGCATTTTGAAACTTACCACCAGTCAATCGAGAAGCAGTTCCACCTACTACTGCAGCTGTGAAGAATAGGGGACAGACCACGTTTAATTTTTAGCCTTCAATCTTGGTCGTCCAGCCTTACCCCGCTCTACTCGTCTATTTAATACAGACTCAATTTGTTGTTTAAATCTTTCATCACCTAACACAAAATTCCCATTAGTTGCTTCTCGAATATTATTAATTATTTTAATATTCAAATGCGAACTAAATAGTTCTCTATATGATTTTGTCGCTCTTCTGGACATTCACCTAAACTTTCATATAGCTGATGTTTTGTAAGCATTCCATCATGTTTGCCTAATGCATTGGCTCGATAACTCGACCATAAATATAGCGCCGGGTCTTTAACCATTGATGCACGCACAGGGTTTAGTTCTATATATCGATAGCAATTTAATACATACCGTTCTTCTTGCATTAAACATGATCGAAATCGGCCCTCCCATAAGGTTCCCGTACGACGATATGTCTTATTTATATACTGCACATATCGCTGACCTAAATGTTTCATTAATAATGAAGCACTACCTTTTTTCTTTGGTGTCACTAATAAATGAACATGATTAGTCATTAACACATAAGCATGAACTGCACATTGATACTTTTTGGCTTGTTCATGTAAAGTGGTTAGATAGTAGCGATAATCTTCATCCGTATAGAAACACGCAGTTCGATTATTACCGCGTTGAATTATGTGCCAGGGTATACCGGCTATTACTATTCGTGAGCGACGTGGCATTCCACAAACTTAGGTGTTTACCCTGTATTTGTCGACGCACAACCGTCATTTGATATGACATAACGGCTTGTAAAGTGACAATTAGCCCATTTGATACTGGTTTAAAATGTGGTCAGCCCCTATTATTTTATTTCATTCATTCAACAACCATTACGCATTACTTACTTGCCTGATACGACTTACAACGAATCACATTGACAGAATCTGCACCGCATTGACGACAAGGTACTTTAGATTTTGATGTGTAATGTAAATGCACTGTTTCAAAAGGTGTTTTACACACATCACATACACATAATAATTGACTGATCGGGTTGCTTTGTTGAAATGTCTTCACCCGCATTCTTTCTTCGCTAACACTCATTCCCAATCCTTCTATTTAGTTATTATTTTTTATCCTGTTGTATTTTTTTTATTTTAGTTACATATTTATTCGAGTCTGACCCTATTTTTCTCTCTAAAAAACGTGGTCTGTCCCCTATTATTAATTCGAGTCTGACCCTATTTTTCTCTGACCCTATTTTTCTCTATTTTTCTCTTATCAATCAATATCATCTAAATTTTGATAAAGCTCATCATATTTCAAATAATCATAAAGAATATTCTTGTTAGAAATCAGCCAATCTAATTCTTCCTCAAGAGAGTAATTTCTTTCAGCAATATTATTAACAGACTCGAACGCTTTTATTAGTAGCCATAAAACATACTGCTTTTAATCTTTCCCTCACCGAGATACAACCATATTCCATAACTTGGAATAGCGTATTTATCTCCAATAAACTGTATTTTAGCTCCATTATTATTTTCAAATGTTGCTACATAATCACTATCATCTGTTTGTATAAAATCAATTACAATTAACTTATTTTTTACAATTTTAACAAGCTTTTGATATTCTTTAACCACATTATTCCTTGATCATCTTATTAGTTTTTTTATCTAATCTATAACCTTGTGGCTTGAGATAATAATATTCTCGACCAAAACCAGATTTTTCAATAGTTCCATTAAACAATAGGGGACAGACCACGTTTAATTTGATGCTGACTTAAAAATATGGTCTGCCCCCTATTATTTGGAAGAGTTAAGTCAAACAACGCTGATGCTAGATATTAGCTATCGATAATCGAATCGGTGATAATTAATCAGAGATAGTATTAATATCTAACGACACACTTGCTTTATTTGATTGAGAGAAGTCAACGATAACAGGCTGCGAAATAAGGTCACCTTTCTGCGTAATAGCTTGACCACTTTTTGAGATTCTTGCAATGACTTCAACTTTCTCAAAGGTATCGATATCCATACTTGGCATCATGGCCATTTTTTTAGTTAGCGTAACTTTAGTTGGCAAATTAGCGACGGTTAATCGCGCCAACGACAAAGGCATTTTTGGACCTTCAGCGGCTCTCGCATAAATAAATAAGGTATCACCTGAAGATGCATGCATGTTTACATTTTCATTAAGCTGCACTGACACTTGAATCTTACGTTGGTCATCAGTCTCTTCCTGAGCTACTTGTGTTGATTCTTCTAGTGGCGTCATGCCTGCTTTTTCACGCGCACTATTTAAGAACTGCACAAGTGATGATTTTACTTCTGGCCTATCTTCAGGCACTAACTTCAATAATGTTTCCCAATGCCCTACTGCTTTTGAAAAATCAGACGTCGTGTAGTCAGCGTAGCCTGAATACCATAAACCGCGCTCATGCCTTGGGTTAATTGACAGAGCTTTTGTCAGTAATGATTTCTCATATTGTCCGAACTGCTCATTATTTGAAAAAGCTGAGGCTTCAGCAGTAAGCACTAGAAGTTCCGGGTCACCTTGACTGGCCAAGTCTAAAGCTTTCAAGTATGCAGCCTTGGCTTGATCATATTTTTGAATGACAAAATATGACTGCCCTAACATAGTCCAACCTTCGCGGTTATCAGGCTTTTCTTTTAGTCGTTGTTCTAAAGTTGCTATCGAGCTCTCTATTGATTGCACCTGCGATGATGTTGCTTGCTGCTGACTAACATCATTAGTAAAACTACCCGTACTTATTTGTTGATATATTAGTAAAGCAGCAACAGGTAACGTTAGCGTGATTAGAAAAGTAATCATCATATTACTTCCTGAACGAAACGGCTTAACCTCTTGCGTGTCCGCATCTTGCAATAATGTTTGTTGCAAGTCAGCTAACGCATGTTCGTACTCTTCTTTATCAAGCAGATTCCTCTCTAAGTCAGCCTGCAAGTCTTCCACTTTACCAATATAAATTGCTTTGTTGATTTCTTCTCTAGAGACAGAAGCATTTTTGTTTTTTGACGACAATAAGGGCAATAAAACAAATGCCAGTCCTAGCAATATCAATATAATTACAATTAACCAAAAAGTGATCATTTAAATCGCCCTGTTATTTTTCTTTGTCGTCTTCATCAAGAAGACCTTTTAGACGTCGTTTCTCGTTTTCATTCAATTCATTATCAACGACATTATTAGAGCGTCGTTTAACCAACATAAGCGCAAAAATAACTCCACCAATAAGCAGCAGAAATGGTCCGATCCATAATAAGTAAGTGCGTGGCTTTACTGGCGGATTATATAAAACAAAGTCTCCGTAACGATCAGACATAAAGTCTAAAATTTCTTGGTCTGTTGCCCCTCTTTCTAACATTTCTTTGACTTCTACGCGCAAGTCATTAGAAAGGTCAGCCGGAGATTCAGCCACCGTCTGGTTCTGACACACCAAACAACGCAACTCATGCAAGAGATGATCATAGCGCTCTTGGTATTCTGGAGATACAGAGATGATTTGCGCATTACTGACAGACAGTAGCGATAGAAAAAGCATAAAAATAAATATTAGTGCTTTATTCATTTTGCCGCCACTGATGTGATTTGTTGAATTTTAGGCACGAACTGCTTTTCCCATATATCCGGAGTCATCACGCCCACAAGTTTATGATGAATGATTCCATCACTATCGACTAAGAAAGTTTCTGGCGCACCATATACTCCAAAGTCGATACCAATACGACCGTTCTCATCGAAAATATTAACGACATAAGGGTCGCCATATTGTTGCAGCCAATTAATGGCCGATGCACGATCATCTTTATAATTAAGTCCATAAATAGGCACTTGTAATTTTTCTGATAAATAAACTAACGCAGCATGTTCTTGCTTGCATGCTGCACACCAGGTCGCCCATACATTTATTAAAGCGTAATCACCTTGAATATCTCTATCGGTGATTACCTTATTTGGATCCCTTAAAGTACTGGTGGCAAATGATGGAATTGGCTTACCAATTAATGGTGACGGTATTAGTGATGGATCCTTATATAAACCTACAAACAAAAATCCAGTCAGCACTAGAAAGAGAAATGCAGGAATAAGAAAACGTATCATGTTTTAGCAGTTATATAGTTAAGCTGAAGTTGTCTGTGTGACAGGATTACTATTGGTCGCTTTCTTTTCAGCTTTAGCCAATGTTCGGTAACGCTTATCCATGGCGCCTAACAGCCCACCAAGTGCCATAAGCAATGTCCCTATCCACACCCACTGTATAAAGGGGCGATAATAAATTCTAAATCCCCATTCATTCTCATTAAGTGGCTCACCCAATGAAACATACAAATCACGGAACACACCGGTTTGTATACCTGGCTCAGTCATGGGGTTTGTTTGCACAGTATAAACACGTTTTTCAGGATACAGCATTGCCACCGGCGAACCTTGCTTAGTAACATTAACGCTGCCACGCATAGCTTGATAGTTAGGTCCCTGCACACCAGAGACACTTTCAAGTACAAACGTATAACCCGCTAATTCAATTTCTTCACCGAATTTAGCACTGGTTTCCTTTTGGTCACTAAAAGAACTGGTAAATACCACGCCAAGAATAAATATGCCTATACCAACATGTGCAGTCACCATGCCAATCATTGCACGTGGAATTTTTGAACAAGCTTTAGCGAATGAAGTTGAGCTATCACGCTTAATGACTAATCGCAGCACGGCATAAAGCGCAGTCAATATTGCCCAAGCAGCAGCGGCAATGCCTACTGCCGTCATAACGGTTGTATCACGATAAATTGCTAAAGGAAGAATAATACCTAGCGCGACGCCTAACAGTAGCAATACTTTTAGTTTGCCAAATAATTCTTTAACTGGCACACGACGCCATTTTGCAATCGGCCCTATTCCCATCAAGATCACCAGCGGCAACATCAACGGAACAAATACAGCTGAGAAGTACGGCGGTCCCACTGATAATTTTGGCAATCCTAATGCATCTAAAAACAATGGATACAAAGTACCCACTAAAATGGTAATCATAGCTACCACTAACAGAACGTTATTAATCAGTAGCATAGTTTCTTTAGATATCAGATCAAATCGCCCACCCGAAGTAAACTGATTAGCACGCCATGCATATAAGGTTAGTGAGCTACCTACAACAATAGCCAGGAAGATTAAAATATACAGACCACGTGCAGGGTCACTTGCAAATGAATGCACTGACACCAGCACACCTGATCTAACCAAAAATGTGCCTAACAAACTGAGTGAAAATGCCATGATAGATAACAGGATTGTCCAGCTCTTAAAGGTTGAGCGTTTTTCTGTCACCGCTAGAGAATGAATTAGTGCTGTGCCCACTAGCCAAGGCATAAACGATGCGTTTTCTACAGGATCCCAGAACCACCAACCGCCCCAGCCTAGTTCGTGATAAGCCCACCAACTTCCTAAACCAATGCCGATTGTTAAAAATACCCAAGCAATACTCGCCCATGGTCGTGACCAGCGAACCCATGCTGAATCCATCTTGCCACTTAGTAAAGCAGCGATAGCGAATGCAAAGGCGACTGAAAAACCAACATAGCCCATATATAACATAGGCGGATGAATGACTAAGCCAGGATCTTGCAATAAAGGATTTAAATCACGACCTTCGATCGCTGCCGGAAATAATCTTTCAAATGGATTAGATGTCAACAAAGTGAATAGTATAAAGCCGATTCCAATCATACCCATCACCGCTAATACTCTTGCAATCATATCAGCAGGCAACGCACGACTAAATATAGAGACAGCAAACCCCCAGGCAGCCAACGCTAATACCCATAATAGCAAGGAGCCTTCATGCGCGCCCCATACTGCAGATATTTGATAGTAAACTGGCAGTTTAGTATTGGAGTTATTGGCTACATATAAAACTGAAAAATCATTAGTGACAAAGCAATAGGTCAAACAAATAAAAGAAATGAATAAAAATAGAAATTGCCCGCTGGCGGCTGTGCGTCCTACTGACATCCAGCTAAGGTTATTTCGATACGCACCAATTAATGGAATCGTCGACTGTGCAATTGCCAAGCACAAGGCAATGATTAATGTGAACTGACCAATTTCTGCAACCATGATTTTTATTTACCAGAATTTAATTAATTGTCGTCTTCGGAATCGACGCTGGATGCTTAGCACCTGTTGCTTTTAGTGCCTCGGCAACTTCTGGAGGCATATAGTTTTCATCGTGTTTTGCCAGTACTTCTTGCGCAACAAATACACCTTGTTGATTTATTTTGCCTTGAGCAACAATGCCTTGCCCTTCACGAAATAGATCTGGCAACAAGCCTGTGTAACTCACTTTAATGCTGCCTGCAGTATCGGTTAAATCAAACTCAGTAGTAATACCATCACTTTGGCGAACAACACTACCCTCTACCACTAAACCACCTAAACGAAACATTTGCCCTGCTTCAACCTCACTCTCAGCAATTTGCGAAGGGCTATAAAAATACAAAAGATTTTTTTGAAATGCGAACAGCGCTAAACCAATGGCAGCACCAAAGCCTACAATCAGCACCATTACAAATATTAAACGTTGTTTTCTTTTTGGCGTCATAGTTATAAATCTCGCTAGGACTCTTCAGATAATTCCTGTAACTGTTTAAAAATTCGTTTACGTTTCATTTTCGCTACAATCACATTAGCTACCATTACAAATGTAACAATCCCATAGGACCACCATACGAAAAACGCATACCCACCCATGTCAAAAAATTCTTTCACGATTCTTGCTCCACCACTTCTTTAACCCAAGAGGCATTCTTTTCTCTAGCCAGCACTTCAGTACGTGTGCGCGCAAATAGCAATGCCATGAAATAGGTTTTAAATGCCAGCGCCATCACTAATAGTGGAATCAACATTGAGATGTGCATTGACGGTTTATCAAACTTAGCGACAGTGGCCGGTTGATGTAACGTGCTCCACCATTCCACAGAATACTTAATTATTGGGATATTAATAATCCCTACAATGGCAAGGATGGCAGCTGCTTTTGCGCCTGTACGGGGATCTTCAAATGCACCATGCAACGCAATCACTCCAAAATACAAAAATAACAAGACAAGTTCTGAGGTTAAACGTGCGTCCCACACCCAATAAGTTCCCCACATAGGTTTACCCCATAACATCCCGGTGATCAGTGCCAAAGCGGTAAAAGATGCACCAATGACGGCGCTTTCTCCAATCACGATCTCGGCAACTTTTATTCGCCATACAAGTGCCACTATTCCAGAAACGGCCATCACCATATAAACAAACATCGACATCCAGGCAGCCGGCACATGGATGAAAATAATTCGGTAGCTTTCACCTTGTTGATAATCAGGTGGTGCAACAAAAAAACCTTGGTATAAACCAAAACCTAAAAGCAACACCGTAATAACGGTTAACCAACGTTGCCAACCGTAGGACCACTGATAGAAATACTTTGGTGAACCATATTTATGAATAAATTGCATCATGACTAGTTGTAAGAGACCTTTAACGCAGCAACGACTGCAAATGGAATTAATAACGCGGAGACTATTAGAAATGCCCCTAAAAGTGCGTAATATCCCGAAACAGGGAGGCTATTAGCCGACGCATTGATCGCCATTGTCGAAAAAATCAATACTGGAATGTAAAAAGGCAAAATTAGCAAAGAAGACAAGATTCCTCCCGAACGCAAACTTAAGGTTAAAGCCACTCCAACTGAGCCCAATAAACTTAGAATGGGTGTGCTTATTAATAAAGTAATTACCAAACTACCAATTGCGTGGGTAGGAAAATACAAGAGCAATGACATCAACGGCGCAAGTATCACTAATGGTAACCCGATACTCAGCCAATGCGCAGTAATTTTCGCACCTATCAGCAGTATCTTAGGACCAGGCAATAGTAGTAATTGTTCCAAGGAGCCATCGTCATAATCTGACCGAAACATGGCATCCATAGACATTAATGTGGCTAATAATGCCGTCACCCAAATCACTCCTGGTGCCATTTTACTCAACAAGTCTTGATCCGGACTCACCCCTAGCGGAAACAGACTCACCACAATAACGAAAAAAACTAACGGATTAGATAGTTCTCTACGGCGCCGAATCGCTAACATTAAGTCTCGATACAAGATTGAGTAAAATAATCGCATATAGTGTCAGTGGACCTTATAAATCCAGTGTAAATGAAGCTTGTTCACCTAAATCTATCCCTCGATGAGTGGTCAGTATAGCCATACCTCCTGATTGCAGGTGTTTTTGCAGGCATTGTTCAACCACTGTAATGAAATCAACGTCCAAAGCAGTCAAAGGTTCATCCAATACCCATAATTTTTGACTAGATATGAAAAGTCGCGCCAGAGACACTCTTCTTAACTGGCCTGCGGATAATCTTGAACAAGAAACACTCAATCGCTGACGTAAGCCGACATTCTCAGCCAAATCAGCAATTGAACCTTCTGCATCAGAGGGCCAAAAGCGTTTTAATAACTGTAAATTCTCTCTCACGGTTAATTCTCTCTTAACCGCTGCCAAATGACCTATATATAAGAGTTGTTGCTGAAATTCTTCAGCGATCGTATCAATATTTTGTTGGTCCCAAGACACAGTTCCTTCTGGAGGCTGGCTCAATCCGGTAATTATGCGTAATAAACTGGTCTTTCCAGCACCATTACTGCCTTGAATGATCATAGCTTGACCACTGCTGATAGAAAATTCGAGATTCTCGAACAAAATTCTACCACCTCGCTCACACATGAGTGCTTTTGCAGTTAATTGAGTGTTATTTTGAGATTCAGACATTTGAGACGACTTTAAGACCTAATCAAGGTAATGTACTGATGATATATATCAAACAATGTGGACTCAGATAGGTTGCTGCATTGTGGTGATAAAGAATATTTCCTAGAATACACCACCTTAACTTGATACTAACATCCCCGGTCACACTATGTCAGATGATTCTAACAAGCCAATAAAGCTCCTAACTTGGCTAGCTTTTATTTTTGCAATCGTACTTGGAGTGGTTTTTACTATTGGTTCATCTAAGGTCTTAGAGACTACCAATACAGAAGAATTTTGTACTTCATGTCATTCAATGCAGTGGGTAGAGCAAGAATGGATGGAGTCATATCATTACAAGAATGCTTCAGGCGTACGTGCAGGTTGTCCTGACTGCCATGTCCCTCATTCTCTCGGCCCTAAGCTTTATGCAAAAGTCATGGCCGCCAAAGATGTGTGGGGCGAAATCATGGGTACAATCGATACTGAAGAAAAATTCGAAGCTCATCGTTGGAAGATGGCAAACCGTGTATGGGCTAAGATGGAAGCCACTGATTCACGCGAATGTCGCGAATGTCACGCATTTGATGCCATGGATACTTCCGAACAAGAAAAACAATCACGCAAAAAACACAAAAGAGCTCAAAAACAAGGGCAAACATGTATCGAATGCCACAAAGGTGTTGCTCATAAGCAGCCAACTGAACCAGATGCGTAAATTAATTAATGTAGTTTATTAAGTTCTGATTATGTCGACTTTTCTAAATACATTTCCAAAAACACACAAACCAACGACAATTTAAAACAATTATTTTTGTGCACGTTATAATTGTGCACTAAAATTTAACGCAAAACGCAGGAGTCAACTATGCAAATAACAACAAGATTAGCCGCTTTGTTGCTAATAGGCGCATTTCAAAGCAGTTATGTAATGGCCGATCAGGATGCAGCAACAAACATGCTTGCAGACACATGTGTCGCATGTCATGGCACAGATGGTAATAGCGTGGGCCCTGCTATTCCAAACCTAGCAGGCATGTCACCCAACTATTTGATGGCCGCTATGTTGGCGTATAAATATGATGACGATGAAGATAAGTTGGAATCAGTCATAGAGTCGGATGTTGACTTTGAAGATGTGGAAGCCTTCCCACGCTACTCTACAATCATGGGAAGAATCGCCAAAGGTTATACAGAACAGGAGATAAAACTGCTTGCAAATTACTTCAGCAGTGAAACTGCAGTAAGACCCACTCAAGCATTTGATTCTGCCAAGGCTGATCAAGGCAAGAAACTACATGATAAGTATTGTGAGAAATGCCATGAAAACGAAGGCCGTTTTGCGGACGACGATACAGGCGTACTTGCTGGACAATGGAAACCATTCTTCCTGTATACAATGGATGATTTCAAAAATGGTGATCGAGCCATGCCGAAAAAAATGAGAACTAAACTTGAAGAAATGGCAGAAACTGATGGCCCAGAGGCCATTGAACAACTTGCCGATTACTATTCAAGCATTACTGACTAACTGGAACGGAGAAGCCCAACATGAAAAAGTTAAATCGTAGAGATTTTATAAAATTAGGCGGTGGTTCCATTGTTGCAGGAACAGCTGGTATCGGAATTCCAAACATTGCTTTAGGCGCGACTAAAAAAGTAGTTGTTATCGGCGGTGGTGCTGGTGGTGCAATTGCGGCTAAGTACATACGCAAAGCAGACAGTTCAATCGAAGTAACGTTGATTGAAACTAACAAAGACTATTACACCTGCTTCATGAGTAATGAAGTGATTGGTGGTGATCGTAAAATTGAGACAATTCGCCACTCTTATGAAGGTATGAAGAAACATGGCATCAATGTTGTTCATAGCAAAGCTACAGATGTAGATATTGATGGCAAGATGGTCAAAACAGAAAGTGGTGATTCATTTGCCTATGATCGTTTAGTCGTATCACCAGGCATTTCATTTAAATGGGGTGCAGTTGAAGGTTACGATGAGGCTGCATCAGAAATTATGCCTCACGCATGGAAGGCAGGCAGTCAAACTTCCCTACTTCGCAAGCAAATTGAATCAATGAAAGACGGTGGATTAGTAATTATTGCACCACCTGCCAATCCATTCCGATGCCCTCCTGGCCCATACGAGCGTGTGTGTCAGATTGCACATTACTTAAAACATAACAAACCTAAATCTAAGATTTTGGTTTTAGATGCAAAAGACAAATTCTCAAAGCAAGGCTTATTCACCCAAGGTTGGAAAGCGCGTTATGACGGCATGATTGACTGGGTACCGGCGGCAGATACTGGTGGCGGTGTTACTTCGGTAGATCCTAGCAGCATGACAGTGTCTACAGACTTTGATGACTACAAAGCAGATGTGGTGAACTTAATTCCACCTCAGTCTGCAGGCACTATCGCGATCACTGCAGGACTTACTAATGATTCAGGTTGGTGCCCCGTCGATCTAGGTACTTTCGAATCTAAAATTCATGCCGGTGTACACGTCATTGGTGACGCTGCCATTGCCACTGGCATGCCTAAGTCTGGTTACGCAGCAAACTCTCAAGCTAAAGTGTGTGCCGCTGCCATTGTTGCTTCATTAAATGATCACGAAATGGCTGACCCTTCTTACGTTAATACATGTTACAGCCTGGTGGCACCAGATTATGGTATTTCGGTAGCCGCTGTTTACAGACTTGCTGAAGATCGTTCTAGTATTGCTAAAGTTGCAGGCGGACTCACTCCAAGCGATGCAAGTGCCGATTCACTACAACGCGAAGTACAATACGCCTATAGTTGGTATGACAATATTGTCGCTGACATGTTTGCCTAAGCAGTTCTTTAAGCATTACCTAAAAAGCGGGGCATATAGCTCCGCTTTTTATTTGTCTGATATTTTTAGCTAGAATTATTTCGTGAATTACCTTAAGGCATCTTTACCTAACGACAGGCAACCAATCAAACATTGGGGGCAGCTCTATGGTTGCGCGCGTGGATTAATTATTAACGATGCAGTGCAACAACATGATGGATTGGTTGTGGTACTCACCGCAGACTCTCTATCAAGTACTGTTACTTATAACGAAACGAAATTCTTCAACCAAAATAACACTGAATTCTTAAGTTTTCCGGAATGGGAAACGTTACCTTATGATATTTTTTCACCGCACGAAGATATAGTTTCAGACAGAATCACAACGCTGCATAGGTTACCCCAGCTCACTCATGGTGTATTGGTATTACCTATCAGCACCTGCATGCAAAGAGTTGCGCCAAAGAATTTCATCACTGAAATTTCTCTGCATATTAAAATTGGCGATATAATTGAATTAGACAATTTACGCACATCTTTAGCCTCAGCGGGATACCATCATGTATCACAAGTAGTCACACGCGGCGAATTCACTGTGCGTGGTTCGATTGTTGATTTCTTTCCGATGGGATCAAATCACCCATATCGCTTAGAGTTTTTTGACAATGAAGTAGAAACAATTCGTACTTTTGATCCAGAAAAGCAAACCTCACTAGTTAAGCTAACTGAAATCAGCTTATTACCAGCTCATGAATTTCCAAGCGATGAGCAAGCAATCAAAGAATTCCGCCGTCGTTATCGAGAAAAGATTGAAGGTGACCCGAATAAAAGCATTATCTATAAAGAAGTTAGTAATGGTAACTTTCCGCCAGGAATTGAATATTACTTACCTTTGTTTTTTGATAAAACATACACACTCTTCGACTACTTCCCTGAAAACACATTATTTGTTTTGCATGAAAATGCATTAGATGTCGCCGAAGAGTTTGAATCGGAATTATATAGTCGTTATGAGCAACGTCGTCACGATATAGAACGCCCTATTCTAACACCTAAAGAGATTTATCTTTCAGCAGATGAAACCAAAGAAAAAATTGGGCAGTTTTTGCGCGTGCAATTAAATAGCAATAAATATCAAAACACTCAAGATGATATTTTCACTAATTACCCAAGCTCTACACTGCCTGCAATTAATATAGACTCCCGTCTTGATGACCCTGCAATGCAGTTGCGTCAATTCATCCAATCAAAAGATAGGACCATTGTCTTTGCTGCAGAATCACTAGGCCGGCGCGAATACATCAATGAAACTTTACGCAGCTTAAATATCAAGCCAACAACACAAGAAAATTGGCAAGCATTCACTCAAAGCAATGATGCCATTAATTTATTAGTTGCTCCGATTGATGACTCTGTGGACTTACCAGAACATGGTGTCACGATTATTGCCGAACGCCAGTTATTTGGTAATCGCGTTAG
>CALJEX010000118.1 GCA_938074525.1 uncultured Gammaproteobacteria bacterium
AGGCGTTATCCGTTAACCACCTTGATTTGAATCTCAGCGAGACGCGCATCCGCTTCTAATGCTTTACTTGTGTAGTCTTCGATTTCATTAAAGTTTAAGTAGCGGTAGATATCGTCAGCCATTGGATCAATTTGTGCGGCGAACTCCATATACTCCTCGTACGTTGGAATTTTTCCAAGTATAGAAACAACTGCTGCAATTTCTGCAGAAGATAGAAACACATCAGCTCCATCACCTAAGCGATTTGGGAAGTTACGCGTGGAGGTTGAAACAACCGTAGAGTTTGCTGCTACGCGCGCCTGATTACCCATGCAAAGCGAGCAACCTGGCATTTCTGTACGTGCACCTGCTGCCGCATAAATGCTGTAGTAACCTTCATCTGAAAGTTGGCTTGCATCCATCTTTGTGGGTGGTACTACCCAGAGTCTTGTTGGAATAGTGCCGCCATAAGCCTCGAGCAATTTTCCTGCTGCGCGGAAATGACCAATATTGGTCATGCATGAGCCAAGGAAAACTTCATTAACGGGTGTGCCTGCAACATCCGCCAGTGTTTTCACATCATCAGGATCGTTCGGGCAAGCAAGAAGAGGTTCTTTGATCTCATTCATATCAATTTCGATGATTTCTGCATATTCAGCATCGGCATCCGCTTCCATTAACTCTGGGTTAGCTAACCATTTTTCCATCGCTTTGATACGACGGTCTAATGTACGTGCGTCGCCGTAGTCATTGGCAATCATCCAGCGAAGCATGACGATATTTGAATTTAGATATTCAATGATCGGTTCTTTATCTAGTTTGATAGTACAACCTGCTGCAGAACGTTCGGCAGACGCATCTGATAACTCAAACGCTTGTTCTACTTTAAGATCAGGTAGCCCTTCAATTTCAAGAATGCGACCAGAGTAAATATTTTTCTTGCCTTTCTTTTCAACTGTTAGCAGACCTAGCTCAAGTGCTTTATATGGAATAGCGTTAACCAAATCACGCAAAGTAATACCAGGTTGCATTTCACCGGTGAAACGAACCAGCACTGATTCTGGCATATCCAAAGGCATGACACCGGTCGCAGCAGCAAATGCTACTAAACCTGAGCCTGCTGGAAATGAAATACCAATGGGGAAACGTGTATGTGAATCACCACCAGTACCAACAGTATCTGGAAGTAACATACGGTTTAACCATGAGTGAATGATGCCGTCACCTGGGCGCAATGAAACACCGCCACGATTCATAATGAAATCCGGTAGGGTATGGTGAGTACCGACATCGATAGGCTTAGGATAAGCCGCCGTATGACAGAAAGATTGCATGGTCAGGTCTGCCGAGAAACCAAGACAAGCTAAGTCCTTTAACTCATCACGTGTCATTGGTCCGGTTGTGTCTTGTGAGCCAACGGTTGTCATCTTAGGTTCACAGTATGTACCTGGGCGAATACCGTCAGTACCACATGCTCTCCCAACCATTTTCTGTGCAAGCGTATAGCCTTTGCCCGTGTCTTTAGCAGGAACAGGCACACGGAATAGATCCGTTGAACCTAAGTCTAGTGATTCACGTGCGCGTGTTGTTAATCCACGTCCAATAATTAGAGGAATTCTACCGCCAGCACGTGCTTCGTCTAGCAGGATGTCAGTTTTAAGGTCGAATTCGCAAATAGTGTCGCCAGTAGCGTTATTCTTGATAACACCTTTATAAGGGTAGATATCAATCACATCGCCCATTTTAAGATTAGCGACATCACATTCGATAGGTAGAGCGCCAGCGTCTTCCATTGTGTTGAAGAAGATTGGGGCAATTTTTCCGCCGAGACAGTAACCACCATCGCGCTTATTAGGAATAAAAGGAATATCACGGCCCATATGCCATAGCACAGAGTTAGTCGCAGATTTACGTGATGAGCCCGTGCCGACTACGTCACCAACATAAGCAAGTGGATGACCTTTTTCTTTCAGCGCTTCGATCAGTTTGATTGGGCCGACTTTGCCTTGCTCATCAGGAGTGATGCCGTCGCGTGCCATTTTTAGCATGGCGACTGCATGTAAAGGGATGTCTGGGCGAGACCAGGCATCCGGTGCAGGTGATAAATCATCTGTATTAGTTTCGCCAGTGACTTTAAACACAGTGACGGTAATTTTTTCTTCTAACTCAGGTTTGCTAGTAAACCACTCAGCATTCGCCCATGATTCAATAATCTTCTTGGCGTGTGCATTGCCGGCTTTCATTTTTTCTTCGACGTCATAAAAAGCATCGAACATCAGCAGTGTATGTGACAACGCTTCAACAGCACTTGGTGCTAGTGATTCGTCATCTAGTGCATCAATCAGTGGAACAATGTTGTAGCCACCCAGCATAGTTCCAAGCAGTTCAATTGCTCTCACTTTGTCGATCAGAGGAGATGAAGCTTCGCCTTTTGAGATAGCCGCTAGGAAACCTGCTTTAATGTAGGCAGCTTGGTCAACACCGGCTGGTACGCGATTCACCAGCAGATCAAGAATAAATTCTTCTTCGCCCGCCGGTGGGTTTTTAAGTAATTCGACCAGATCAGCAGTTTGTTCTGGTGATAATGGCTGCGGGACTACTCCCAGAGCAGCACGTTCTTCTACATGTTCGCGATAGGCTTCTAACACAGTTATTGACTCCACATGTTGGGTGACAGCTCAGCTTCCTTGCTGGCACCTTAATTCGATTATTATAAGTGAGCCGCCCATTATAGCGGATCTGAAGGAAGATTTTTAGAAGCTAAATCTAGAATTGTTAGTCTAGAATTTGATCAATAGTATTCAGGTACTTTGATTTGCCAAGTAGTAAATTTAGCTGAGTACCACCAGCTTGATACCAAAGTAGTGCAGCACGTAAACCGGCAAATAGCATTGCGCGAATAGCCGCGGCATTGGCATCAACTTTCAAAATTTGTGGGTCGCCATACACAATCACGCGTGGCGTTAATGGGCTAATGGCATTCTGATAGAGTTGTGCAATGCGCTCGATGATGTAATCACGTTGGTCCTGTAAGTGGTTGGCCGCTTCATCTAATAAGCTAATAGTGGTTCCAATTTGTTGTCCTAATTCTTTGTTATCTCTAATATTTTTGGATAACATCATTAAATTTACCATGTAACGAGCACGTTCTAAGGCCTGCTTATCATGCTTTTGAGTAAAGCTGGTGCGTAGGGCGTTTAAGCCTGGTTTCAGATCATGAGCTGAACCATATACGTCAGTATAAGTGTCGGGGTTTCGAGCGAATAAGCTGCTTAAACACACATCGATTTGGGGATAGTCATAGCGTCCTTCCCAGGCGATTTGTTGGACCTGCGACAGTGCTTGATGCATGCCCGCCAATGCGATTGTTTTGTTGGTATATTCTGTTGTCATAATTTAATCAATGCGATGGCTAATAATGCCTCCACCTAGACAATGTTCATTGTCATATAGCACGGCATATTGGCCAGGTGTCACGGCGCGTTGGGGTTGGTCAAAATTTAATTGCCATTGCCCATGGTCCGATTCGACTGCATGGCAGTGTTGATGGGTTTGACGATAACGTATTTTAGCCTGAATTGGAGTGATTTGGCCTTGGTGAGATTTATCTATCCAATGCATTTTTTCTATAATTAAGCTGTTATTGAAAAGAGCAGGATGATCAGATCCCTGTCCAACAATCAGCTGATTGGTGTCTAGGTTTTTATCCACGACGTACCAGGGCTGCTCGCCGGCAGTGGTAACGCCACCGATGCCTAAGCCTTGTCTTTGGCCGATAGTGAAGAATGTTATGCCTTGATGAGCACCTACTATATTACCTTCAGTATCAATGATATCACCTTGATTATTATCAATATATTGATTAAGAAAATCGCGAAACTTGCGTTCCCCGATAAAGCAGATGCCAGTGCTATCCTTCTTATTATGTATGTGTAGATCCAGTTCCTCAGCGAGCTGTCTGACTTCAGGTTTGCCCATTTCGCCAAGAGGGAATAATGATTTGCTCAGTTGTTTTTGGTTGAGCCCATGTAAAAAATAGCTTTGATCTTTATTGCTATCAGAAGCCGTGAGTAATCTATAGTCGTCACCAAACTGTTCGCAACGTGCGTAATGACCCGTGGCTATTTTTTCGGCGCCCAATTCGGTGGCGAACTCTAAAAAAGCTTTAAATTTTATTTCTGTGTTACATAAGATATCTGGATTCGGCGTGCGTCCAGCTTTATGTTCGGCTAGAAAGTATTCAAATACCCAATCCCAATACTCAGATGAGAAGTTGACGGTGCGTAGGGGAATATCTAATTTCTCGCATACTTTTTCTGCGTCTTCTAAGTCTTGTGATGCTGAGCAATATTCATCAGAGTCGTCTTCTTCCCAGTTTTTCATAAATATTGCGTCGACTTTGTGCCCTGCCTTTTTTAATAGATGTGCAGCAATAGCGGAGTCGACACCACCAGATAATCCAACAACAATATGCTTTAATGACATATGGTTACAGTAATTATATAAAGTTAATTATAGGAAATTAGTAGTGAATAAATTCTCTACTAATAAGCATTTGTATTGCTTTAATGAAGCTCGAATATCAAAGTGAGCTATAAGTAATCTAAATTGAGCTTACCAAGTTTCTACGATGTCTCTCAACATAGATAAATCGCAGCGACGTCCGCTTTCGTAGTCATCAATGCTTTGTAGCACCATCGCGCTGCGGCGTTTAATTTCAGGTAAGGCAGCGATTTCTTCTCGTGTCATCCATAAAGCTTCTAAGATGCCATTGTCTAATGGTTGATCAGGGAAATGCTTGCCAGCACGACCAGAAAAGGTGATGCGTAAGTAGACATCAGGTTTTTCAGGATGCTTCCAACGATAGATGCCGATGAAAGAATCAGGGATAAATTCCCATGCTGTTTCTTCTAGCGTTTCGCGAATTGCGGCATCTTCTAATGTTTCGTCAACTTCCCAGTGCCCAGCAGGTTGATTGTACACTTCAAGGCCATTAGCCATTTCTCTTACCATTAAGTACTTGCCATCACGTTCTATCACTGAGGCGACTGTTATGTGGGATGTCAAGCACATATGCTTATTATTCAGTTAGTTATAGTTTAAATATAAAGTTAATTATGAGCTAAATCAGTATAGAGTTTGGGATTAATTTGGGTGGTAAAGACTATCAAAAATTATTTTATGTAAGACTATTTGGAATAACACTGGTCTTAAGGAGTATTCGATTCTTGGTAGTAAGAATTCTATAATGTGATTAACTTAAAGTAACAGTGCAGTATTAGTATGTCGAGTGACAACGAATATCAAAATGATGATGGATTAGCGGTCGAAGAAGATCGTCCTAAGGTCAAACAACCTCCTATGTATCAGGTAGTGTTGTTAAATGATGACTACACGCCGATGGAGTTTGTGGTCCATATATTGGAGAGTTTTTTCAATATGGGGCGCGAGCAGGCCACTCGAGTGATGCTGAATGTGCATTCACATGGAAAAGGAGTTTGTGGCGTGTTTACGCGTGAAGTGTCAGAAACTAAAGTGTCTCAGGTCAATGAGTATGCGCGCTTAAATAATCACCCTCTACTATGTGATATGGAAGAGGCAGAGTAAAATTTCAAGAGAATAAATGAAGCGGAAATTAAACAAATAAATGTTATCTAAAGATTTAGAGTCAAGCTTAAACGAAGCGTTTAAGACAGCCAGAGAAAAGCGACATGAATTCATGACGGTTGAGCATCTATTGCTTGCCTTGACTGATAATAATTCAGCGGCAGAAATTTTGCGTGCCTGCGGTGCCAATATTGAAGCACTGACTTCTGAGTTGAATGTGTTTATTGATGAAAACACTCCCTTACTTAATGACGATGAAGAACGTGAAACAACCCCAACCTTAGGTTTTCAGCGAGTGTTGCAACGTGCTGTGTTTCATGTGCAGTCATCAGGCAAGAAAGAAGTCACAGGCGCAAATGTGCTGGTCGCAATTTATGGCGAGCAAGAATCGCACGCAGTCTATTTGCTAACAAAAAATGATGTGGCTCGTTTAGATGTACTTAATTTTATTTCCCATGGAATATCAAAAATTTCCGAAGAAGAAGGTGGAGAGATGCCACCTGAAATGGATCCTGATGGTGATTATCAAGAGCAAGATGCTAAGCCGTTAGAAAAGTATGCAACTAATTTAAATGCTTTAGCCGTTGCAGGAAAAATAGATCCATTGATAGGTCGTGCGCATGAAATTGAGCGCACTATGCAAATTTTATGTCGGCGTAGAAAAAACAATCCATTGCTAGTGGGTGAAGCGGGTGTTGGTAAAACTGCAATTGCTGAAGGCTTGGCTAAAAAGATTGTCGATGGCGAAGTGCCAGAAGTGTTAAAAGACAGCGTAATTTATTCGTTGGACTTGGGCGGCTTGGTTGCGGGAACAAAATATCGTGGTGATTTTGAAAAGCGTTTGAAAGGCGTGCTTAAACAGTTGTCTGATGAAGAAGGCGCGATATTATTTATCGATGAAATTCATACCATTATAGGTGCAGGTGCTGCATCAGGTGGAGTGATGGATGCATCTAACTTGATTAAGCCGCAGTTAGCGACATCAGAATTAAAATGTATTGGTTCGACAACTTACCAAGAATACCGCGGTATCTTTGAGAAAGACCGTGCATTGGCAAGACGTTTTCAAAAGATTGAAGTGTCAGAACCTTCAGTGGATGAGACTTTCCAGATCCTTAAGGGAATTCGTAGTCAGTTTGAAGGTCACCACAAAGTTAAATATACCGATAAAGCTTTAAAAGCTGCGGCAGAACTTTCTGAACGCTATATTACTGATCGTTTCTTGCCGGATAAAGCAATTGACGTGATTGATGAAGCAGGAGCAGCAGTAATGTTGAAATCTGCCACTTCGCGTAAGAAGTCGATTACCGTTAAAGATGTGGAAGGCATTATTGCAAAAATTGCACGTATTCCTTCTAAGAATGTTTCGCACAGTGATACTGAACTGTTGAAAAACTTAGAACGCAACTTGAAGCTAGTGGTGTACGGACAAGATCAAGCAATCACTACACTTGCGACATCTATAAAAATGTCTCGCTCTGGTTTGGGCGATGATGAAAAACCTATTGGCTCATTTTTGTTTGCTGGGCCAACGGGTGTGGGTAAAACAGAAGTGACAAGACAGTTAGCAACCGCGCTTGGCATTGAGTTAGTGCGTTTTGATATGTCTGAATATATGGAGCGACATACTGTTTCACGTTTGATTGGTGCGCCTCCAGGCTATGTTGGCTTTGACCAAGGCGGTTTGTTAACAGATGCCGTATTAAAAGCGCCACATAGTGTATTGCTGTTAGATGAAATTGAAAAAGCACACCCAGATGTATTCAACTTGTTATTACAAGTAATGGATCATGGAACGCTAACGGATGCTAATGGCCGTCAAGTTGATTTTCGCAATGTGATATTAGTGATGACAACCAATGCTGGCGCACAAGAAATTAGTCGCTCAACTGTTGGATTTACCAATCAAGATCATTCCAGTGATGGTATGGAAATTATTAAGCGTATGTTTACGCCAGAGTTTCGCAATCGCCTGGATGCAATCATACAGTTTGAAGGCTTGGATAAATCTACTATCGGCAGCGTAGTCGATAAATTCATTGCTCAGCTAGAAAGTCAGTTGAGTGAGAAGAAAGTTGATTTGATTGTCGATGAAGATGCGCGTGTGTGGATAGGTGATGAAGGTTATGATCCACAAATGGGCGCGCGACCAATGTCACGCGTATTGCAAGAACATATTAAACGCCCACTCTCTGAAGAAATCCTGTTTGGGGATTTAGCAAAAGGGGGAACGGTAAGAGTGACAGTGCAAGAAGGTAAGCTGCACTTGGAAATATCAGATCAGCAGCAAAGCTAACGACATTTATCGTGCGCGATAAGTGATACGGCCTTTGCTTAAGTCATAAGGTGTGAGTTCTACAGTGACTTTATCGCCAGTTAATATACGAATATAATTCTTTCGCATTCTTCCAGAAATATGTGCAGTAACGACATGTCCGTTTTCCAGCTCGACGCGAAACATAGTATTCGGTAGAGTTTCAGTAACGGTGCCTTCCATTTCAATGTGATCTTCTTTTGCCATGCATCTCCTCATATTGTGTTTGTGGTGAGGCGTCATTATCGTTATCTAACCAGGTAAAACAAGGCTTTTCTGGTGGCTAGGTGAGAAAATGCTGTTTTTTAACCAATTAAAGGTTGGATAAGCGCTTAAAACACTGAACTCACAAGGTGTCGGCTAGAGACCGCGCTAACTAAAATTATAATATCAATACTAAATAGAGAATAAATATGGAATTCGCATTTGTTTTTCCCGGTCAAGGATCGCAATCGGTTGGAATGGTTTCGGAATTGTCCGAAAGTTTTTCGCAGGTGAAAGAGTGTTATCAAGAAGCATCAGATGCCATTGAGATTGATTTATGGAAAATGGTTAAAGAGGGTCCTGCTGAAGACTTGAATCAAACTCAAAACACTCAGCCAGCGATGTTGGCAGCAAGTTATTCGATATCAAAGATTTGGGCTGATTCAACTGAACGCAGTGCAACGATTATGGCGGGACACAGTTTTGGCGAGGTTTCAGCATTTACCTGTGCTGGTGCGATGACATTCCGCGATGCCATCATACTTGCGCGCCGTAGAGGCGAGTTTATGCAAAACGCAGTTGCTGCGGGCACCGGTGCGATGGCAGCTGTTTTAGGCATGCAAGACCAAGCGTTGGATGACTTGTGTAAATCGATTAGCTCAGAAGCTGCGATTGTAGAAGCAGTGAATTACAATGCGCCTGGCCAAGTAGTGGTTGCAGGGCATAACGATGCGGTAGAAAAATTAATAGATTTAGCTAAAGAGCAGGGGGCAAAGCGCGCATTAAAATTGCCTGTATCAGTACCCGCGCATTCGAGTTTGATGCAGTCAGCCGCCGAAAAGTTTGCAACTGAATTAGCCGCAGTCAATTTTGAGTTGCCTACTACTTCTATTATTCAAAATGCCACATTAGCTTCTCCGAAAAGCACTGATGAATTAAAATCTGCATTACAAGCACAATTACATTCACCTGTACGCTGGGTGGATACTATCGCAGAGATTAAACAAGCAGGTGCTGAATGTTTAATTGAAATGGGCCCAGGTAAGGTACTTTCAGGCTTACATAAA
>CALJEX010000119.1 GCA_938074525.1 uncultured Gammaproteobacteria bacterium
CTAGCAGTTACTGGTTAGGGCATAAGCTTGGCGCTATAAGCTTATCTGAACCATTGCTACTAAGTATTGTAATTCTATTTATTGAATGGGCAGTTATCTGTTGCGCTTCATACATTATATTAAACTTTATAAGACACAAGCTTGCAGATAAGCCATTAATAACTAACCCCTAGTCCACCTAGCCCACAATAACCTCTTGGATTTTTTGCCAGATATTGTTGATGGAAATCTTCTGCATAATAAAACTCAGGCGCCGACATGACTTCTGTCGTTATTTGCCCATGCCCCGCTTGAGCTAATTTAGCGGCATATATTTGCTTTGATTTCTCGGCCACTTCTAACTGCGATTGATTATAAGTATAGATACCCGAACGATACTGAGTACCTTTATCATTGCCTTGACGCATACCTTGGGTAGGATTATGTGACTCCCAAAATATCGCCAGCAACTTTTCGAGACTGATTTTATTAGGTTCAAACATCACCAACACCACTTCATTATGACCAGTTAATCCTGTGCATACTTCTTCATAGGTAGGATTAGGTGTTAGACCTGCGGCATAACCTACCGCAGTCGAATAAACTCCATCTAGCTGCCAAAACTTTCTTTCTGCACCCCAAAAGCACCCTAGCCCAAACATAATTTTCTCAGCATGGTCCGGGAAAGGCGGCTTAATTGGATTTTCACTGACAAAATGCAATGGAGATATCAGCATAGGAGTATCTCTACCAGGCAATGCTTCTTGCGCCGTTGGCATGCGTTCTTTACTGCTTAATATACTCATCACTACTCACTCAATTAATTGCTTAACGATATTCGACTCACGTTGAAAAAATCCCTGTGTATGTAAAGAATCTTCCAGCTGATAATATTCATAGTCTAAGTGATGACATAGCTCATGTACCAAAGTTCGCAAATAAGTTTTAAATGCTACCACTTGTTGTCTTTTTGCTGTACGCATCCATACATAAATTCGCGCACGTGGACGTGACTGCTCAATTGGTTCATATAAGCCATGTAGCTCGCTTGCATCGTCATGCGGCCTTCTTTCAAGCACATGCACTCGCGCACTTGAAAAATTAAGTTGTTGGCATATTGAATCAACTAAATGCTGGCTAGACCTCTCAGCAAATTGCAAATTCTCCAATGATAGCTGACGATTTATTTCTTCTGAGATTTTTTGCAGCGCTAACAACTGCATTAATTTAATTGCAGGCAAAGCATCACTCTTTCTTGCTATTTTCTTTTGCGCTTGAGTAAAACGATTATAATATGAATAAGCCATATTTGATTACATATGTAAGCTTAAGACTTCACGTGCATTAAGCGAGGTTTGCTGTGCAACCTGCTGCACAGACATTGATCTTATTTCTGCGAGTGATCGCAAACAATAAGGCAAGTACTCAGGGCTATTTCTCTCACCTCGATGTTGCTCAACTGTCATATCAGGCGAATCCGTTTCCAGCACAATGGATTCCATGGGTAGCTCAGCTGCTAACGTTCTTAGCTTCGATGATCGCTCATAAGTTAACATTCCTCCAAAGCCAAATTTAAAATGACTAGTTTGATAACGTTCAGCTTGCTGAAGACTGCCATTAAAGGCATGTACAATGCCACCAATGACAGGAAATTTCTTCAGACATCCTAGTACTTGCTCATGTGCTTTGCGCACATGCAAAATCACAGACAAATCAACCTCGCAGGCTAATTGCAATTGTTGCTCAAACAACGCTAGCTGCTTGTCTACATACAAAGACTTATTATAAAAATCTAAGCCAATTTCACCAATTGCGACAGGATTATTATTAGCCACACATTCGCGCAAGTCATCCATATGATTCAACTCGTGTTCTTGTATAAACATAGGATGCATTCCTAATGCATAATGCATATCCTTAGATTGTGCGCACAATGATATTAGCGAATTCCAGCTAGCCTGCTTAACTGCCGGAATCACAAATCCGCATAAGCCATTTTCTCGCGCTCGCTTAAGCACATCATCACGATCATGCTTAAACTCATCAAAATCAAGATGGCAATGGGTATCAATTATTTGCATAAAAATAAGTCGTTGCTCTGAACATAATTTTATTCAATTATAAGCACATTATGAACGAACAAACTTCCAGACGATTTATTGGAATTGAACGGCTTTATGGTCAACAAGCATACCAAAAAATCAAAAGCAGCCATATCTGCGTCATTGGCATTGGCGGTGTAGGTTCATGGGTGGTTGAATCTTTAGCACGCAGTGGCGTAGAGCAATTAACCTTAATAGATTTAGACCACATCGCGGAATCAAATATTAACCGACAGATACACGCCTTATCTGAAACGCTAGGCCAATCGAAAATTATTGCTATGCAGGAACGCATTTTATCTATCAACCCAAACTGTAAAGTTAATTTAATTGACGATCATTTATCTTGCGACAATATTCCACAATTACTCAACGCTTCGTTTGATTATGTGACTGACTGTATCGACCAATTCCGTATTAAGGCTTGTCTAATTCATTACTGTAGAAGCAAGAAAATAAATTTACTCACTATTGGCGGCGCCGGAGGAAGAATAGATCCTACGCACATTCAAGTCACAGATCTTAGTCGCTCCGCAGGCGACTCTTTACTCGCTAAGACACGTAAGCAACTTCGCACACAACATGATTTCCCAAGGAACTTACAGCGTAGATTTGATATTCCATGTGTATTTTCTACAGAACAATTACGCTATCCCACAGATAATCATGAAGTCAGCACAAATAAATCTGAATGTAGCAATTTGACTGGTCTAAACTGCGCAAATGGCTTTGGCTCTTTGTCAGCGGTCACCGCTACATTTGGCATGATCGCTTGTGCTCACGTGCTTAACAAGATCAGCAATAGCTGAATATCACTAGCTAGTCGGCCATACGCACACGGCTAGCTGAGCATTTTCAAATACTATTTTACCTTATACACAGAACAACCTATAATGAAGCCAGATGTTCATATCTATAAATGAACATCCCGCAAACGGCGCGGCTTATTTATGTATACCCGCCTTTGTTTTTTATATTCATTTATCAACCCACAATTATTATCGGCGAAATCACTTTCAGCCCTTAAAGGACTATTTTATGACGGAACAAAAAACCGAACAGAAAACCGAACAGAAACCTGAAGATGTCAGCATCAGCCAAACCGTGGCTATTCTCATTGATGGAAACAATATTGAAAGAAGTATTCACGATCAGACTAAAGACGCGAATACCATGCTCAACTTTGACAAATTAATTCCCAAATTATTAGGTAATCGCGGACTTAATCGACTTATCTACTTCCGTGAAGGAAAACAAATTTCGCAGAAGCTAAAAGATCGTTTACACGAATTTTTCCACGGCTCAGTACGTCCTTGCCATAAGTCTGCAGATATTCCTTTATCTATCAATGCCATGCAGCTAGCAAGCAAGGTAGACACCATTGTGATCATGTCTGGAGATTCTGACTACATCGAACTAGTAAGACATTTAAAATCAGAAGGTGTGCGCGTGGAAATTGCTTCAGTTGATGCAACCACTGCCCACATTATCAAAGAAGAGTGTGATCATCACTATCGTATTAATGAAGCAGATTGGTTTACCTACGCACCAAAACAAGCCAATCAAGGAAGTAAGCAAAATAAACGTCGCTCGAACAAAAAAACGCAAAACAATCAAAATGACAAGCAAGCGGAAACAGACACTGGCGATGAAAATAAAAGCAGCAAGCCAAAAAGCGCCGCTAAAAAAGTCGCTGCCAAGAATAAAGATGAAGGCAGCAATGAAGAACGTCAACCTATTTCTAACGAGTCAGATATCATCGCTACCGTTAAAGAAAAATCTTCACGCAAATATGAGCCTGAATATCCTCAAAGCCAATATATTGAGCCTACTCAATAGCAGCCCATTGATAGTTACCATGCTTCCCATGATGGAGGAGCATGGCTGATTTCATCTCCAGCTGGCGATTCAGTTTATTGTTATTAGCCTTAGTCGCTAATATCTTATTGGCGCCATTACTTGGAAAAATAAGCTCTCAGCTTGCCTTCAGCTTGCTAATCATCATCATGGTATTTGTACTGGGAAATAATCGTAAAGTTATTTTCAGCTACATCGCTTTAGCCTGTGCAGCCTTATTATTTTCTTGGGCACATCTCGCAGACAACAGCCATCAAACCATTTTAATACTGACGCATTTATTTACATTCTCCGCATTAACACTTGCTATCGTGCTGATCATCAAAAATATTTTCTCCAACGACGCCGTCACCGTTGATACGATATCAGAATCCTTATGCGCTTATTTACTTCTAGGCTTTGCCTTTGCTTCTATATACGGACTTATCGACACCATACAGCCAGGATCATTTCTTTCATCACTCAATGGACAGATCATCCCTTTCTCATTCGAAGAGGCAGGACTCAATAGAATTTATTTCAGCTTTATTACCTTACTAACTGTTGGCTACGGCGACATTGTCCCCAACTTACCTGTAGCTAAGTTAATGACTATCATCGAAGGATTCTTTGGACAAATTTATTTGGTAGTACTAATTGCAAGACTAGTTGGCATGCATGTTTCCCAGAGAAATAATCATTAAATTCTCGTCCAATCTAGCCACAAACAAGATCGACCACCTTGTTATTGTCGCAGTCAATCCAAAACGGGTCCCACGTCTATAAATTTATTTCCATCATATATTGATATAGAAACTTACCAAACTCTTTAATACGTGCTACTTGTCTTAGATCGGGATGAGTCAGTATCCATAGACCATCTTTAAATTCAGGTTCAATATCAAATAACTTAACTAAATTCTGATTGAAGTAATTGGTAGGCAATATAGCAACCCCTAGACCTTTATCACATAAAGTCGATATGGTTTTCACATCACTTGCTGAACAACTAAAGTTATCGATTGAATAATGATGCATCATCCATTTATAAGCTTCTATTCTTAATAACGATTCATCTACACCTATTAAATCAAATTCAATTAAATCTTCAGTGTCGACAGGCCGTCCATTTTTCTTCAAGTAGGCTTTACTAGCAAAAGCTGACCAGGTGAGATCCGTGACTTTGCGACCTAACAGATAATCTGGAGGGTTATTGGTAGAACGAACAGCGATATCCGCATCTCGTCGAGACAAATCATACAAGGCACTACTGACAATAATGTTAACTGAAATGCGCAGATGATCTATACGGAACTTTGCAACACATGGAACAAGCACATGTTCGGCAATAGAGTGTGGCGCAGTGATACGGATTTCTCCTGATAGCTCATAATCTTTTCCCACAACAGCACGTTCCAATGAATGAATTGAATTCTCTGCGCTACGTGCATGCTGCAATACAATGTGGCCTATTTGGGTTAATTCATACCCTTCGGTCAAGCGCTCAAATAGACGCGTTCCAAGCTTATCTTCAATGGCATTGATTCTACGAAACACAGTCGAATGATTAACATTCAACTCTTTAGAAGCACCCATCAGCGTGCCTGATTTGGCAACCGCTAAGAAATATGGCAAGTCATTCCAGTCAATCATGTATTTGCGCTTTTGCAAAAGAGAAGCTAAATTTTGAAATGGAAATTAATGTCGGAGGGCCCATCAGAATGGCCCAAGCGTTTGCACCCGTACTAAAACAGAATGGAGGAGGAGCATTAATCCAACTTAACTCCGTCGCATCGATAAAAAACTTTGTCCCTTTCAGCACTTATTCTGCATCTAAAGCGGCAGCATATTCCGTCACCCAGTCACTAAGAGACTTGTTGAGCGAGCAAGATACTTTCGTAATGAGTGTTCATCCTGGCCCTATCGCTACCGATATGGGCGACGCTGCTGGGTTAACTGAAAATTGCAGAACCAGCAAAATTAGTTTCTGATGCAATCATAAAAGGCCTAAAACAAGGTACTTTCCATGTGTTTCCAGACACAATGGCTAAACAAGTTGAAAGCGCTTATCAGCACTTTGCAGAAAATATTGTTGAAGCCAACCTAATGGAAGGATAGCGAACACCAACACATTCAAGAGTAGTTATTAGTTCACATAAGCCTAACAGCTACTCTAAATGTCTCCATACAAAACTAAAATAACTTTACCGCAAGAAATGCAAAGAAGAAGCCAATTAGATAGATAAGAATTGATAAAACTAAGATTATCCAGCTAAATTTTCTTAACTTTGCACACGCATTAGCTTGACGCTCATCTACTGGACAAGCTTGATTTCGTGCTCGCCACTGAAGAACTGAAGCTATCAGCAAAAGTACTCCAGCCCCTATAAATACAATCTCTTTGTGTTCAGAAACAGCAACTAACCAAGGTGCAGCAGACACCAGGCCGGCAAGCGCCGCCCCCATTCCCAGAGCGACAAACAAAGCAGGAAGCGCACAGCAAACCAACGTGCTCACGCTACCAAACAAACTTAGAGTGGGCAAAAGTGCTTGTTTATAAGAGTTATCCACCACGGCGAATCTCCTCTACATTGTATCCAGCATCAACAATATTCTTACGAATAACAGCATCATCTAACTGCTGCCCATGCTTCAAATGAATAGTGACAATCTTATCATCAAGATTCACATCAATATTATCTACTGCAACTTCCTTACCAAATACTTTCTCTAATGCTTGGGCACAAAAGTCACATACAAGTCCGTAAATACCGACTTCTAC
The DNA here is from genome assembly GCA_938074525.1 of uncultured Gammaproteobacteria bacterium. GTDB lineage: Bacteria > Pseudomonadota > Gammaproteobacteria > UBA4575 > UBA4575 > UBA1858. The sequence goes on from CALJEX010000119.1 coordinate 6,700, forward strand.
CGTACCTTCTGGATGGTCTGCAAACGCATTATTTGAAATCAAACCAGCAAGTAAGATCAACATTACTATTAATTTTTTCATAATCATTCCTTATTCATTAAAATCGAATTGTCCAATTAAACAAAACATCTCTATTGCTACTAATCCCCGCTTCAACTTTATGCACGTCTTTTAAAAATCGCACCAACGGCGTTAGCGTAATAGTGTCTTCACTTTCAGGCTTGTGCTCCACTTCGACCATCAGCCAAGTATGCAGAGCACCGTAATCTGCAATATAAGGCGCCATACCAACGCGTACTTTTTGCATAAAAAAATCATCTAAACTACCCCCCTCCAGGTAACGATTTTCATAAGCCATGAAATACTGTCGAGATTCCCAATCACCAGCAATGCCAGAAAATATAGCCACACTAGAATCATCCTTTAAACGACTAGAATTGCGATCGGCATAGCCGATACCAGACTTAATATAAAAATTCATTTGCGAATCTTTTTTATTCCAGCGCTTAACAAGATTATTAAGCTGAAAACTTGTTAATAAATACTCTCCGGCACGACGGTACTCTGATCTGATTCCTAACGAGTATTTTGCTGTCGGCGAATAATGTAAAAGCAATGAATGTTCATCACCATTATTATTCATGTCAGCGGTGATACCACCAGGATATGATACAGGGCGACTCCACACACTCTGCATCGCAAAACTCAGCACAATAAATGCTAATAACATTCTCATTATTTTTCTCCTGAAAAATATTGTTATTCACCGCCTTATTGATGGCGATGCAAAACCGAGCTAATTTAGCTCAACAATCAGGAGATATAGATAGGAGGGCGATATAGAACAGATGAATATTTTGAAACAGCATGCTCATCAATGACGATAAAACGCTGTTGATGAATATTAAGCGAGCTTAGATTGCCTGACTCAAAGTAAGGTGTTTGACTTGCCGAATATATGAGACAAAAACACGCATCTTTGCAATGCTCTTTATTGTCATTTTTTTGCTCATCGTGGCATGGCATATCTGACTCAGTGAGCATATCTGATTGAATCATATTATTGGCTAGCGGTTGCATGCACGGCATCATTCCTGCCGACGCTATGAGCATATTAGCAATAAACACTAAACTAACAACATATAAAACAATGTTTTTCATTATGGTAATTTTAGACTATTTCCTAAAACAGTATTGTTGCAATCTAACCTTAATGGCTATAAATATAAGATCAAATCAACAACCATAAGTTCATTACCCAGACTCACGCGCTTGTTTTGCCAGCCCCGCCAATGCTTCTCTAACCTGCTGAGGAGAGTCACATTTCCTAGCGAAATCAATCCTAAGTCTTTCGCCATTGACCAACATCTCAAAACCCGCGCTATCAATTCTGAGCATTTTCGGATCTCCCTTGAGCAGGGTTACACCATATAATTGGCAATAGTCCCGCATGGCATCCACATGCTCCTCATTCATATGAGCAATCATATGATGCTCAGTCTCTTCATTAAATTTAGTCATTAAATTTTATCAACCCAAAAAAATATTGCGTCACATTACTTGGTATTTTAGAAGTAATCAGCAATTACTATTATCACACATATTACAAAGCCTCTACTAAGGCCACTCAAGTACTAATATTATATAAAACAACCCAATATCAGTTGCGAATATTTTTTATTTAAGCTACTAAATCATTTGAAAACATTGCGGAGCAATTAAATGATATTAACTAATATCGAAGAAGTACCTGGTAGAAGAATTCTAGAGCATTACGGCTTAGTACAAGGCAATACCATACGCGCCAAACATGTAGGCAAAGATATCTTAGCCAGCATTAAAAATATCTTTGGTGGTGAATTAGCTGCATACACAGAGCTACTTTCAGAATCACGCAAAGAAGCTACAGACCGCATGATCCAACAGGCCGAAGCAATGGGCGCTAACGCGATTATCAATGTTCGTTATAGCACTTCCTCTGTTGCGCAAGGCGCTGCAGAGCTCTATGCTTATGGCACCGCTGTGTGAGTGGAATAATGTTATTAGACATTATTATTCTTATTTCTTTATTAGCGCTAGGCTATTACTTTGGGCAACGCGCTGAAAAGAAACACTACAAATCTATCATTGAGCGTGAAAATCAGTTAATTAAGTTGCCACTAGTCGCTTTAAAAACACCTCCCCCAATCAAACAATACGAAGTCAATGCCGCACTAGTCACGGGCAGCGTCGTAATTTCTATCGACTTCTTCAAAAAATTCATTGCCTCTTTGAAAATGCTATTTGGAGGCCGCTTAACAACCTATGAATCATTATTAGACCGTGCACGCAGAGAAGCTTTATTACGATTAAGAGAGCAAGCAAAAATACGTAATGCATTCGTTGTTCTCAATACCCGTATAGAAACCGCATCCATAAGCAAAAGTAGCGGACGCCGAGAAGGCAGCATAGGGTCGATCGAAGTAGTTGCTTACGGCACTGCTATCAGCATGACGAATCGTCGCCGAAATATCACGTCATGAAATACGTTCCATCGCAGCCTCCCGAAGGAATCAATGTTTCAAATGAGCATCCATTAAAGTCATTCTTAATTCTCACCAGTGGCACTATTGCTTCGATATTTATTATTAGTTTATTTGCAGATTTTATTGTTGGCTTCATCCCTGTTGAATACGAACGCACACTATTTAAAGATAAAAATATTGGCGCATTAATGGTAGGCAGTAACACTGATACTCCAGAAGAAGTTCGGCAGTATCTACAAACACTTGCCGATTCACTACATGCACAAAGTGGAAATGAATATCGCGATCATCAGTTCAAAGTCAGCTTAAGCTCAATGTCTCAACCCAATGCTTTTGCTGCACCAGGCGGCTATATTGTTGTCACGCACGGCTTATTAAAAAGCGTGTCCTCAGAAAATGGTTTAGCCATGGTGCTCGCCCATGAAATTGGCCACCATTATGAAAGACATCCTCTCAGAGGATTAGGCAGAGGCTTAGTAGTCGCTTTTTTCTTATCGGCTATATCCGGATTTGATGTCGGAGGCTATGCAGATAGGTTCGTAGAAAGAACTGCTTTCATCGGCCAGCTCGCCTATAGCCGAAAACAAGAAACCGACTCAGATCATATTGCAATAGATTTATTACAAAAAAAGTACGACCACGCTAATGGTGCAAGCGAATTTTTTAAGTACATAAAAAACTCCGGCGAACATAATGGCGAGCCACCAGTATTTCTAAGCACACATCCATCTACTCAGGAACGTTTAGATTATCTTGAGGAAATGGAACGAAGAAATTATGGTGAGAAAAAGAATATACCTAAAAACATTCTAGACAAGCCTCCATTATGAAAGGAAGACAAACAGGAAAAGCACAACTAATGTATGGTCTCCATAGTGGCTGCGTCTACACTCATCAGTTTCCATTCACTAGTTAAATCCATCTCTTCATTGGCAGTACCATAGTAAAGCGCACCGCTCTTAGTCACTGCCAAATAATATGCATTGTTAGTATCGTCTTGTTCCAGCAATAAGTAACCGTCGTCCATTAGCAACACCTATAAAGATTATTCTCAATACTTATACAGATGGGGCCTATATAATGAATTTCAATAGCTAGTGAAAAATAATCAGAATCCTAAACTCAAAACTATGCGATTATTTTCTTGCCAATAGTCTATTCAATTTCCTCAGCTTTCTTTTTCAGCGCTTCATTCATGGCATTCAGCATGGTTGGAACATTCCTGTCAAAAGTACTTCTCAACATCGGCACTGCCATACCTTTAAATGTTTCCTTGTGTACTAAACGTGTCCCAGATGGCATGGCTTCGACCTCAACTATTTTATCGTTAGTCATTATAAAACCAGTCATCATCACAGCACGCCACTGAAAATAGTTCGGCTTCTGTAATAGTGTAATTACCGGATTATATTCAGGACCTTTTTGATATTCTTTTGCGCCAGCCATGGTAATTGCCAGCGTTGATCCCAAAGAAGCATCACCTGATGAATTATTGATAATGGGATTCCACTGATGCCAAGAATTTATATCAGATAGCACTGCCCACACTTCCTCAGGAGAAGCCTCAATATCTATCTCGGTGCGTACTTCATGCAACTCTTTACCATTGACCCATAAATACGAACAAGCAGCCAACAGAAGCACTAATAAAATTAGCATAAAAATTTTCATACCAGATTCTCTTATGTCTTTTATTAGTTAACCAACGGCTTAAAGCTTTTCTTTAATATATTTCCCTCAGGCTGAACATCATCCTCTATCATTTGATGTTGAGTTTCATCATCTTTGATCGATAATGATTCGACCACATCTTTATCTTGGCAGTTTATATCATTGAATTGATCTTCAGTTTTTTCACCATTGCATGGCGTGTATCCTGGCAATAAATCAACTTCAGTCTGCGTATCTAGATCCAGACCGCTATTTTCAGCAACCACTATATTTGTTGCGCAATACGCAATCACAGCGATAAAGGTTAAGTGTTTACTATTCATTTCTTTATATTCCTAATTTATTTACTTGTAGGCTTGAGCGCCGAAATGGACTCTTCAGAGATAGATCTCAAATGCAAGTCTCTTTGTGGATAAGGAATTTCAATCTTATGCTCATGAAATTTATTCCATAACACCAACAACACTTGGCTCCTTACATTTGAGCAACCATTCATTGGATCTCGAACCCATATTCTAATTTCAAGGTCAACAGAATTATCGCCAAAGCCTCTCAACAAACAGGCAGGCTTTGGCAATTTCAACACTCGATCAACCTCGTCAGCCGCTTCAAGACAAAGCTCGATCGCTTTATTCACATCAGTTTTATAATGCACGCCCACAGGAATTCTTAGACGCACATTCTCATGACTGTATGACCAATTCTCCACACGATTTATGATCATCTCTTCATTCGGCACAAGATGCTCAATTCCATCACGCGTGATCACAGATACATAACGTGCACTTAAAGTATCTACACGCCCATAGCTTCCTTCTACATTAATCGTATCCCCAGGCTTAATTGACTTATCTAACAACAAGATAAAACCAGAAATCAGATTGGAGAAAATTTTCTGTAAGCCGAAACCAATCCCCACACCGATTGCACCACCGAGCACAGCAAACGCAGTTAGATCTATTCCGACTGTGCTTAATCCAAAAATAAATGCTGAAGCAACTAATGCAAATTTAAATGTTTTAGAAAGTAGCGCTCGTGCTGAAGGAGTAATATTGCTACTACTTCTAAGAACATTGTCTACTAGCTTAATTAACGCAAATGCTATCCATAAAAATATAGCAATTGAAAATAGCGAAGAAACTATCACATACAGTGAAATACTAGCTTGCCCCGCATTAATTTTTGTCTCATCAAGGAATTCAACCGCGGGAGACAAATAACCAAGAATATTTAACGCAGCAATCACCCAAATTACGGCAGCAACTGCACGACTGATTAATGGGTTATCGATAAAAGACGAGCCAAGTCGAATAACAAACCAAGCAACCGTTAAGCTCATTGCGGTGGATAACAATGGCCATGGATGTTTTATCACAATGTAAATCACCGCAAACAAACCAACCCAAGCAAACAACAGCAATGGGAAAATCAATCTTCTCAGCGCGGCAAATAAGTATCTTCGCGAACGGGATGTATAACTAGCCTCCCACTTTAAAACATATGCGCGTAGTTTTTTGGACACATAAAGTGCGGCAAAAAATCCAACCGCTATAATTGCCAACTCTATGAGTGATTGATAGCTGAATATCTCTTTATCGAGCAAGCCCACGACACGATCTGTCGCTTTCTCTATCGCCTCACCCGTTAAAAGGTCATCGATTTTAGGAGGGGTTGTCTCAGACATATATATTTAAATTTATTTAGAGCGATATCCACTTATATCATGAATATTCACGTAATAAGCAAGCAATGGCACAAGCAATTATTTTAATTAATACTATCAAAACCAATACTGCGGATAACGTCGATAAGGTGAAAGATTATTAATCAACACTGCCACCACCAACATAATGACAGCACCTGTGGCGATAGGCGTTAGTACAAACATGTATGCCATCTCGTGTATTTGTTCACTGCCTATCACGGCTATGAGTGCAGTTGCTCCTCCAGG
>CALJEX010000120.1 GCA_938074525.1 uncultured Gammaproteobacteria bacterium
CGCCGCACAAATTGATCCAATGGCTGACGATATCTACCGCTACTTAAACTTTAATGAAATCGAAGACTACACAAGTAAAGCATTAGAAGCGGATGCGCGTCTCGCTGAGATTCAAATCAAGGTGGTTAACGGATAACGCCTTAAACCAACGTAGTTCATAAAAGGCGAACAACTGTTCGCCTTTTTTTTGAATTAACAAAACTCACTGTGAATCCAATCACCCTCCTCGTCACTACGAGGGAATAGTTATATGCGCTTAAATAAAATTGTCGTCATCGGCAGCTTACTCGTTATTCTGGGTGAGTTGTTTTTTACTAGCATGGGTATGATTATTAAAACTCTAGGCGAAAACATGCCAAGTCATCACTTGGTATTTTATCGCAATGCCTTTGCAGTTCTAATCATTGCGCCCTTTTTACTAAGACAAAAAGCTACTCAGATCAAAACCCAACGCATTGGAATGCATTTAATCCGTTCAATCTCTGGCGTGTTAGCCATGTATTGTTTCTTCTATGCATTAGCCAATATAGAACTAGCCAATGCTATGGTGACTAAACTGACAGGCCCTATCTTTATTCCATTGGTAGCAGTTTTTTGGATACACGAAAAAGTCTCATTAAAAACTTATCTTGGCATCATTATTGGTTTTATCGGAGTGATTATATTTCTCAACCCAAGTACAGAAATTCAGCTGGCTTCACTCGTCGGTATATTAGGTGGTGCATTAGCTGCCATAGCGAAAGTCGCAATTAGAAAAATGTCAGACACCGAACCAATCGCACGTATTGTGTTTTATTTTGCATTACTAGGAATGTTATTCAGCTTGTTCCCGATGTTAGCCAGTGAGACATATATACCTAGTATAAATGAATGGATGTTATTACTCGGTTTAGGCATTGTTGGCACATTAGGGCAATTTTGCTTAACCAAAGCTTACAGCATTGCACCACCCAGCCAAATCGGCGCCTTCACCTACTCTTCTTTATTATGGGCAAGCTTAGCGGGATGGCTATTCTGGAATGAATGGCCAAGTACACATGCCCTAATCGGTGCTGCATTAATTATCACCGCAGGTTTAGTCATTTTATATAGCAAAAAGAAAGCATGACTTATTTCGTCTAAGTGAAATTATCATATCTCACAATAATATGATTGTGATATTATGCACTTAGAATTAATTATTAAATCAATCACTAAAGAATATTATACGTGACAGTGACCATTTTAAACTGGACATAGGGCCGTATAATAAATCTGTTAGCCGTACAAAAGAATATGGTATTGAAAAACAAAACGCTTAGTAGTTTGCTTCAAAAACGCAAAGAATTAGTTCAATTAATTTTTATCGCAATAATTCTGGCTATTGGAGTAAGTTTTCTAGCAACTGCTATACCACAAATATTGTCTCTTTCTGCGGCTCAAATTTTTTGGCTTGGTTTGATATCTGTATTTGTCGGGCTTGCTTATTTATCGGTGTTAATTATTCGTGCTAGAACCGGGAAAACGGTAATAAAGGCAGCCGTATTTATTAATCCGAAGTCAAAGAAAACAATCGCTCCGCTTCACTATAGTTTTATGTATGACTTATCGCGTACTTTAAATGCTGTGTTTCAAGAAAACTCAGCACTAGAAGAAACATGGAAATCTCACCCATTAACCGAGTGGCATCAGGAAAATGAAAATTCCACAGAACCTGAAGTAAAAGAAGATAAAGAAATAGCCTATTTTTCAATTATTAAATTATCTGCTGAAAATGACAACCCCCCTTCTAAACCATCTTTAATATTAACAGAAGCAACGGAGTTTGTAATTTTAGAACAGTTATCCAATCATTTGTCTGAATATTTCGATAACTCATCAATGAGAGATAATGTTGCTGAACTATTACGAAAAGATATTCCTCATATTCTTTTAGAGAATCGTGTGCTTAACATTCTTACAATACCAATTGAAGATCGTCCAATATTTTCTAAAGCCAAATTTGATAAATCTCCCGAAGAAGGCGAGTTAGTTTCGATTAGAGGAAGCGATGGTTCCGTTTACGAAAAATTTGATTTAATGCTCCCGGTTGGAACTAATGTTAGTCGTTCCGATGATGGAGGATTAGTTTTAGATTCAAAGCGAGTTGAATTATCAATTCGTTGTATCTACGAGGGTTTCGCGGAAAATACACCTATGTATTTTGAAGAAGGGTATTTAGGTATATCTTCCGAATCTATAGATACATTAAAGTTGGAGGTAGTTGTAGAGACAAAAATACGTTTGCGGGCGTTGTTAACAGTATCCGGGTGGCAAACATTTAAATGGATAGATTCTTTTCCTGACAAGCTGGTCAGATATGCAGACTTCCAATATTTCAAAGAAAAAATTGGATGGAATACCGCGTTTACGTCATTTCATATACCAAATGTATTTAAGAAAAAAAATGAGCACTGCTAACAAGTCGCTCAACCAGGTCGCCAGCTACGCTGGTGCCTGTTAGCTCAACCATTAGCTGTCTGGAATAATCATGACCATTGAATCAAGGCAAAGAGAAGTTGCGAGATATAAAAAACAAATCGCAGATCTTCAAAAGAAAGATGCTGATGAAGCTAAAAAAGAGGTATCTAAAGCAAGGGAGGCTGAACGTACTTCGAGATCACTGAGTTCTACAAAAAGCGAAAGCTCAGCTAGAAGTTACCAAAATAAACTAATTCGTCTAAATGATGATATGGCGAAAATTTCAGCGAATAGAGCTGATATTTCAAAAAAATTGCCCAAAAAACAAATTCCCTTCATACATCTGAGAGATATCTTTTTAGTGCGCAAGAAGCACAGAGAAAGAAAGTATCAGAAGCAGAAAAACGAAGAGAACAAGAACAATTGTCTCATCAAAGAAAAATCACAAACGAGTTGAGATTGCAAAAGACACTTAATGGGTCTGAGCAAGTAGCTGCTGTTGACAGATCCACAGTAGAGTACGATGTGTTTATTTCTCACGCTAGTGAAGACAAAGAAAGCCTGGTTCGTCCGCTATCAGAAGAGTTAACGGAAATGGGCTTTAATGTTTGGTTTGACGAAACCACTTTAAAAGTCGGAGACAGTCTTAGGCAAAAAATAGATCAAGGTTTAGTGTCATCTAGATATGGTGTGGTCGTTTTGTCAGAGGCTTTCTTTGCAAAAAATTGGCCTCAGTATGAATTAAATAGTTTAGTAGCAAAAGAGATGAATGCAAGTAAAGTGATATTACCTATTTGGCATAAAGTCTCAAAAGATGAAGTCCTAAGTTATAGCCCGAGTTTAGCTGATAAAGTCGCACTTAATACAGCTATATCCAGTGTTAGTGAAATTGCGAAACAACTCGGCGAGGTTCTTAGTGATAAAGACAGCTAACAAATCATTCAAGAATAATAGGAGACAGACCACGTTTTTAAAAATAAAGCCTCTGAGGAATCAACTACTGGCTGGATTCCCGTTTGCACGGGAATAACGGTAGGGAAAATATAGGGTCAGACTCGAATTAATTGTGCGTTTATGTACTGTTTAAACTTAATTAGAGTCTGACCCTATTTCACTATATGACTCTATTTCACTATAAATTTAGAGATTTGAAATGAAAAAAAGATGCGCGTGGTGTGGGAACGATACCTCATATATGAAATATCACGATAAAGAATGGGGTGTCCCCATTCGTAACGACAAAAAACATTTTGAGTTTATTATTCTAGAAGGTGCCCAAGCAGGACTAAGCTGGATTACCGTGCTTAAAAAACGCGAAACTTATCGCGAAGTAATGGATAAATTCGATTTCAATATCGTGGCCACATACAAAGAAGCTAAGGTGAAACAATTATTGAAAAATCCTGGGATCATTCGCAACGAACTCAAGATTCGTTCAGCAATCAAAAATGCCAAAGCCTTTATCGAAATTCGCAAGGAGTTCGGAACATTCAATAAATACATCTGGCGGTTCGTCGACAACAAGCCCATTCAAAACAGCTGGAAAAGCATGAAAAACATGCCCGCCAAAACTGAACTGGCTGATACTATATCCAAAGATCTAAAAAAACGTGGGTTTAACTTTGTTGGTCCAACTATTATCTATGCCTATATGCAAGCAATCGGAATGGTAAATGACCATACAACTGATTGTTTTCGTTATCAGGAAATAAAAAAATTATCTAACTAAAACATAAGGAATTAAAGGGGTCAGAGCCCTTTAATTCCGATTTTTATTCCAATCGTGGCTTGTCGCCTTTTGTATCTTCAAGTGATTGGTAAAGTGGGTACATGTATACCCGACATTTCATGCATCACGCGAACGACCTGGCAACTGTATCCAAATTCATTATCGTACCAAACGTAGAGAACTGCCCGATCGCCATCAACGATGGTTGCTTGTGAGTCAAGCACACCGGCATGACGAGACCCCACTAAATCAGTGGATACTATTTCCTTGGAAGCCGTGTAATCGATTTGATTTTGTAATTCTGAATTGAGCGCCATTTGGCGAACATAATCGTTCAGCGCTTCCTTATCTGTGCTCTTATTTAAATTCAGATTCATGATCGCCATCGAGACATTCGGCGTCGGTACGCGAATGGCGTTACCGGTTAAAAGTCCTGCCAGTTCAGGTAACGCTTTGGCCACGGCTTTCGCTGCACCCGTTGTACTAATCACCAGGTTTAAAGGTGCACTACGACCCCGACGAGGCGCTTTGTGGTAGTTATCAATCAAGTTTTGGTCATTCGTGTAAGCGTGCACTGTTTCAATATGCCCATTACGTATTCCATATTTATCATTGATTGCCTTTAAAACAGGTGTAATGGCATTAGTAGTACAACTGGCCGCCGAAACAATTCTATCTTCCGCGGCAATCATGTCTTCATTAACACCGTAAACAATATTTTTGATATCGCCTTTTGCGGGTGCCGTCAGCAGAACTTTGTCCACGCCTTTTGATTGTAAATGCTGATCCAACCCTTCTTCATCAGACCAAATGCCGGTGTTATCCACCACTAACGCATCTTTTATTCCATAGGCGGTGTAGTCAATTTCAGCAGGAGACTTCGCGTAGATGACTTTGATAAAAGCACCATTTGCCTTAATCACTTTATTTTCTTTATCGACTGATATGCTGCCATTAAAGGCGCCGTGTACTGAGTCACGCCTTAACAAGCTCGCGCGTTTTTCCAAATCATCTTCTTTACCAGGACGAACCACTATTGCACGTAAATTCAATAAGGAACTGGGCCCCGCTCGTTCAATCAATAATCGCGCGAGTAATCGCCCTATTCGACCAAACCCATATAAAACAACATCTTTTCTATTCTCAATCTCACCGGTTTTTTTAATGGTTTCTAATTCCTTTTCCAGGAACTGTTCCATTGAAAGGCCGTTGGCTTGATCAAGATTGATATAACGATAAGCTAATTTCCCGATATCTACGCTTGCCGGCGCAAGGTCCATTTCACTCAACGCTTTTATAAATGGAAGAATCTCACGCAACCGGAGTTTTTTCTCCTCGTGTAATTTAACGGCTTTATGCGCCTTGATAATGTCGATCGCAGAAGCATTGACTAGCGGTTTACCGTAAATGGAAATTACAATGCCTTTATTCCTGAATAGCTGCCCGATAATTGGCTGCATCGTTTCTGCAAGTGTCTGGCGCTCTTGCCAGCTGGCCTGGTATTGTTCTTCGAGAAGCAGTGTCATTAAGTTTTAAGCCCTGATTTGGTTAGTTGAAGGATAGCCTGTTAGCTAAACACCCTTTACAGGCGTTTATTAAGGGGCAGAATTTTATAGCGTTTGCAGCTTGAAATACATCTCTATCTGCAATTTTATTGAATCGAGTCCCAATTTCC
>CALJEX010000121.1 GCA_938074525.1 uncultured Gammaproteobacteria bacterium
TCAAGGTAGATGGGTAGTTTTAACTCGCTCACTGATAATATCCTTTATTAAATTCTTTTATGTTTTTTAAGCTCACTGAAAATCAACTCGTTGCTCACTGCCGAGCATACGATCTTGTCGTTCTGCAACTTCAACCACGCGTTGCTTATTGATGGCATCTTCCAGAGTAATCCCCGAAAGAAACACATGAATCTGGGCACTTAAGTCTGCCCATAATTCATGGGTCAAACAGCGCTGTTGATTTTGGCAGTCTGCATTGCCGCCACATCGAGTAGCATCAACATTCTCATCAACAGCAGTGATAATATCGGCAATAGCAATTTTATCCATAGCATGAGCCAGGCGATAACCACCGCCAGGTCCACGTGTACTTGCAACTAAACCACGCCGACGCATGCGCCCAAATAATTGCTCTAAGTAAGAAAGTGAAATACCTTGTCTTTCAGATATTTCGCTCAGCGACACAGGACCCTCTGTTTGGTGGATAGCCACATCAAACATTGCTGTCACTGCATATCTACCTTTAGTACTAAGTTTCATTTTTCATCACCGATGTCATTATGGTGAAAATGATACCAATACCCGACTATTTTAATCAAGTATAGCTAACGGGCTAGTTGTACAGGCTTGTGTAGGACAAAAAATGCCTAATATTCTTATAACCTACTGTTTTAAAAAATTTTTTAATATACCCCTGAGGATATTGATATCCGCACTACTCATTTGGGAACGGTCAAACAAGCGTCTCATTTTTCGCATCAATGGGGTGGGATTGTCTTTATCTAGGAATTCAATTTTGTCTAGTGCCTGCCACAAATGCTCATAAAATCCTTCTCTTTCTGCCACCGGCGCAAGCGCTTTACCCTGCGACGCACTCTTCCTAGATGCTTCATGTTGCATATTCAGCTGAGCGACATGCCATTCGTAGCATAAAATTTGTACCGCTGCGGCAATATTTAGTGATCCGTAGTCACTATTTGAAGGGATTGTGCACACAGTACTACATAAGTCGATTTCTTCATTGCTCAGGCCATTTCTTTCTCGACCAAATACCCAAGCCACTTGAATTTCCTGTGAACCGTAGAGCATTTGCTGCATCAGCTCTTTTGGTGTCACCACCGGCGCAGATAATTTTCGGTTACGTGCAGTAATCCCCACTACATTCTGACAATCTGCGACGGCATCAGCCAGAGTATTGAATTGCCGGGCATTTTCTAGAATATCTGCGGCACCTGAAGCACGCGCAAAGGCCACTGGATCTGGAAATTGCTTAGGCAACACTAACCCCAGGTCATAAAGACACATAGTTTTCATCGCGCGTGCTGCTGCCCCTATGTTGCCAGGATGCGATGTCTCTACCATTACCACTCTTGGTTGTTTGATTTTAGTTTGCATCTGTTTCATCGATTATTAAGCTTACAAATTGATTCGTCTCTGCTACTCTTTGCCGCCAATTCAAACGAACCGCTTATTTAAAATATGAAACCTGGATTAAATATTGCGGTCAGCGCAGCTCGAGCAGCCGGTCAAGTTATACTGCGTAACATGAACCGCTTGCCGGACATAAAAGTTCACTCTAAAGGCACTAATGATTTTGTTAGCGAGGTTGACCACCAGGCTGAAAAATCAATTATTGAGATTATCCAAAAAGCATACCCTAGTCATGCAATTCTTGCTGAAGAGTCTGGCGCCCAATCTGGTGATGATTGTGAATGGATTATTGACCCTCTGGATGGCACGACTAATTACTTACATGGTGTCCCGCATTTCTCAGTGTCCATTGCCATGCGTGAAAAAAACAAGCTTCAGCTAGGTGTCGTTTACGACCCACTTAAAGAAGAATTATTTTGCGCTGCTCGTGGAGAAGGCGCGACATTAAACAATCGTCGCATCCGCGTCAGTAAACAACGCGATCTAACCGGTAGTTTAATCGGCACTGGTCTTCCGTACCGAGATGACCAAGAATTAGAAGTGTACCTAGCTACATTGCGTGCTTTATTAGCGAGAACATCTGGTATTCGACGCGCGGGTTCGGCTGCACTCGACCTTGCTTATGTAGCCGCTGGACGCTTCGATGGCTTTTGGGAGTTTGGTTTAAATACCTGGGACATTGCTGCTGGTGTACTTCTCATTCAAGAAGCAGGTGGTTTAGTCAGTGACTTGGAAGGCGGACACACTCATATGGAAACAGGTAATATCATCGCAGCCAACAACCAGATTTATAAGAATCTAATTACTACCATTAATAATGCCGCCAAATCTGTTTAACATTTACGGCAATTCGTCCAACTCTTCGTTTTCTTTTTCGTCTGGAATTAAATCTTCGGACGTTACGTTAAGCACAATTAACATTGAGCTAGCGATATAAATCGAAGAGTAAGTTCCTACAACTACCCCGACTATCAGCGCAAGTGCGAATGAATGTATTACTTCGCCACCAATAAAGAACAGCGCCAACAATACGAATAACGTGGTCAATGATGTGACTAAAGTACGTGATATAGTCTGATTGACAGATCCATTAATCACCTCCATTGGCGTCCATTTGCGCATGCGTCGAAAATTTTCACGAATGCGATCGAATACAACAATGGTGTCATTCAAACTATATCCAATTACCGCCAACACAGCGGCCAAAACAGTCAGATCAAATGACGCTTGTGTGACTGAAAAGAAACCGATAGTGATGATCACGTCATGTACTAATGCTGCGACAGAACCAAATGAAAATCGATATTCAAACCGTAAAGCAACATAGATGAGAATACCAAACAGTGCATACAATACTGCCAAACCACCATCATCTCGTAATTCTTCCCCCACTTGCGGGCCCACAAACTCAACCCGTCTCATTGACAATTCACCTGTTGACTGCAATGCAGCTAACACTTGGTTACTTAACTCAGACGCATTTTCTCCGTCCGCAGCCGGCAAACGAATCAACACATCTTTTGCTGTACCAAAATGTTGCACGATCACATCTTCAAATGAAGCATTTTCTAACGCGGCACGGATAGGCTCAAGTTCAACCGCTTGCTGATACCCAACCTCAACTAAAGTACCTCCAGTAAAATCAATGCCAAGGTTTAAACCACGTGTAGTTAATGACGCAATAGAGATAACTATCAATACTGCAGAAATAACCCAAGCAATTTTTCTTTTGCCAAGAAAATTGATATTCAATGATTCGTTAAGTAATTGCATAGTCTCTATATCGCCAATTTTGGCGCCTGTTTATTTCCGTAGATTAAATTAATTAACGCACGTGTCCCCATAATGGCAGTCAACATTGAACACATGATGCCAATAGAAAGTGTTACCGCGAAACCTTTAATAGGTCCTGTACCAAAGGTAAATAAAACAATCGCGGCAATTAATGTTGTCACATTAGCATCAGCAATCGTCGATAGTGCTTTTGCATAACCCGCATGAATACTCGCTTGCGGTGAATTGCCGTTCCGCAATTCTTCTCGAATACGCTCGAATATCAGTACATTGGCATCAACTGCCATCCCGACGGTAAGCACAATCCCGGCTATCCCTGGCAACGTCAATGTTGCTCCAGGAATCATTGACAAAATTGCAATAATTAATAGCAAGTTCACTACTAGAGCCACATTAGCCACAATGCCAAATACTCGATAGTAAATCACCATAAACACCATCACTAAAATCATACCAAGCATGACCGAACTTTTACCTTGATCAATATTATCCTGACCCAAACTTGGGCCGACTGTTCGCTCTTCAATAATACTCATTGGCGCGGCTAACGCACCGGCTCTTAACAACAACGCTAAATTACGCGCTTCACGCGTAGAGTCTAAGCCGGTAATTTGGAAACGATGGCTTAACTCATCTTGTATACGCGCAATATTGATAACCTCTTCAACTTTGCGAGTACGACTTTGCAGTTGACCATCATCGTCTTTGTAATATTCAGTTTTATTCTCGATAAATACTACTGCCATCAAGCGCTTAATATTCTCACCAGTAATCTTTCTGAATTTTCTAGCGCCTTCACCATCAAGATTAATAAACACAGCCGCACCGCCGGAGTCTTGATCAAGACCAGAAGACGCATCAGTAATATATTCGCCTTCTAACTTCGGTTTGCGCTTGAGTAACACTGGAGTGCCATCACGCTCGAAATATAGTTTGTCACCAATAGGGACTTGTCCAGTTTGCTTAGCGGCAAATGCATCTGCTTGTTCATCGACCATACGAAATTCCAGAGTCGCCGTAGCACCCAAGATATTTTTAGCTTGAGTAGTATCTTGCACGCCAGGAAGCTGTACCACGATACGGTCTAAGCCTTGCCTCTGAATTACCGGTTCAGCGACACCCAATTCATTGACACGCTTTCTCAAAGTGGTTGTATTTTGCTGTACAGCAAAAGTTTGCAGTTCTTGTTTTGCGGTGTCTTTAAAATCAACCTTAAGATCAAATCCCTTCTCTGAATCTACTTCGACAAAGTC
>CALJEX010000122.1 GCA_938074525.1 uncultured Gammaproteobacteria bacterium
TTCAGCACCAGTAAATGATAAATATGCATTCATGGGAGACATGGTAGGGCCAAGATCTCTTAATCCTACTGCGTGGCTATACATAGTGAATGCCATAGGACCAAATTTTTCGTGAAAATTTAACCCGTGATACGCACCACAGCTACCGGCCAAACTTTTAAACTTATCATTTTGCGACCAGTCGAAATTTCCAGAATCAACCACAGCACCACCCATGGCATTACCATGACCAGAAATAAATTTAGTGGTTGAGTGGACGACAATATCAGCTCCAAATTCGAAGGGGCGACACAGCGCTGGTGAAGGTAAAGTGTTATCTACGATCAATGGAACACCTGCTGCGTGCGCTATGTCAGCAATCTTTTCAATATCACACACTACCCCACCAGGGTTAGCTAAGCTTTCTGTGAACATTGCTTTTGTATTTGGTGTCACTGCTTTACGGAAATTTTCTGGATCGATTGGATCGACAAAAATTACATTCCAGCCAAACTTCTTAAAGGTATGCCCAAACTGGGTAATTGAACCGCCATAGAGCTTATTAGAGGCAACAAAATCATCACCTGGCTCCATTAACGCAAATAATGCGAGTAGTTGAGCAGAATGTCCCGATGCTGTACATGTAGCACCAACACCGCCTTCTAAACTCGCCATCCGGTCTTGGAATACGCTGACAGTGGGATTAGTTAATCTAGAATAGATAAACCCTGCTTCTTCTAAACCAAATAATGCGGCCGCGTGATCAGCATCTTTGAAAACAAAGGCTGTTGCCTGGGTAATTGGAACAGAACGCGCGCCTGTCGTTGGATCAGGCGGAGCACCTGCGTGAATCGATCTTGTTGCAAATCCATGTTTTGAATTATCAGCCACAGCTTCCCTCAACTATTGTAAGTTAATGTTGTATAAAGGCTTATGATATCTTATTTTAGAAAATGAGGTAATTCATACCGCCAGCTTTATGCCAATGAGATAGCCAGATGCTAATCTAGAAAAACCCATACTTAATTAGCAATCACTGGCCTTCAGCTTCAATGTGATATTAATCACGCTAACATTCAATTAATTATATAAATTACAGTTAATTATCAGTGCAAATGCGTGAATTAGGACAACGTATTCAAGCTGATCTTTATCTATATTCCAGCTATCGTTCGCAATAGCTTAATCAAAACCCGTGAATTTATCTGAAACCAATATTAGCAATGAAATTTCATTCGTCTTACAAAACGATGAAAATATAGCCTCTAATAGTAGTCACAGCCGTGCCAAACAAAAATTGCTTGAACATATATATAGCGGTACTGATGTAATTCTCATTACTAGCTCACAACAGAAAACCGGGGCTTTATTTTTACAACAGTGTTTTGATGATAATAGCGACCAAATTCGTACTATATTTTTAAATAGCGCCTCCTTCCCACAAGATAAGTTGGAATCAAACAACCCATCTCATGATTTATCTATGATATCTGCAGTAGTGTATGAATCTATTCACTTAGATACCCACTTTGCCATTATCATGGATGATGCAGATCAACTTCCTCTGCAGATACTCAATGAACTTATTAAGTTAGCTTTAGCGATTAATAGTAGTAAAAATAATGTCAATTTTATCTTTGCAGGTGGACCTGGATTATTAGGTGTTGTTCAGCAAATTTCTGATATTACTCGTTTAGGTTTAGCGCACTGCTCACTTGATGAAAAACAATCTGACTGTATCGAATCTAAAAAATTAAAGTTCAATAAGTATGCATTAAAGAGAATATCCTCTCATGCTAATGGAAACCTATACAAAGCCAGTACCCTTTTAGAATGGTGCCGAAAGTATGCCTCTCACACTGGCAACTTTAAAATCACCACAGGCATTATTGACAAAATTCTCACAAACCCCGAATGCAATCAGTTGCTGTCGAGTTATCCTGCTGCAGATTTTTCATTTGCTGCATCTACGCAGTCTAGTAGTAAAGATGAAAATATTGAATTTTCACAACAAGATATTGTTCAAAAAAAGTCAGCGCCTATCGATGAAGCATCAAAACAGTCTACATTGATGAAACTAGCTCTACTCTTAGCGAGAAAGATGTAGCACAAAAAAATATCTATGAAAAAGTCATGGCTACGACAACTAGCGACGTCGTAAACATAGATGGTTCTCAAGTTATCAGTGTTACTAGCCTAAGTGATCCAACTACTCAGCCAGAATCAGGTACTGAAGCGAATTACCAAGATACATACCATATTGAAGCATTAAAGGACATCAACAACCCTTTAAGCCCAACATATGCAGATGAAGACATGCTGCCTACAACACCTGCGCAGCTTGCGAAAACACCATCTAATGCAAACAATTCTGCATTCTTATGGACAATCTTTGCCTTATCAATACTCATCGGTAGTTATTATTTATTCACTACCAATATGATTTCATATAATGATGTGCGTAGTTATATTAGTACTTTCTTCGCAAGCAGTACTTCTGATGAAGTAATAGCCCCTGTTAACTCATCATCAAGCTCAATTATTCCAGCTCCTTCAACGATAGATGCGGCGGATGAGGGTAGGCAAAAAATTACTGCGCTTATTGAATTAGCTGAATCTCAGATCAATCAAAAGAAACTAAACACCCCACCTTCTGATAATGCAATGGAAACATATCGGTTAATACTCGACTTAGATCCAAATAATAAACAAGCATTAGCAGGTATAAAACTCATAAAAGAGCGTTATCAAACCTGGGCTAAACTAGACATTAAAGATGGAAACTCAAAACGTGCCATCTATTTTTTACAACGTGCGATTGATATATCCCCCGACGAAGAAGCGCTGAACTTATTAGCCGACTTGCAGTAACAATTTATTACTTCACTATCAGAGACATATCTTTCATCTGACTGTAATCCGCCTGATACATTCTTTCTTCAATAACAGTAGGATTAATCAAAGAACCTGTCAGATAAATAACTCCTGACTTTAAATCATACCCTTCTAGATAGCTTTTCTTAATCATCCACTTTAGTGACTTCCTTATATTGATAGGATTAGAATCTTTGCTGCTGGCAATAATTTTATTATCTTTAAACAAACCAACCTTAATCGAATCAATATCCACATTCTCAATTGCAACGAAGTCTCCTAACATAACAATATTTGCACCTACATTGGCTGCGATAATGTCATTACTTATCAAAGCATTCGTATTCTCAAAATGAAATAGGGGTATTTCAATTGCTGGAGCAACTGCATCAACCAACTCGATTATTTCATTATTCAGATCCGCTAAATCATCTATGTTTTGTTTTAATCTAAATGCCAGCTCTAACTCTATTAATGAAACTCTATTGTCCATGTAAATATCTATAGATAAATCTAATAAATTTTTCTCAGTAAACACACCTAACACAGGCTCATCGGCATGGAATCTATTTTGCGAAGAAGCACTTACCAGGCCTGCTTTGAAACCGATAACTTTTTGCGCTTTATTTGAAACGATACAAGCTTGAATCAAATATGCCTGTTCCTTTGAATTTATCTGATGCTGCGGAAAATACTGCTCAGACTCGTATGCACTATCGTACTCAATTACATAATCATTAAACTGTTGGCAATAGTTTCCAATTGGACTGTGAGCATGGCCCACTGAAATTATTATCAAGCTAGTGAGTATCACTTTGAGTATGCGCACCATGATATTAACGCTGAATGATAAGGTGCTTATGTATACTCGCACATATGATTGATAGTAAAACTGCCGTCACAAATAAGTACAAGCCATAGTGAGTTTCTGCAGAGGCAAACAATTTCAATTTTATACTGGCAACAATAACTGCCACTATAAACACATCAAGCATTGCCCACTTGCTAATACCTTCTAACAATTTAAATTTATTGCTTGATAATAAATTTGGCTTTAGACCACCAATCACTAGCAGCGTATACTTAATGCTTGGCAATACAATTGTAAATGTCAGTATTATAAAAAATAGTAACCATTCTCCCTCTGTTAGCAGAGTTACTAGAGCAGACTGAATAGATACTGTGTTAGTAAAAATATATAATTCACTAATCGACAGTAACGGACTAAATATCGATGCAACAAAAATGGCTAAACCTAACCCAACCAGTAAAAGATAAATGAATCTAACGTTCAAAGTGTTAATGCCCCAAGCCAATGGATTTATTAGATAATAGCGCTGCTTTTTTACAACTCGAAGAGACCCTACATATCTTAGAAGATAGTTTATAGCGCGATGTCTACTACAATTCTCTGGAAAAACATTATACAAAAAGACTCAAGCAATTATACTCACCTCGTTTTGATATTGAACATTCAGAGACTGGCTCTTACTACCATGCAACACTACAATGCATTAAAGCCCTTTATTTAGACACCGAATGCCTCTATCAAATTTCGCTATCTGAAAAATTTAGAGTTAGCATGAACTATCTGTTGGAAATAAATTCCTACACATTGGATACTAACTGCCACCACTCAATGCTAACAGAAAGTTTGTTATCTCTTTCAGAACTATGGGAACTTCAAGACACACTAGATATCGCAGACTTATTAATGCGTACACTTATTAAAATGCGCATAGATCTTATAAATACATACGAAGGAAGTATCAAACATTAATGAACGACAAATCAGAACTTAGCCCGTTCGTAGTCACAGTAAATTCCGAAAAAACCATAGAATATTTTCGCGATCGCCCTCTAAGCCAGAAACAACAGGATGATTTAGCAGCTACCGATAAAAAGTTAAATCTTGGGATCAGTATCGCTGGTGAAGTTAATAAACATCCTACAGATCAAGATAAAGCGATTTTTATCGCTAACATTCTTGTTAACGCATTAGATAATGATGATGAAACGACGATCGCCTTAGCCTGTGCTTATTTAGCAACGAGATATATCCATCTGAAGCAGCTGAAGATTACGACCCATGAGGATCGAATTTCAATTGAGTTAATAAATGACCAACTTTATGCTGATCCTATCCCAATCAAATTTATTCCCAAAAAGGACCTGCTATAAACCGTTATTAGCGGTTAACCCATCCCCACATCGCCCAGCCGATACTTAGTATTAAGATAATTAGCGCTATTGCTAAATTTACTGTCATTTTTCTAAGTCATATAGTGATAACGTAACTATATGATTAAATTTAATATTTTTACTTAGAATGTCGATAGAGTTGCTTTATCCCCTGACAATATGAAGGCCTTTACCCTCAGAGACCAGACTTCGCAATAAATGGTCTCTTAATTGTCGTTGCATATTTACCACAATAGCGAAGTACATATACCTGACGACAAATTCATTTGTGATATCAAATTAGTCTATTAATAGTCTCTAATACTCTAAATTTAAAATAAATTCCTATACATTTCGATACTCTACATAACCTTCATTGATGTTGCATTAAAACAACATGATTTGAATATTTGTTGGAAATATACAAAATTATTGTGGTAGGATTGCAACGCTTGATAGGTATTAGGTTTTATCTATGTTGTTTTCGCATCATAAATAAAGTTCACAGGAATTGAGTCACGCCTAATACTGAGTGGATTTATAAGGAAGGGAGGAAGCTGGTTGTTAATTCAATCACTACCGCACTATCCACAGCAAGCAGTTACTCGAGTACATTTAACTTAAATATTAAAGATGGAGTACATCTAAAATGAAAATTAAACTATTAGGAACGGCGCTAGCGCTAGGCCTTGTGTCAACAACCGCATCAGCAGTTGGGACAATTGGTAGCGCAAATGCTGACTGGCAAATTTACAGCTGGCAGAACTGGACTTATGAGTTCTCTGACGTCGATGACAACACAGCTTTGACAGCGTCTGACAGAAAACAACAAAGAATCAGAAACAATGCTTCACATCTTGGTTTCAGAGGAAGTGTTGAAACAGGTTTATCTATGGGTGGTCAAGCAGTTAAGACTAACTTCCAGTGTGAGCAATTTTTGAACTTTGGTCACGGTGCTGGTGATGTATGGTGTAACCGTAACTCAAAAATCAGTCTTAGCGGTGCTTTCGGTGAAATCATGTGGGGTAACTGGCTATCGCCTTATAACGAAGTGGTTGCTGGGTGGGTTGACCCGTATTGGGATGCTGACTTCACTTCTCATACAGCGCTAATGGGAACCATCAATAGTGGTGATTATGCAAACTCAGGTTTTGCTGGTGAGAACCCTGGAAGCGGTGGCGCAATAGGCGCTAACGGTTTTAACAAACGTCAAAGTGGTTTAGTACAGTATTGGTCACCTAGCTTAAATGGATTGCACTTCAGAGTTGCAACAACTAATGGCGGACAAGGCGATACTGAAGTTCTTGACTCTACTGGAAGTAATAAGAAACTTGACCCTCGGATGTACGAAGGGGGTATTTCTTACACAACTAATCTTGCTAGCGGAGACAATATTTGGTTAGCAGCAACTTACTCAAAGCATGATGAGTGGGCTGCAGTTGATTTCGCTTGTTCTGATTCAGATGACACTGGTTACCGTCTTGCCGGTAAATTCACTCACCAATGGGGCGGCGGCGCATCAACAGCCATAGCAGCTATGTGGGAAAATATCGAGTATGACTGGGAAGATTGTACTACAACCAATGCAACATTTGTATCCGTTGCAGACGGTGGTAATGACTTAGATCTTGAGAAAGACACTTGGTTAGTTTCATTTACTCATGCATTTGGTAATGGCTGGGACGTCCGCGGTATGTACATGGACGCTGACGAATTTGACTGTAGCACAGGCTGTACTACTGAAGATGACACAGACGCCACTGCATACTCTGGTGGTATTGGTTACACGACTCCTGGTGGCACCATGTTTGCTGTTAAATATGCACACGTAGATAACGAAGACAATTCTCGTTATGACACTGGTATTTATCCAGCTGGTGGCGGTACTATAGCTAACGGTGCAGATTCATCTGTATGGGCATTTAGTATTACTGCAGGATTCTAATTTAGTTCTTTGTAATACAATCGTGATAATATTCTCTTAGCCTACACTTCGAGGGTATAAAAAAGCCTCCAGAAATGGAGGCTTTTTTTATGGGAAAATATTAAAAATTAGCTCTCATGGTAGATACATGAACTATATCTTCATACTATAATCTATAAATTAACTGGTTTACTCACAGACAATTAACATGCGCCTATTTGTACTACTTATTTTCGTTCTGATTCCAACCATAAGCTTTGCAACTTGCGATCAAGGCACTATTCAATTTTACTTGGATAAGGGCTTCAACCAAGAACAAATCACAAAACTTTGTTCCTTCTCTAGCGAGAAAAGTACACCTAGTTATCAACCGTACCAAAAACCCGTGGTTATTGTTCAAGAGGGCTATACCACTGGCGGTATAAGTGCTGATGAACGTAAAGCAACTAATGCACTACGCGGAGGCTTAAAAGCACGATCAGTTGATATCACACCCACTCACGTAAATTACATAAGTAAAGTCTGCGTCAAATGGAAAGCATCTCCCAATGTAGAAAATTGGATTAATGAGTGTACTGATATAGCATTTTCAGTATCACGTGATAATTTGAGGGTGAATAATTCTAGTAGCGAACTACTTGGTTTAGTTGGAGCAAGACATTTAGAAATTTCCAGTGATGACATCAAACGCAAGTATGTTGTTGCCGACCCTTGGTCTGATTTATCCCCTGATAAAAAATTTTTCGTGAAACGGAAATTCGAAGCTCTTGAAAAAGGCAATACAACCGTTATTGAATTACGCAATACTGCAGATCCTAGTCAAATGGTTAATGCCATTAGAACCCTTACTGACACTACTAAAGCTAGAAAAGACGGGGTTACTAGTAGTGAAGTGGCGCGAGTGTTAGATGATGGCTATGTCCCGCCTACTGAAGAAGAATATCTAGCTTCTCAGCCGACATATGAAGAAGTTCAAGAAGAAAAGAAAAATAAGAAGAAGTGGTGGAACCCGTTTGATTAGCGCTATATTAATTTATTAATGACTCTTCTTCCATATTGCCAGGAATAGGAATATTCATTAACTCTAGAATAGTAGGGGTAACAGAACCTAATCCTCTACCTTTCTCTAGTTTGATATTATTATTTTCATGATTAATCACCATGCATGGCACAGGATTAGTGGTGTGCTGTGTATGTGGATATCCAGTTAATTCATCATACATTTCATCACAGTTGCCATGATCTGAAGTTAATAAAACATTAACTTCCTCCTCAATAGCGGCATCCAATACACGGCCCACCTCAGTATCCATGACTTCTAGTGCTTTAAGAATTGCTTCACGCACAGCTGTATGACCCACCATATCGCCATTAGCAAAATTCACAATAATCAAGCTATGTTCGCCGTCTTTAATAGATTTAATCACTACATCAGCAACTTCTTTA
>CALJEX010000123.1 GCA_938074525.1 uncultured Gammaproteobacteria bacterium
TTTGCAGAAGTCAGTGACTTAGAGGAGTGTTCTGGTTTAATCATGGGTAGCCCTACTCGCTTTGGCAATATGGCGGCACCTATGAAATATTTTTTGGATGGGACGAGTGGGCTTTGGTTGAAAGATGCACTGGAAAATAAACCTGCGGCTGTGTTTACTTCTACTAGCAGTATGCATGGTGGGCAGGAAAGTACCTTGCTTTCTATGATGCTACCTTTATTGCACCATGGCATGGTGATGGTAGGCTTGCCTTACAGCGAACCTGATTTAGCTAAGACTTCTTCCGGCGGCACGCCTTATGGGGCTAGTCATGTCTCTGGGCATGATGGTGGTTTGGCTATTAGTGATGAGGAGTCTCGGCTCTGTATTGCTTTGGGCAAGCGGGTGGCTGGGTTGGCTTTGAAGATGAGTGATTAGTTTAAGTAACTTCATTCTGATACTTTTGTGAGGTCTGATAGTATTGTGTTTCCTCATACCTTTTGCTGGATTCCCGCCTACGCGGGAATGACAGAGAACGGGAATGACTATAATTCACGGGTTAGATACCCGACTGCTCGGGAATGACTATAGCTAATGTATTACACACTCACACTCACCGGTTATTTCATTTTGTTGTTTGGGCAAGTGCTTTGGATTGGCTGGCTTAATCCTGTGACCATTATTCCCAAGAGTGTCACTTTGTTATTTATTGTTGCGCCTTTGTTACTGCCTTTGCGCGGTTTGCTGAATGCGCGATTTAAAACCTTTAAGTGGGTAACTTTATTTATATGGGTGTATTTTACGATTGGTGTTTGGAATTGTGCGAGTGCATCTCAGTGGCCGCTGGGCGCTTTGCAAGTTGCAATGAGTTTGTTGATATTTGTTGGCACGGTGATGTATTGCCGCACTCATGACACTCGTCCTAAGAAGGATGCGTAGCTAGAATTTTCTTTAAAAAAGGAATAGTCACTTTGCGTTGTTCTTGTAACGATGCTTTATCTAGCACATCAATCATCCCCACCATCGTTGACACATCTCGTTGATAGCGTGTTAACAAGTAACTTTTTACCTCATCACTCAATTCTAAGCCGCGTACTTTTGCGTGAAAGCATAAAGCATCATCTAGCTGATCTTCTGCTAATGGCGTTATTTTATACACTGGCCCCCATACCGCACGAGAATTTAAATCTGGCAGTTCAAATAAGCTTTCAGTGGGTGCATATAGTGATGAAATAACGATTGTTGTTTTTTGTGAACGATGGTGATTAATAAAATTAAATAGTGCTTTTTCCCATTGCGAATTTTTTGCAATCACTTGAACGTCGTCAATGCAGACTAAATCTAGATCTTGTAGTTCTCCAATACTGGCTGGGTCTTGGGTTAGCCAGTCTTTCATTGGAATATACATAACGCGCTTATGCGCCTCTGAAGCAATATGGCACATCGCTTGTAACACATGAGTTTTACCTGTGTTTGCCACACCCCATAGCAATATTTGCGGTTCTTCTAGCACGCCTGAAGCCACATTTTTTAGCACACTGACTAATGTTGCATCTGAACCCGAGTAATAGGTTTCAAAGGTGTTTGCTTGGGCAAGCTGAAGATTAAGTGCTTGCTGTGTATTGCTTGAATTCATTTAGCTAGTTTGGCTTAGCTTGCGCATGGGCGCAATGGGACTGGATTAATGTTTTAGAGATTAGATTCATCTCTTTGTCATTCCCGTGAAAACGGGAATCTAACGGTAATTATTTGATAACACACTTTTTCTATTTTGCTGGATTCCCATCTGCATTAGAAATTGCTCCTGCCTTTCTAATATTTCCGCCATTCTTGGCGGTCGCGCGGGAATGACGTAATACCTTGAGAGGGACGTAATGCCTTGGCAATGATATGGAACCTTGGGAGCACGAGGAGATTTGGGAATGACTCGAAAATTTACATTTGTTTCTGTGCAATCTTAGATGCTCGGCGTGACCACTCCATGACATATTGTGTTCCGCTCGCCACTGTCGTGCAAACGACTATAGCCATTAGTGCGCTTAGTATTTGTGCATGCAATGAACCAACTTGAGCGTAAATCAAACTAACAGCCAAAATAATTTGCGCACATGTGTTTATCTTGCTGATTGCCAGAGGTTCCATCTTCAATTGCCTGGTCGACAAGTGATAATAGAGCGCGCCTACAAGTAGAATGACATCACGTGCAACAATAACAACGGCTAACCACCAAGGCACCCAGCCCAATACTACGAATGCGATAAAAGCGGTGAGTAGCATTAATTTATCTGCGATGGGATCTAGGTAGGCACCTAAGGTTGTTTTCCAGTCATAGCAACGCGCAAGGAACCCATCCAGAGCATCGGACAGGCCCATGAAAAAAATAAGAATAAGCGAGCGTTCAAACTGTTGATGGAATAACATCCATATCAGGCATGGAACGCAAAGAATCCGAGTGCTAGTGATCACATTCGGAATATATTTAGCCTTAAACATGACTAGACAACCTCCTGGTTTTCCCGCATTTCAGCAACTGCACTATGCGGTGTTATAGTATTTATAAGTATAAAGATATCATAATAAACCAAGATATTTCAGCAAAACCCTTGTATTTCAAGTGGTTAGATGTAATTCTTTTAATTTCAACACCTTAACTGCATTCAAAGAATCCATGGGACTCACATATAAAGACGCAGGCGTCGATATCGATGCTGGCAACGAACTTGTTAACCGAATTAAGGGTGCAGTCAAAAGCACTCACCGCGATGGCGTTATCTCCGATATTGGCGGATTTGGCGGCTTATTCGAATTAGCCTCGCATAAGTACAAGCATCCTATTCTGGTCTCAGGTACCGATGGTGTTGGCACCAAATTAAAATTAGCCCATCAATTAAACAAGCACGACACCATTGGCATCGACTTAGTCGCCATGTGTGTGAACGATGTGATTGTGCAAGGGGCTGAACCTTTATTTTTTCTTGATTATTTCGCCACAGGCAAACTAGAAGTTGAAGACAGTGCGGCTGTAGTCACCGGTATTGCTGAAGGTTGCAAGCAAGCAGGCGCGGCATTGATTGGTGGCGAGACCGCTGAGATGCCAGGCATGTACGGTGCCGGTGAATACGACCTTGCTGGTTTTTGTGTGGGTGTTGCCGATAAAGAAAACTTAATCACGGGTGACAACATTAGCGCTGGTGATGTGATTATTGGCATGCATTCAAGTGGCGTACATTCAAATGGCTTCTCGTTAGTGAATAAATTATTAGAGCAAAAAGGTTTATCGCTTAACGATTCATTTGGCGATAGCACTTTAGGTGAAACATTATTAACGCCGACTAAAATTTATGTGAAAGCTATTCTAGAAATGATTGCACATAACCCTATCCATGGTTTATGTCATGTGACTGGCGGCGGTATCACTGAGAATTTACCCCGCGTGTTACCTGATAACCTATACGCAGAAATTAATTTACAAAGTTGGAAGCGCTTACCTATTTTTGATTGGATACAAGAACAAGGTAATGTGGCGCAAGAAGAAATGTTACGTGTGTTTAACTGTGGCATTGGCATGTTGGTTGTTACCAAACAAAGCAATGCAGACAATATTTTAAGCGCTTGCTCGAATCATAATATTAACGCTGATGTGATTGGCGAAGTGAAAACAGGCGAAGGTGATTCACATGTTATTTATTCATGAGCAAATCAGCTAACAAGATAGGTGTGCTTGTCTCGGGCGGCGGCACTAACCTGCAGTCTATTATAGATAATATCCACTTAGGTGATTGCGCGGCTGAAATTGAATGTGTGATAAGTAACGTTGCCGATGTTTACGCACTCACACGTGCAGACAATGCCAACATACCGCGGCATGTCATCTCGCATAAAAATTTTTCACATCGTGCTGAATTTGAGCAAGCGCTGATTGACAAGTTAGATAGCTATGATGTGGACATTATTGTGCTTGCTGGCTTTATGCGCATCCTTGAATCGACTTTTATTTCGCATTACCCGGGGAGAATACTCAATATTCACCCTTCTCTATTACCCAAATATAGCGGCTTAAATACCCACCAACGGGCACTAGAAAGCGGCGATTCGTCACATGGCTGCAGTGTTCACTTCGCTACCACGGAACTTGATGGCGGACCTGTGATCTTACAAGCAAGTGTTTCTATTTTAGAAAACGACGATGCACAAATACTGGCTAAGCGAGTATTAGAAAAAGAACATATCATTTACCCTAAATGTGTACAGTGGCTATGCGAAAACAGAATTCATTACCAAGAAGGTTACGCGTATTTCGACAACCAGCGGTTAGCGTCTCCTATGCAGCTCGAGCAAATACAATCGCTTTAAGATTGATAGTTTCACCTGCACTATTTGCCTTATCATTTATTTACACACCTTCATTCTCATATAGACGAGAATCTAGCGGTCATTCTTCAATGCTACACTTTTCAGCCTTAGCTGGATTCCCGCCTTTGCGGGAATGACGGAGGATTTTTGAATGCTGCAGATAAAACTATTATTCAATCTAAACTTCACGTCATTCCCGTGTAAACGGGAATCTCGCGATCATTATTCAATGCTACTCTTTTCAGCCTTAGCTGGATTCCCGCCTTTGCGGGAATGACGTTAAAATGGAAATAGCATTATCATGATTACTAACGAATTCTTTATGACCATGAAAACTACATTGCTTGCTTGTTTGCTGTTATTCACTAGCCATGTTTCAGCACAAGAATTTTCATTACCTCTTACCGCGCCTAATATGCCACCGGCATTTACTGCCGAGTATGCAGTTAAAGTGGGCGGACTAAGTATGGGCAAAGTAGAAGTTAGTTTAACTCAAGTTGACCCAGAAAATTGGACTTACCATTCCAGCTCTACCGCACTTGGTTTGGCTGCTATGTTTGTGGGCAGCGATGCCGTCACTGACACTTCTAAATTACAATTAGTCGATGGAGCCATTCGTCCAATATTTTACGAGCGTATTCGCGTTACTAAGAAAGCAGACAAAAGCGAACGAGTGTTTTATCAATGGGATGCGCAGTTAGCACAGTCAGAATATAAAGATCGAAAGTTGCAAGTTAATCTTAATGAAAGCGCCACTGACTTATTCACGCTGCAATTATCGATTATGGCGAATATAAACAGCATTCCTAAGCAAATGGATTTACCTGTTATCACCAAAGCTAAATTAAAGAATTACCAAATTTTAAATTTGGGCAACGTTAAGCTAAACACTATTTACGGTGAACGCGACACTGTGTTGGTTGTGCGCAAAAAAGAAGATTCTTCTTACCGTATATGGGCAGACGTTGAGTTACACGGACTACCCTTACAGATAGAAAGCATTAAAGAAGGCAAAACAGAATTTATTGTTAAGCTAGAAAATAGCTCACTTCATAAAGCAAGCAATAAGATTACAACGCAAACTATGAACCACCCGCAATCGTCATATTTTCAATCAAGATAGAGCCACACTGAACATTACCGCGCCCATCTACGTCATTACCAATCGCCCCAATATTCATAAACATGTCAGCAAGATTCCCCGCGATAGTGATTTCTTCTACCGGATATTGAATTTCACCATTTTCCACCCAAAAACCTGACGCTCCTCGTGAATAATCACCAGTGACAGTATTCACGCCATGACCAATCAACTCAGTCACTAACAACCCCTTATCCATTGCTTTGATTAGTTCTTGTTGAGACTTACCACTGTCATTCATTCTTACGTTATGCACACCACCTGCATTCCCGGTGGTTTGCATACCTAATTTACGCGCTGAATAGCTACTTAAGATATAACCTTGCAGCACACCATTTTCTACTACCTTTCTTGGCTGCGTGCGTACCCCTTCATTATCAAATGGCACACTACCCAATCCGCCAATCATGTGCGGGTCTTCAGTAATGGTTAACCAGTCTGGTAATACTTGCTTATTAATTGAGTCGACTAAAAAAGATGCCTGACGATAAAGCGCCCCACCACTAATGGCTGAAAACAAATGACCAACGATAGAACGTGCCAATGTTGGTTCAAATAACACCGGCGCTGAACAAGTCTTCATTCCACGCCCGCCCAAGCGACGCACAGTTCTTTCACGCGCCATTGCGCCAACGGACTCTATATCTTCAAGATTATTTGCGTTGCGATCTACTGAATACCAATAGTCACGTTGCATGCCTTTATCATCACCGGCAATGACTGAACAGCTCACACTATGTCGCGTACCGCGATACTCACCGGCAAACCCATGTGAGTTTGCATAGACCATTTGTGTGCTAATACTGCTGACACTTGCGCCTTCAGAATTTACGATACGCTTATCATCACGTGCAACTTCTTCACAACGTATTGCTTGCTGCAATGCTTGATCTGGTTCAATTGCCCACGGATGATCTAGATCTAGCTGCGGATAATCCTTTGCCATTAGTTCTGCATCAGCTAAGCCAGAGCATTCGTCTTCGGCAGTGAACTTTGCAATTTCTAATGCTGAGTCAATCGTGCGATTGATAGCTTCAGCTGTGACTATATTAGTACTGGCAGAGCCTTTGGCTTTACCGCGATACACCGTCACACCCATTGAGCGTTGGTTATGATGCTCAACGGTTTCCACTTCGCCTAAGCGCGCAGTCACGGAGTAACCTTTATCATTACTTGCAGCGACTTCAACTTGGTCTGCACCATTTGCACGTGCATATTCTACGGCTTGCGAAAGTAATGATTTCAATGATTCGTCATTGATTGTTTTGTCTAATGTTGTACTCATAAATTTTATTCCTTAACTATCATTCGCCTGTAACAAAAATCTAGCAGTCATTATTCAATACCGCACTTTTCAGCTGCGACTGGATTCCCGCCTGCATTAGAAATTGCTCCTACATTTCTAATATTTCCGCCATCCTTGGCGGTCGCGCGGGAACGAAGTAAGACTTTTGAATGCTTCATATAGAACTATTATTTAATCTAAATTTCGTGTCATTCCCGTGTAAACGGGGATCTAGCGATAACGATTTATTGCTACACTTTCAACCTTCTGCTGGATCCCCACCTTCGTAAGGATGACACTATTAATTTTGATGATCTTGTTATTTTTGATTAAACCGCCAATCTTAATAGCGCTATTATCCAAGGATGGCTGTTGTGTTATGCCTGTGTACCGCCGACGGTAATACCATCAATGCGCATAGTAGGTTGGCCAACACCCACAGGTACGCTTTGACCTTCTTTGCCACAAGTGCCGACGCCGGTATCTAACTTGAGGTCATTACCAATCATGCCAACACGCGTCAGTACATCAGGACCATCACCTATCAATGTTGCGCCTTTGACTGGGTACGTAATTTTTCCATTTTCAATCATGTAAGCTTCTGATGCTGAGAATACAAATTTGCCAGAAGTAATATCGACTTGACCACCACCAAAGTTAACTGCGTAAAAACCATTATCTACTGAAGCAAGTATTTCTTCTGGATCGCAATCACCTGCCAACATATAAGTATTAGTCATTCTTGGCATGGTTTGATGTGCATAAGATTCACGACGACCGTTACCTGTCGATGCTGTTTTTGATAGCTGACCATTTAATCGGTCTTGCATATAACCCTTTAAAATACCGTCTTCAATTAATGTGGTGCATTGCGTTGGTGTACCTTCATCATCAATGTTTAATGAACCTCGTCGATTCGGCAATGTGCCATCATCAACCACTGTGACACCTGGGCTAGCCACACGCTCACCAATTCGATCACTAAACGCCGATGTGCCTTTGCGATTAAAGTCGCCTTCAAGGCCATGCCCGATGGCTTCATGTAACAACACACCTGGCCAACCCGGACCTAACACAACAGTCATGTTACCGGCCGGTGCATCTTTCGCTTCAAGATTCACTAATGCTTGACGCACTGCTTCGCGTGAAAACTCATTGGCGGCATCAGACGCAATAAATTCTTTATAGTCATAACGTCCACCGCCACCCATAGAACCTTGTTCACGGCGGCCATTTTGTTCTGCAATAACACTGACATTAAATCTCACTAACGGGCGCACATCCGCAGCTAAGGTGCCATCGCTACGCGCAATCAATATCACTTCATGCGTACCGACCAAACTTACCATGACTTGTTTCACACGTGGATCTGCTTCACGTGCAGTAGTATCTGCAGCACGTAATAAATCCATTTTTTCATTTTCATTTAGTACTGACAATGGATTATCTGGTGTATATAAAGTATGGCCAGTTTGCACACGCCATGACTGCATTTCATTAACACCGGTCGATTTTGCAATGCTACGCGCAGCGCGTGATGATTCTAGCAAAGCAGACATAGCGATATCATCAGAATAAGCAAACCCTGTTTTATCACCCGACATTGCGCGTACACCAACGCCATGTTCTAAATTGAAGCTAGCATCTTTGACTATGCCGTCATCTAATGACCATGACTCACGCGTAGTCGATTGGAAGTACAAGTCGGCGGCATCAATCGAGCCTCCTAATGCTTCACTTAGTGCTTTATTAATATCCTCATCACTTAAGCCGGTTGGTGCCAACAAATGATTTCGTGCTATATCTAAATTTTCCATAAATTCTCAATTATTTTAGCGTTCTATGCTGTAGACATGGGAATGTACGACGCGTCGTTTCCATTCGATCTATATCAATATCTGCAATGATTACTCCAGCACCTTGAGACAATCTATTTAATACATTGCCCCATGGATCAACCACCATGCTATCACCATAAGTATTACGACCACTTAAATGGTAACCGCCTTGATCTGCTGCAATCACATAGCAAAGATTTTCAATCGCGCGTGCACGCACTAACACTTCCCAATGCGACTTACCCGTAGTTGCTGTAAAGGCCGATGGAATAGCAATTATCTCTGCACCTTTATCAACCAACTGACGGAATAGCTCAGGGAAACGTAAATCGTAACAAATAGCCAAGCCTAATTTTCCGAAAGGCGTGTCTACCACTACTAGCTCAGTTCCATTAGCAATGGTTTCTGATTCTTTATAACTCTCATCATTACCTAGTTCGACATCAAACAAATGAATTTTGTCATAGCGCGCGACAACCTCGCCTTCAGCGTTATAAACAATACATGCTGCTAATATCTTATTGGGATCATCGCATTGAATCGGTACTGTACCGCCAACGATCCACATGCCATGCTTCTTTGCTTGATCACTGAGGAAGTTCTGAATTGGTCCATCTTGATAAGGTTCACGAATATCAACCTTGTCAGATTCACTCTCCCCCATGATTGGGAAATTCTCTGGTAACACTACCAGCTCAGCACCCTGCTCTTTAGCATGCTGAATTAATCGGCTCGCTTCCATGAGGTTTGCTTCCCTTTGAGGAGCAGAAGCCATTTGAATGGCTGCAACTTTACTCATATTCATTTTCCTGAGGTTGAGGTTTATATAATTAGAAGTATGCTTGAATGGCAGAATCTAGGCTAGCCTATACAAATCGAAATTTGAACAATCTAGCATTAAAGGTATAAATACGTATTTAAGGTGTTTATATATCCACTTCAGTTCGGGCCTGATTGCGGTCCTGCTGAGACAGCTGCATTATTCTTTTTCTTACTTACTTTTTTAATTATCGGTTCTTGCCATGTGCCGGTCATTTTATATTCAACATTAGTTACTTTATTTAACCCCACAGCACTACCTACTCTATCTACAATCATTCCCGCTGCAGCTCCCACTGGCCCGCCAACAATCGCGCCTGCTGCGGTGAGTGTTCCTGTAATTGCAGGCGTCACAGTGATATTTTGGTCATAGGTTTGATCGATTAGATTAGTTTCGCCATTAATCTTAATATCTGTAGCTGAGGCTTTGATAGAAATCTTATCTGTTTGCAACTTACCACCCTTAGATAAATTCAATGTTCCTTTAATCGAATCAAATGCAAAGCCTTTTTTGATCACGTCTTTAAAGTCTAGTGATAAACGACGACTAATCACCCTCAAGTTTAATAACGCAAGCAAGCGACCAGCATTGCCTGGATCTAGTTCAGAAACGGATCCATCTTTAATCTTAAAACTCGAGATGCCAGAGATTTTACTCAAATCAAATTGATGCGGAGCCCCCGGCCATTCAACTGCTACAGTTGCACTTGCTTCTCCTTTACGCAAGCTACTCTTAAAGCCTAAATCGACCAAGCTATCTTCAACATCAATGCTTTCCAACTGCAAATCAAATGCGCTTTTGTTTGCTTCTTGCGTCTGGCTCCAGACACCCTTACCAGCAACCGTTAAATCTTGAGCTGCCAATTTAATTTCATCAAATGATAGGCCTTGTTCAACAGAGGATGTATTAACAATCACATCAATAAATTTCAAATCATTAAAAATCAACTGATCACTAGAAAACAGAAATGGTCGAATTTTATGTGGATTAATCTCTACTGATGATTTTTTGCCGGTCTCACCTTGTTTAACAATCAGCGTCTTCATATCAATATTGACCGGCAAATTCTTATCATCAGGTATTTGAATTGATCCTTTACCTAACGTGGAGTCAAGTTCCATAAAATAGGCATTATCTGTGTAGTCACCGGTAATTTTTATATTTTTTGCAGGCCATTGAGGAAATTGCACCGTATCAAACGCGACATCTATGTTTGGCTTTGTCGCTTTCTGATTTTGATCTGCTGACGCCGAATATTGTTTGTATGCCGCTAATTGACTATCAATCTTAAGCTTTAACTTATCAGGATTATTTTTCTTGAAGAATGAAGGCAGATACAACTCTCCATCAACCGTTGTTAACCCAGTAAAGAATGGGCTGAAGCGAGGGTATTGTTGCTTTAGATAAGCCCCTAAGTCGAACGGACCGTTAAATGATAAATTCGACGCCCCTTCTCCTGCTGGATTCATCGCTAGCATGACAGGTTGACCATAAACAGTGGCTGTTAAGCCTTCACCGGTAGCACCTTCTTGAGTAAATTGCACTTCGCCTGCCAGGTCACTGAGCTCAATGCCTACTTTTTTCACATCCAAGGTGTTCCCGAGAAAATGGAGATTGCCTGACACTTCTATTGGCAAAATTAATTTTTTAGATAACGATCTAGAAAAGTTAACTTCTAAACGTGAGTCGCCCGCGAGAGATATTTGATCTAACACCGAGTTATTTTTACTCACTAAATTAGAATCACCTAAAAATTGGAGTAGATCTTTACCAGGCCCATCGATAGTTCCTTTCAGCTTAAGTACTGCGCGCAAAAAAGAATCAATATTTATATCAACTTTCTTTACTTTCGATTCCAAGGTAGTGGCTTGTTGTGAAGTAACATTGATATGGTCCTTATCTATCAACACATTGGCTCTGACTCCATACAGGTAAGGCCAATCTTTTTTATATTCTAAAATCCCATTATCAACTTCGACATAAGCTTGAAAGATGCCAGACTGTTTATGAAATGGAAATGCGCGCATATTGCCACGTACCATTACTGTGGCATTTTTTACGTCGCCTTTATGAATGGCTTCAGTGAACCACTTTTTCGTCGTTCTAGTTTTCAATAGTGAAGGAAAGTAATTACCTACCGCATTTGCTTTGGCCGAATCAACATGGATTTGCGAGTCTGTATATATCTCCTTGCCTATCAATTTAGTATTGATGCGTGCAGTCATACTAAGATCATCATTATAAATAGACAAAGCATCTGCATTCACTTCATGAACATCGCCCTGGTGAGTCCATTCTAAATCACCATTGGCTGAGAATTTAAAATCAAACCCAGGATACATCACAGGCAATCCAAGCTGGATGTTGTCTGAATTCAAGCGCGCAACACCACCAGTATCACCACCAACAACATAACCGCTAACGCCTTGTATGGATCGATTACTTTTAGCCATCCAAGCGGAAACATCATTAAATTGACCTGAATATTGAAATGAGGTTTGATGATTTTCTTTTAAATCAAAGCGTATAAACAGGTCTTCTATGCTGGCATTAACACGATACTGTTTTAGCCGATCTCCAAATCGAACAATATGCGGAGAATATGAATGCATGGTGTTGCAAATAGCCCCTATATTCATTGCGCCAACATGGGCCAATATAGTCTTGGCATTAAGCGAATGCCTTTGCAGTTCAAACTGGGCTTGTGTCGCCGCCCAATTCCCTTTAGAGGTCACTACTTCGATATCATCGGCAAGAAATTGCCAATTCCTATCAATATTATTCCACTCGAATTGCAATGATAGCTGCTGAATATATTCGTCACTTAGACATAATTTACTACCAGTGCTAGATGGTGTTTTAACAATATCATTCGCGCTCACTGAACCACGCAAGCCCGTTAATGTTTTGTTTGAAATCTGGCCCCATACTTCAGAATCTATAGTAACGGGCACTTTTTTACCGCTTTCACCGACAAATCGCCTAGCAATTTCTGCTACTCGAAATTCATTAGCTTTAATATAAAAATCAATCTTTGCATCAGCAATCTGTTTAATATCACCTTCAATACTAATATTGGCGCGTACCGATTTTCCTAGTTCCTGCGGAAGAATCCCCGACAAAAACACATCATAGCCACGCCATTTAGGCTCCACCGCAATATCGATATCTTCAAACAAATAATCTGTATCACTAAGCTCATCTACCCAGCGAATATTAGAATCTAATAAACGCAAATGAACATCACTGTAGTCGTTGTTACCACCCTGCTGATTCACTTTGCTTTTAGGCATGAGGAATACTTGATTGACATGAAAGTCACCTGACTCATCTCTTAATATCGATAAGTCCAAGCCTTCTAGGCTCACTTCTTTGATTTTTAACGATTGAGTAAATAATGATTTAGATAAATTTACACTCAACCTTGCTTTCGTTAATGTCCAAACATTTTCAGAGTCGTTATGGTCAACAATCTTCACATTCTCAGCAACAATCTGAGAAAGTAACTTTTGCCGGCTAATATCTAATGACTCTATCGTCACATCGGCATTTAATATCTCACCTAAACGTGATTCGATTTTGCTCTCAACCACATCACTTAAATTAGGATAACCACGAATAATGGTGACAAAAATAGCTAAAATAACTAACAGTACAGTTGCCACATAAAGTACCGCATGGGATGCAGCACTGATCATTGACGATAAGTTAAATTTCACGGAGACAACTAAAGCAACACAACATCAAACTGCTCTTGTGTGTATAAAGTTTCCACTTGAAGCTTGATGGTTTTTTTAGTGAACTCTTCAAGCTCTGCGAGAATATCAGACTCTTCATCCACCAGCAGATCAACCACTGACTGAGAAGCTAACACCAATAATTCATCCGCTTCATATTGACGTGCAACACGCATAATTTCGCGGAACAATTGATAACAAACTGTCTGTGAGCTTTTAATTGAACCACCACCAGCACAGGTTGGGCATGGCTCGCATAAAATATGTTCTAGGCTTTCATGAGTCCTTTTGCGTGTCATCTCAACCAAGCCTAACGGTGATACCTCACATATTTGAGTTTTCGCACGGTCTTTTTCTAACACTTTTTCTAATGCGCGTAGCACTTGTCGCTTATGTTCTTCTTCTGCCATATCAATGAAATCGATAATGATAATGCCGCCCAAATTACGCAGCTTTAACTGACGCCCTATGGCAAGCGCCGATTCCAGATTGGTTTTAAATATAGTTTCTTCTAGGTTTCGATTACCAATATAACCACCAGTATTCACATCTACAGTGGTCATTGATTCGGTTTGATCAAACACTAAATGACCCCCTGACTTAAGCATTACCTTACGCCGTAAAGCTTTTTCTAATTCGTCTTCAATACCATGCAAATCAAAAATAGGTCGTGCACCAGTGTAACGCTGAATTCGACCCACCAACTCTGGCACTAATTTTTCTGCGAACGTTTTTACATTCAGTACTGTTTCGCGTGAATCTATATAAATATTTTCTACATCATCGGTATTCAAATCACGAAGTGTGCGTACCGCTAATGGCAGGTCTGAATACACTTCTGCCACAGAAGTGACTTTTCCAATTTTCTCTACAATCGAATCCCATAAGCGCAATAAAAAATCTAAATCTCTACGCAGTTCTTCTTTCGAAGCTGACTCTGCAGCTGTTCGCAAAATACATCCAAATTTCTTACCACTCCCATCGAGTAGTTCTTGCATTAACTCTGATAAACGTTCGCGCTCTTCCTCATCTTCTAAACGTGCTGATAGTCGCACATCGCTTGAATATGGCAGCAACACTAAATAGCGAGATGGCACTGTAATATTAGTCGTTAAGCGCGCACCTTTAGTGCC
Source organism: uncultured Gammaproteobacteria bacterium (assembly GCA_938074525.1). Classification (GTDB taxonomy): domain Bacteria; phylum Pseudomonadota; class Gammaproteobacteria; order UBA4575; family UBA4575; genus UBA1858. The sequence continues at coordinate 14,287 of CALJEX010000123.1, forward strand.
TATTTGATCCTTGACCACTTGCACCAACACTTGTTGACCATCATGCAATAAGTTAGAAATGGCTTCATGAACAACCTCGCCATCTTCTGCAGGGACTGATTGGGAACTACGCGGTAAAGTATTTACATCAGATGCGTGAATAAAAGCAGCTTTCTCTAAACCGATATCAATAAACGCTGCATCCATTCCCGGCATGACTCGACTCACACAGCCTTTAAAGATGCCACCAACTAACCCTCGTCTGGCAACACGCTCAATTTGCACTTCTTGTAGCACACCGTTTTCAACCACGGCCACACGTGTTTCTCTAGGCGTCACATTGACTAGAATTTCTTCGCTCACTAGCTTCCTTTAAAGTATAGAGACATCCGTATCTCTCAATAATTGTGTTAGTTCGTATAGTGGTAAGCCTACAACGCCTGAATAGCTACCTGTTATTTTATCGACAAATACAGCGCCTTTCCCTTGGATAGCATAGCTACCCGCCTTATCGTTAGGCTCACCTGTCGACCAATAGTTCTTAGCTTCTACTGCATTAATGGCTCGAAATGATACCTGGCTAGAACTTAGAGCTTTTCCCACATAATCTAACTGAGACACTACCACAGCCGTATGCACCATGTGTATTCGCCCAGACAGTCTTGCTAGCATCTCAAGACAGTGGGCTTCATTCTCAGGTTTGCCAAGGATAGTGTCGTCGATGGAGACAGTTGTATCTGCTGCAATAATTATATCTTGAGGTGAGCGCTGCTGACGGGCCACTGTAGCCTTCGATAAGGCCATACGCTGGACATAATCCATTACCGGCTCGTTGCAATGGACAGATTCATCTATGTCGCTTGGCGACACATCGAAATCCAACCCAATTTGTTGCAATAACTCTGCGCGTCGTGGTGATGCTGACGCCAATACAATCGGCATAATGCTTCCTAATTCTGTACGGGAATTATCGCATGAATTTTTAGTTTTTATAGACATCGTGACTATTGTATATATTTGCCATTGTCATAAGGGTAGAAGCCTATCGCCAACATTTTACTGTATATAATTCAACCTTTCGCTGGATCCCCGCCTTCGCGAGGATGACGTATATTCTTTGTTTTGCGGGGTGACATGTATTCTTACCTAGCAATGACAACTATCTTTCTACCGTCATTCCCGTGCAAACGGGAATCTAGCGATAACGATTTATTGCGTTAGCATTATCTTTGGCTGGATCCTCGCCTTCGCGAGGATGACGCATATTATTAGATGACGACTATCTTTTGTGGGGATCTTTACGGAGGTGATGTCGCCACTCTGGATAACGCACGCATAAAAAACATCAACAAGCGATGAAGTGAAATTTTGAAAATGTCATTTACTTTATATACGATGATATGGATGATTATTCAGGATTGACCAGCCTCGATACAATTGCTCAGTCAAAAATAATCTTGCCATCTCATGAGGCAAGGTGAGTTGAGATAAGGCCATCAATACATTTGCTTGTTTTCTATGCTGAGGATTCACACCATCAGCCCCTGCGATAACAAACACCACGTCTTGGCCATTGTGTTGCCAGTTATTAATTTGTTGGGAAAAATTTTCAGAAGTATATTGTTTGCCGCGCTCATCTAGCAAAACCAGTAAAGCATGCTTAGGTATTTTTTCCTGGATAAGTTGCCACTCATGCTCTCTAGCCGTTTCAATATGTGTATTCTTAGTGCGCTTAACAGGAGTGAGTCTTGTTTGCGTATAGCCAAATGAAGTTGGCATTCGTTTCAGATAAGATTGGCATGCATCTTCCGCCCATTTGTTAGGTTTCTCACTGACATATAATAATGAAAAATGCATAAATAAAATTATACAGTTTGGGTTTTCTCAGCTGGAATTTCCAATTGCCATAGTTTTTCTAAATTATAAAACTCACGAGTATCAGGCAACATAACGTGAACGATAATGTCATATAAATCAATCAACACCCATGCACGATCTTTCTCTACACCTACGACAGTGGCACCCGCTTTCTTTGCTTTCTCGACAACGCTATCTGCCAGTGCTTGCACATGACGATCAGATGTCCCACTCGCAATTACCATCATATCTATGATGTCAATCTTGCCGCGCATATCGACACTAATTAAATCATTGCCTTTTACATCCTCTAATGCTTCGACAATCAAGTTATGTAATTTCTTTAATTCCACATGTTCTCCTATTGAAGTGAATAAAACTCAGTTAATATTTTCTTGGTATAAATTATTTCGTTTAATGTAATTCCATACCCCACCTGGCAACATAAATCTTGGTTGCTCACCTGCATGCACGATGTCACGAATTTGTGTGGAAGAAATATCAAACAGTTCAACATCAGTGATATAGATATAACCACTCTGTTTTTGCTCTAACTTATCTTTATCATCACACATATAACGCTTTAACCATTCGCTAGTCTCAACATCGTCGGACGCATCATAGCCAGGGCGACGCATGACCAAGACATGACATAACCGCATAATGTCTTCAGCGTGATACCAACCTGGAAAACCAAGCAAAGCATCTTCACCCATAATCCAGAATAGTGTGGTCTCACTAGGCACTTCGCTTGCAATCTCACGCAAGGTTTCATAGGTATACGATGGAGTATTACGCTCTAATTCTCGTGAATCCGCTTCAAACAATTCACTGCTGCCGCTAATAATAGAAATCATATTCCACCGATGCTGCGCAGAAGCAAATGTATCATCTTTGAAAGGAGAAACTTTACAAGGAATTAATCTTATCGATTGCAGCTGAAATTTTTCTGCTAGCTGAAGACTGGGTTTTATATGACCGAAGTGTATGGGATCAAATGAACCGCCTAATATGCCTATTCTTGTGCCTATCGCGGCCTTTGCATCACTCACGTATATTTCCGTCTCCGTAGACTATGAATTTTTGCGTGGTCAAACCTTCTAAACCTACTGGTCCGCGTGCATGTAATTTATCAGTACTAATACCAATCTCAGCACCTAAGCCATATTCAAATCCATCAGCGAAACGTGATGATGCATTCACCATCACTGAACTTGAATCCACTTCGCGCAAAAATCTTTGCGCAGTGGTGTAATTTTCAGTCACGATGACATCAGTATGATGAGAGCCATACTTTTCAATATGATCAATCGCTTCATCAACGCTCTCAACTATTTTAACTGCAAGTATAGGCGCCAAATATTCTTCACCCCAATCCTGCTCTACCGCATCCTTAATATCAGATAAGATTTTTTTAGTTTTTTCACAGCCACGTAATTCAACTTGGTGACTTGCATACTCAGACTGCAATTGTGGCAACACGCTACTGGCAACATCTTTATGCACTAATAATGTTTCCATGGCATTACATACACCGTAGCGATGAGTTTTAGCATTAACTGAAATAGCGATGGCTTTTTCATTGTCGAGTTCCTTGTCCAAGTACACATGACAGTTACCATCTAAATGTTTAATTACTGGAATAGTAGACTCTGCGGTAACACGTTCAATCAATCCTTTGCCGCCACGTGGAATAATCACGCTCACATAGCGATCCATATGTAGCAATTCATTCACGGCTGCGCGATCAGTCATCTCAACAACCTGCACGGCAGATTCTGGCAAGCCGGCTTTAGACAATGCTTGTTGTATATATTCACCGATGGCACGATTAGAATGAATCGCTTCGGAACCGCCACGCAATATCACTGCATTACCAGATTTCAGACATAAGCCTGCCGCATCTGCAGTCACATTGGGACGTGATTCGTAGATGATTCCTATCACTCCTAATGGCACACGCATTTTCCCCACTTGGATACCAGAAGGTCGCGATGCCAAGTCAGACACCTCACCCACGGTGTCTTGTAATCCAGCGATTTGCTTTAGCCCATCCGCCATTGATTGAATTCTTGCTGGGGTTAATTCCAGGCGATCTAGCAACGCCGCTTCTAGTCCACGTTCTTTACCTGCTTTTAAATCCAATTGGTTTACTTTGATGAGCTTTTCTTGTTGCCCTAGCAATAAGTCAGCTAAAAAGTTAAGCGCATTATTCTTGCTCGCAGTAGATGCTGCCGACATCTGACGCGCAGCTGTACTCGCTTGCTCGCCTAAATTAAGCATGTATTGCTTTATTGAAATTTCTTGTTGTGTCACTGCCATTTTATTTACCTAATCAACGCGCTAGTTTTAATGCAACATCTGTAAACGATTGCCAGACATCGCCGCTTGCACGACCTTTTATCATTTGATCTACCTGACCACATTTCATCAGCAAGGTATAAAGTTGTTCACGGTTAAATTTATTTGCGTGTACGCCAAGTTGATTACGTTTATTGTAGTAAAACGCATTCTGAACACCTTTAGATTGACCACGTTTTTGTGTCGAGGTGTAAATCACCGCACGTACTAATTCTGCTAAGCCCCATAAGACCAGATTAGGAGCAAAAGATTCTCGCTGCAATTGACCGAGAATTTTTATTACTTTATTTCTTTGCCCACTTAAGATGGTATCAACCAGATCAAATACATTGTATTTGGTTTGACTGGATATCCAAGGGTGATTGCCATCGCTATTGTCACTATCTAAAGATAGTAAGGCCATTTTTTCAATTTCTTGAGCGGCGGCCAGCATATTCCCTTCTACTCGTGAAGCAATATACTCGGCTGCTTGACGATCATCAGATAATTCTTCTAATTTTAAACGTGCTTGTACCCAACGTACTAAATCTGTCCCTGTCAGCGGCCAAATACGCATAAATACGCCCGCTTGAGAAATTGCCTGTACCCATTTCGACTTCAATGTGGCTTTTTCTATTTTGCCGCTTTGAATAATTAACAGCACATCGTCCGCCAAGTGTTCACAATATTGCTGCAAAGCTTTACCACCAGGGACACCCGGCTTTCCGGTTGGCAGACGCAACTCTAGAATTTTCTTATCTCCAAATAAAGACATATTGCTACTTTGCTCTGTCACTTGAGTCCAATCAAAACTGCGCTCTACATATAGTACCTGGCGCTCTACATAGCCCTGCTCACGTGCTTTAGCCCGGATTTGAGTGAGTGACTCTTCTATCTGCAAAGGTTCATCGCCAGATACTAGATATACAGGCGCCAGTGTCCTGTCTAAATGATCATTCAGCTGTTGTACATTTAGGTCCAAAAAGTCATTCCAGTCAAAGTTATTAGATGCGGCTCAATTTCGTATATTATATACGTGTTTTAACGCTTATTAATCAACATATTAGGTCTATGCAAAAAGAAAAAGTAGCAGAAAAAATAGGATATATCGGGCTAGGAATCATGGGTAAAGCCATGGTTGAGAATCTGGCCAAGGCTGGTCATAAAATTAATGTTTATGCCCGCCGTCAGGTCAGCGTAGACGCATTAGAGACCAATAATATTGAGGCTTTTTCTTCCCCAGCCGCACTAGCGGAAGCTTCAAACGTGATTATTTCATGCGTGTCTGATACCCCTGATGTAGAACAAGTCCTAGTCGGGCCACAGGGTGTTATTGATGGCATCCAGGCTAATTCCTTGGTGATTGATATGAGCACAATCTCGCCGGAATCGACTCAAAACATGGCCAATCAATTCTCACAAGCAGGCGCAAGTATGCTGGATGCGCCTGTATCTGGAGGAGAGGTGGGTGCGATTGCCGCTACCCTTTCTATTATGGTCGGTGGAGCCGCTGAAGACTTTGCACGTGCTACCCCCATTTTTGAATGCCTAGGAAAAAATATTATTCATGTTGGTGCATCAGGCGCCGGGCAAGTGGCCAAAGCATGTAACAACTTAGTCGCCGCACAAACCATGGTAGCTGTGGCTGAGGCTTATCTATTAGCACGCAGTTGTGATGTAGATCCTGCAAAAGTAAGAGATGCTCTACTAGGTGGCTTTGCTTATAGTCGCGTATTAGAACTACACGGCCAGCGCGTACTTGATGAAAATTATGTAGCTGGCTTTAAAACAAAGTTACATGCAAAAGACTTACGCATTGCACTGAAAAGTGCAGAGACAAAGTCTATTAAGATGCCTGGCACTGAGTTGTCAGATCACTACCTGCAAGCGTTATTAAAGCAGGGTGATGGCGAATTAGATTCAGCGGCAATGGCTAAGGTGATACTTGAAAATACTTAACCTTTGTCATTCCCGCGCAGGCGGGAATCTAACGGTAACGATTTATTGCTGCAACTTCAAATTCCTGCTGGATTCCCGCCTGCGCGGGAATGACGTGGTTGGTCTACTTACGCAAAAATATAAGTTAGGAAATATTTTTATTCTTTTACTTCTTCTTCAACTTCCAAGGTAATTGCTTGCAGGCGATATAATAATAAACGCGCTGCATCCGCGCGCATTTCTTGATAAATAGCTCGCTCCTCACTACCCTTGCCTAGCACGTCATTAATATCAAACAGGAAGTCTCTAGTCAGACGTACTTCTTGAGTGCCTACTAATTTTCTACCTTCAGAATCTTTAACGTCGACACCTACACGTAAAATCAATTCGTACTCACGCACTTTGCCATCTTCATCAACAGATAGTATTTCTCTGTCAGTGGTTTCATAAAGCACTTCAACTAATGCTGACGCTTGCTCAGCACTGACCAACACATATTTATTTGCTTCAAATTGCTTCTCCAGCAACTTTGCCATTGCTTGGCCACGACCTTGGTAACTGACATGCGTGCTTTCAAACACTGGATCCAAATCTGCTTTTCCCGCTAAACGATAACCGCAGCTGGATACAAGAGATAACGCAATAACAATAATCAGTAGCTTTAGCTTATTCACTCATTTCTCCTAGACAACAATATTTACCAGGCGACCTTTTACTACAATGATCTTTTTAACTGGCTGTTGCTTAATATGATTCTGTATTTTCTCACTATTTAATGCGGTTGTCTTAATTTGTTCGTCTTCAGCATCGGCGGCAACATTAATTTTATCGCGCAACTTACCGTTGACTTGAACCATCAACTCAAGTGTATCGCGCACTAATGCTTGCTCGTCATATTTCGGCCAGGGTTGGCTTTCAATCTGGTTCGAATGACCTAATGATCCCCATAAGTCTGAACATATATGTGGAACAATTGGCGACAACATTAATACAATTGCTTCTATCCCCTCTCGAATAACAGCGCGATCATTGTCATCTTGCTGCTTTAGCGCCGACAAGTCGTTTAGCAATTCCATATTGGCAGCAATAGCAGTATTGAATGTATATCGACGCCCGATATCGTCACTCACTTTTTTAATCGTGCTATGAATTTTATTGCGCAACTCTTTTTGTGCAGAGTTTAAATCTGCTGGGTTAATAGCCGCTGGTACAGTTGCATTCGCTTGCAAGTGTAAATAGATAAAGCGCCACAATTTTTTAAGAAATCGCGACGAACCATCTACGCCTGTATCAATCCATTCCAAAGAATTATCTGGCGGTGCTGCAAACATTGTAAATAGTCGTACCGTATCAGCACCAAATTTTTCAATCAGTTGCTCAGGATCGACTGTATTGCCTTTGGATTTAGACATTTTAGTGCCGTCTTTTAACACCATGCCCTGAGTAAGCAAATTAGTGAAAGGTTCATCAGAACTAATCAAACCTTCATCACGCATCAATTTATGGAAGAAACGTGCATACAATAAATGCAATACCGCATGCTCAATACCACCGACGTATTGATCCACCGGCAGCCAATAATTAGCACGCTCATCTAGCATTTTGTCTTTATTATCAGTACTACAATAACGCGCGTAATACCAGCTTGATTCAAAAAATGTATCGAAGGTGTCTGTTTCACGTTTTGCAGGCTTACTACATTTTGGACAAGCCACATCTACAAATTCTGACATTGTTGCGAGCGGCGAGCCTGCCCCTGTCACTTCAACATTTTCAGGCAACTTAACGGGTAAATCTGATTCCGGCACGGCTACCGCACCACAATCATCACAGTAAATCATTGGAATTGGGCAACCCCAATAACGCTGACGCGAAATACCCCAATCCCGCAAACGGAAATTGACTGTGCGTTCGCCTTGGTTATTAGCTTCTATTTTTTCCGATATCGCAATGAACGCTTGCTCAGATGTTAGCCCATCCCATTCACCAGATTCATTCAGTACACCTTTCTCTGTGTACGCCTGCTGACTGATATCACTTTGTTGCGATGACTCTTTAGGGAAGATGACTTGTTTAATTGGTAGATCATACTTACGTGCAAACTCCCAATCGCGTTGATCATGAGCAGGTACACTCATGACTGCCCCAGTACCGTATTCGATTAATACAAAGTTAGCGATCCAGATAGGAAGCTTCTCACCAGTAATAGGATGTAACGCAAATAAACCTGTTGCCACACCTTCTTTTTCTGCGGTGTTGATTTCTGCTTCAGCCACTTTGCGTTGCTTACATTTTTCGATGAAGTTTGCTACATCTGTATTGTCTTTGGCTGCGATTGACGCTAATTCATGCTCAGGCGCAATGGCAACATAACTCACACCCATCAACGTATCTGGACGCGTGGTATAAACCTGCATAGAAGGTAGACCGCCTTCTACATCAAATGAAAACTGTAAGCCTTCGGAACGACCAATCCAATTTTGCTGCATGACTTGCACCTGTTCCGGCCAGCCATCTAACTCTTTCACACACTCTAATAATTCATCGGCATATTGAGTGATTTTCAAAAACCA